>CAXTFT010000054.1:0-20889 GCA_964243585.1 uncultured Terriglobus sp.
TCAGCCGGAGTCGGTCGCGTGAACAGCCCGGGGACACTGCCCGTTGCGCATTTTTCTCGCCGCTACAGACTCTCGGCTTCGCATCGCCTGCATGCACCTGCGATGACGGATGAACAAAACCGCGATATCTACGGCAAATGCAACAATCCGTATGGACATGGCCACAACTACTTCGTAGAGATTACGGTTGCCGGCCCCATCGATCCTGAGACCGGCTTTGTCGCGGACCTGCCAAAGCTGGATGCGCTGGCCCAACGCGAACTGATCGACCGCTTCGACGGGACGCACCTGAACGCAGACAGCACTTTTGCGGCTGACTTTGTGCCGTCGACCGAGAACTTTGCCACGGAGGTGGAGCGTATTTTTCGCAACGCTGTGCTGCTGCTGGACCCGTCCGGAAAGCTGCGGCTGCAGAACGTGCGTGTGGAAGAGACAGGAAACAACAGCTTTGATCTGCCATCCACACAGAGCAGCGGGCTTTACGGTGGGTATCCGCAGGCACTGCCTTCCACTGCGTAAGATCGAAAGGGAAGCAGAAGCATGAACGACAGCCGGCTACAAAGACATGCTGCTTTGATGGACTCATCGCCTGCACTGCAGGACGCGTCCACTGCGGAGATTTACCGTGAACTGCTGCGCCGCGTCGGTGAGGACCCTGCCCGTGATGGCCTGCTGAAGACGCCTGAGCGCATGGAGCGTTCGCTGGCGCACCTAACGCGTGGCTACGAGCAGAGCCCGACCGAGATCCTGCGCGGCGCGCTGTTCGATGTGGACTACGACGAGATGGTGATCGTGCGCGACATCGAGTTCTACTCCTTGTGCGAGCACCACATGCTGCCATTCTTCGGCAAGGCGCACGTCGCCTACATCCCGCAGGGCAAGGTCATCGGGCTTAGCAAGGTGGCTCGGCTGGTGGATGTGTTTGCGCGGCGGCTGCAGGTGCAGGAGCGTATGACGCGGCAAGTGGCGGAGTCCATTGTTGAAGCCATACAGCCACAGGGCGTGGCCGTCATCCTGGAGGCGCAGCACCTCTGTATGATGATGCGCGGCGTGGAGAAGCAGAGCAGCATGACCACCACCTCAGCCATGCTGGGTGCGTTCAAAGACCAGCCGCAGACGCGAAACGAATTCCTGTCGCTGGTGCGGCGGCCTGCGGCGTTTTAGGTCGGCGATTGCTGTAACAGCGTTCCTCCTGAGCGGAGCGCGTCGTGCAGTTAAAGGATCTGTTCTCCTGGCGGCTGCAGCGCTGTCCTGGGGGAAGTAGCTCCTTCAACTCCACTGCATTTCGCTTAGAGGACGATCCTGCGGGCTAGGCTTTGCTACGCGATGCGTCCGTATTGATGTTGTAATCAAAAGGCGCAGATGAATGGCCTTTTAGTTTTCGACAAGCCTCCCAAACTTACCTCTCACGATGTTGTTTCGCTGGTTCGCCGTGCAACCGGCGAGCGCTCCATCGGCCACCTGGGCACGCTGGACCCCATGGCGACCGGCGTGCTGCCGCTGCTGCTGGGTAAGTGGACCCGGCTGGCGCAGTTCTTCAACGCGGCGGAAAAGCACTATGAAGGCACCATCCGATTTGGCTGGGCGACCGATACCTACGACGCCGAGGGGCAGCAGCAAGGGGAGCCAAAGCCGCTGGAGTTGTCGCTTGCGCGGCTGCAAGAACTGGGCACATGCTTTCAGGGCACCATCGATCAGGTGCCGCCTGTCTTTTCAGCAAAAAAGATAGGCGGCGTGCCCGCTTACAAGCTCGCTCGTGCAGGCAAGGACGTGCCGGTGAAGCCTGCACGCATTACCATTCACGGCTTTGAGTTGACCGGCCTCGAGGGCGACACTGCAAGCTTCACCATGCATGTGTCTGCCGGTGGCTATGTGCGATCGGTCGCGCATGAGCTTGGAGTGCTTGCCGGCTGTGGTGCGCACCTTGGTTCGCTGCGCAGGACACAGGCCGGTCCCTTCATACTGGCTCAGGCGGTCACACGCGAGCAGTTGATTGCAGAAGCCAATTTGGGCATGATCGAGCAACTTCTGCTGCATCCGCGCTCGGTACTGCCAGAGATACCGGCTGTCCTCGCCGATGAGGCATCGCAGGCAAGGCTGCGCAACGGCATGACAGTTAACCTGCCTGAGTATTCACAGGCACCGCTGGTGCGCATCTTCGGCGGCGGGAAGGTATTGCTGGGCATAGGCAGGCGCGTTGCCGGAACGCTGATCCAGCCGCATGTGAATCTTGCTTAGCATGGAACGCAGCAGCTGCAGCCTGCTGCAATTCATGATGATAAGAGTGCATTTCCACTCACCAGCCTGCCTTCGATTTACTTGAAGGATTGATGTCCGGTCAGAGAAACTAATTTTGGATGGGCTTCTCTGCGTGATCGATAAACAGAACTGTCACAAAGCCCTTCGTTGGATCAAGCTTCAATCCAAGTTGCTCCTGAATGGCTGTGAAGAGCGAAGGCGCTCTCGAATCCTCTGATGCTCCTTCATCACCTCGCCATCTCAGCTTGAGCGCCTGCGTATTCTGCAGTCCGGTCCTGTCAAGGACAGGGCGTCCAACGCGCCACGACAGCTCATACGCTAAAACCTGAAGCGAGTTGCTACCTTGGCGAACATCAATGACCTGGTCACCTGCAGATTGTGAATCGTCGCCGTGCCGGGTGCCTGCGAGCTGCGGACCCCCTTTGCCGACAACCATCGCGTATACGGACATCTCTTTCTTATCGGTGTGCACCGCGAGTGCAAATCGTTCGACGAGCAGCGCAGCAATCATCTTCTGTTTCACTAGCTTCGCCTGTTCAATGGGAACGGTTGCGAGCTGCTCGTCGACTCTGAGATCAGCCCTGGCTTCGAGAGAGAACCTCTCTGACGTGAGCCAGGTTGGCCCACCCAACATTCGAAGGTCCGGAATGTCATAGGCGATCTCCATCAAGGATTTCAGGTTCACATTAGAAGCCTTGAGATATCCACGTCGGAACGGATTGTCGATATGCTCTGGGCGTATGTCATCCTGTTTCACTAAATGGATGGATACGATCTCAAACGCCGGCTGAAGAGGCGCTTGCAGTGCCACCGGAGTCGCCTGTGCCATTAAGCCCGACTGTGCAAGGGCAGCCGCACCGATGATTGTCAGTCGGATCAGCCTTCTGGTGAGAATTCGTAGGTCCACTCTGTCGGGTTCCCTCAAGCGAAAGATAGTAGCTTCCAGTGAACTTGACCTATAAGAAGTTGCATCTTCTTGTGCGTCCTGATGAGAAAGGACGGAGGCGTACCCCGAAGTGCTGGCAGCCAGCGCACGCCAGTATTTGCTGGCTTACACAGGATGTCGCCTTTGATGCTCTCGACCGCTCCTATTTCTTCAGCAGCGGCCGGATGAGGGCCATGACATTTTTCGCGACCTGGCTGCAGCCCTGCGCGGTGGGGTGGATGCCATCCTGCTGAATGCTGCCGGGTACGCCGTAGACGTCCTTCAGCATAAAGGGCAGCAGCGGCACGGTGTACTTCTTTGCCAGCACCGTGTAGGTCTCGTTGAACTGGCGGATGTAGGGCGCGCTGTACTGTGGCGGCAGCGTAATGCCGGCCATGACGACGTGCGTGTCGCTGTGTTTCAGCCGGTTCAGAATGGCATCCAGGTTTGCGCGAGAGCTTGCGACCGGTACGCCGCGCAGGCCGTCGTTGCCACCAAACTCGACCACGACGATCGCCGGTTTCAACGCAAGCCCACGGTCGGTCCGGGCCAGGCCATCCTTGGTCGTTTCACCGCTGATGCCCAGGTTGACGACGCGATAGTGGTAGCCTGCCGTATCCAAATCACGCTGAAGATTGGCTGGGTAGCTGCTGTCTTCATCGACGCCGTAGCCGGCTGTGAGGCTGTCACCAAAGCAGACGATGATGGGGCGTGTGTCTTCCGCTTCCGTTGACCGATTACTGTCACCGCCTGCGTGCTCCAGGCGGATCGCCATTCTTGCCATTCCCTCGTTTTCAGTACCTGTGTTCATATCGTCACGCGTGGTGTTGCAGCCTGTGAGTGCTGTCGCTGCCAATAGCGCCAGCGGGGCAGCGAGGGTACCTGCCCAACGCGGTATCATCATCCTGTCTGTTGAAAGCCTGTCTTTTCTATCCGACATGCATGTCCCATCTTCTTTGTAACGCCTGGAAAGTGAGCGCAATTTGAGTTCCGGCATCCCGGGCACGTCCAATGTAAAGCAAGACAATCCAGGGATACGCGTTGCTGGTTTGACGAAGTCGATCCGGAACGGTGCCCGTACGGTCGACATCCTGCGTGGCATTTCATTTGATGTACGGGCTGGTGAGTTCGTCGCCATTGTAGGATCCTCCGGCTCGGGCAAGAGCACGCTGCTGGGTTTGCTGGCTGGTCTCGACACGCCAACATCAGGCGATGTGACGCTGCAGAACACAGCCATCAGCTACCTGCCGGAAGACAGGCTGGCGGAGGTGCGCGGCAAGCTGATCGGTTTTGTATTTCAGAGCTACCAGCTGATTCCCACACTGACCGCGCTGGAAAATGTTCTGCTGCCGCACGAGTTGAACGCACCCGCAAGCGAACAGAAAGTCGGGGTGCAGCGTGCGAAGGACCTGCTCCATGCGGTTGGCCTCGCAGAACGCGCGGACCACTATCCCGTGCAGCTATCCGGCGGGGAACAGCAACGCGTGGCACTGGCGCGCGCCTTCATTCTGCGGCCCCCAATCGTTCTGGCAGATGAGCCGACCGGCAACCTGGACACGCGCAACGGCGAGCAGGTGATGGAACTGCTGCTGGACCTGAACCGCCGCGAGGGAACCACGCTGGTGCTGGTGACGCATGATCCCGCAGTGGCTGCACATGCGGGGCGCATCCTCACCATGCGAGATGGCGAAGTCATTTCCGACGTGCTTCAGCAATCGCAAGTGGAGCCGGTCTAGCGCATGGCGGCACTCTCATGGGCCACTGCAGCGCGCATCGCTTCGCGTGAACTGCGTTCGTCGCGCGGCAAATTCTTCTTCGTCATCCTGTCTGTTGCGATTGGTGTTGCTGCACTGACCGGCGTGCGCGGTTTCTCATCAGCGTTTCGGCAGACACTGCTGGTGCGTGCGCGCTCGATCCTTGCAGCCGATCTGGCCGCACGCATGTTTCAGCAGCCGGACAACCGGCAGATGGAGAAATTGCAGGCGCTTTCGTCGGGTGGCATGCGCATGACACCGGTCACTGAAATGGCCGGCATGGCTACGGCGTATAACTCGCTTGACCCGCTGCTGGTAGCAATCAAAGCGGTCGATCCCATGCAGTACCCGTATTACGGCACGGTCGATCTACGACCAAAGATGCCGCTGCTTCAGGCAGTGAGTGGAGACCGTGTAGCTGTGGGGGAAGACCTGCTCATCCGATTGCAACTGCATGTGGGTGATCGCATCCAGCTTGGTGACGCGGTGTTACGGATCTCATCGGTTGCACTCAGCGAACCAGACCGGCTCTCCGGATCGTTTGCCGCAGGTCCGCGCATTCTGATGACGCAGGACCAGCTTGAGGCAACGCATCTGCTCGCACCCGGCTCGCGCGCGGGTCAGCGTTTCCTGTTCAAGCTGCCGCAGCGTGACGACCGGGCTGTCGCTGCATTAAAGGCGCAGCTTGAATCCGTACTGCCTGAGGCGCAGGTGACCGACTACCGTGAGACGAATCCTGCGATCACCATGGCGCTGGACCGCGCAACGGGTGTACTTTCGCTGGTCTCTCTCGTAGCGCTCGTGCTGGGCGCGGTAGGCGTTGCCATGGCTATGCGAACGCATTTACTGCAGCGGCTGGACTCCATTGCCATCATGAAGTCGCTGGGAGCCCGTTCGTCGCACATCCTGCGGATTTATCTTTTGCAGACCTTGCTGCTCGGGCTGCTGGGCGGCTTGCTGGGTGTGGCACTTGGTGTTGGCGTGCAGCTGGTTCTGCCGCTCTTGCTGGCAAAGTTGCTGGGCATCGCGCCAGAGTTGCATATTGCCGCGTCCGCCATCTTTGCGGGACTTGCTACAGGCTTGCTGACGACCCTGCTTTTCACCATGCCGCCGCTTTTGGACATTCGCAACGTGCGGCCCATCCTGATCCTGCGGCGCGGCGTGGATGATAGCGAGGCCGGGAGCACATCCGGTGGATGGTTGGGCAAGCTGAAGCGATCTGGCGCACAGATCATCGCGGCTCTCATCATCCTGTGCGGTATTACGCTGATCGCTACAACACTGTCGGATTCGAAAGAAGTGGGTCGCATCTTTACGCTCGGCCTTGCGGGTGTACTGCTGGTCTTGTTGCTCACGTCACTAGGTGTGCTGGCGGCGTTGAGGGCATTTCTCCACGGGACGCGTGCTTCGCTGACGCCAGTGGTCCGTCATGGACTTGCAAACCTTTACCGCCCCGGCAATCCTTCTGCTGCACTGCTGGCTGCGGTGGGCCTCGGCGTTATGCAGATTGCCAGCATTTTTCTACTGAGTCATGCACTGATCAGCGAGTTGAAGCTATCCACTCAGCCAACCCTGCCAAACGTATTCCTGATTGACATTGCTCCGACGGAAATAGAAGGTGTCCGCGCACTGCTGAAGACGCAGAGTGCAGTACGGGGCACGCCGGAAATGTTGCCGGTAATTGCATCCCGCATACTGCGTGTCGACGGTGTGCCAACCGCCGAACTCAAATTGCAGAATTTCCCACAGCGTATGCTGCAGTCCATCTCGCTGACTTGGACGGAAGAGTTGCCGCCGGGAACAAAGGTGTTGCAAGGACACTTCTGGAGACCGGGCGAGAGCCACGCGCAGGTTGCCATCGGTCAACGCATGGCCGAGCGTTTGCACGTTCATACGGGTTCACACATTGTCTTCTCCGCAGCCGGCGATCCTGATCATCCTGTGGATGCGGAAGTGTCTGCCATCATCCGTTCGGATGGGCAGCATGCTGCCTCACGTGCTGAATTCCTGCTGCCAAAGGCGACGCTCGCGCAGTTGCCGACGGTCTGGTATGGCGGTGTTCACGCTGACCCTGAGCACGTGGGAGAACTGCAGCGCGCTCTCTACACGAAGTACCCCACAGTCACTGTGATCAACGTCGCCCAGGCTCTGGAAACATTACGTGGGGTTCTGCTGCAGGTGTCACTCGTGGTGCAGTTCCTGGCCGGATTTTCCATTTTTGCTGGCCTGGTAATACTTGCCAGTGCCATCGCCGGGACACGTTACCGCCGCATCCGTGAAGTCGTGGTGCTCAAAACATTGGGAGCAACACGCTCGCGCATCGCCACAATCTTTTCGATTGAGTTTGCAACGCTTGGCCTTGTAGCAGGGTTGGTAGGCCTCCTGTTTGCGAATATCACCACGCGGGTTGTGCTCCAGCGTTTGGACCTTGCCTACCACTTCATGCGGCTAGCAAACCTTCTGGCGCTCGTCGGAGTGGCTGCACTGACGGTTCTTACGGGTTGGCTCGCCAGCTTTCGAGTTCTCGGTCAGAAGCCGCTGGAAGTGCTTCGTGAAGAATAGACCGCTCAAAGCAGCTGAGTTGGTTGCCTCCCAGGGATTCGAACCCCGATTGATCGGTTCAGAGCCGACTGTCCTACCATTGAACGAGGAGGCAACAGGACAGATTGCTGTCGTGTTCGCTGAGAGACGAACGTCTCAATCAACTTGTCAAGTCTAAAGTTCGCTTCGTTGGAAGTCAAATAGAAGCACAGCGAGATGAACTCCAAGTCGCAGCTGCACGGTATACCGGAATATGACTCATGTGCGGTCGTCAGATCTCACAAGGATTACACCATGAGTGCTGATGACCTTGCCTGCTAACTTCTATCAAGCTAGGTGAATTGAACCTGTAAACGTGCCAGTAAGTGCCCTGAACAGTTCCCGGGAGAAACCTTAGCCTCAACCAATCACTAAACCTTTGGACAGCTACTGTACAGTAGCTGTCCGTAACCACTTGAAGCTGCCTGCGGATGAAGGCGAGACACCATGCAGTCGCCTGCTGTGAACCACGACATTATCTGGTGACCAAAGCACAAGCGTTGGTTCCTCTTTCGCAAGTAGTCTTTGCAAATCCAGGTACGTAGCTCTTCTCTTCGCCTGATCAATTTCACCTGCTCCAACAGTAATCAGCTTGTCAGCTGCAGGGTTGCTGTAGTGTCCGCGATTGCTCCCTCTTGGTGGCATCATGGTGGAACTGTAAGCATAACGGAAGATGTCAGGGTCTTCGTTAGAGCCGACCCATCGCAGGATGTAAATCTGAAACGCGCCTTTTGTCACGTCAGAATAGAAGGTGCCAAACTCGTTCTGCCGCAGTTGCAGGTCGATACCTGCTTCACGGACCTGCTGCTGAACTACTGCCGCGACAAGTCGCATGGTATCGTCTGTGGAACTTTTCAAAGTAAGCCGGATGCGAACGCCGTCAGGCCCGGCATGATAACCCGCGGCATCGAGCAGTGACTTAGCACGTGCTACATCATGTGTGTAGCGAGTGAGTGATTCTTGCTGTAACGGTGCCGCCCAGTGCCCCGGCGGGAGCAGTGTGTCGACGATCTCTGCCTGGCCATGCAGCAGGGCTTTCACGATAACCGGGCGGTCCATGGCATAGGCGAACGCCTGCCTGACACGAGGGTCGTGCAGCATTGGATCTGCCGTGTTGAAGGTCATGTAATTGGTAATGGAGCCAGGCTTGGTCTCGACCACGAGTTCCGGATCAGTCTGCATCGTTGCAACCATGTCACCCGTGAGGGCATTCGATGCGACGTCCGCAGAACCCTTCTGTAACTCAAGAGCGCGCGTGATAGCGTCAGGCACAATGGCGAAGCGAAGTTGCTGAATGGAGGGCGCACCACCCCAGTAGTCTGGGCTTCGTTCCAGCACAACCTCCTGATCCTGCGTTTCCCGCACAAACCGGAACGGGCCTGACCCGACAGGATGCTCGCCCATTTGCTTTCCCGCGGCTTTTTCTACGACAGCACTCAACTCATCGCTCATGTTGAACAGGAGGCTGGCGTCGGGCCGCTTCAAGTGAACGATGCAGGTACGCGGATCGGATACTTCGACGTGATCGACGCTTGAAAAATTACCGCTCTTGGCAGTGGTAATCGAGCCGTTGTGCATGCTGTCAATGGACCAGGCAACATCTTCCGCATCCAGCAGCTTGCCGTCGTGGAAGTGAACTCCTTCCCGAACGTGCAGGACCAGGGTCAGTGGATCGGTCCATGCCCATGCTGTGGCGATGGCTGGCTGCAGGTTGTAGTGCTCGTCCTTGCGCACAATGGAATCGAAGATTAGCGCGCCGATATGCTCGGACTGCGCGTCGGAGCCGATGCGTACGTCCAGGTTGGTTGGTGAGCTTTCAATGTCAATGACGACAGTGCGAGCATCTGGCCGCTCATGGCAGGCACTCAGTGCCAGCGAACCCGCGAGTAAAGCGCCTGCGTAACAGAGCTTCACGGCAGCGTTACCTTGCCCAGGAGAACGGCCTGGGCGGCGCCAGTGGCCGAGGGTACGTTGCCATGCAGACCATGCCATCGCAGCCACGCCAGCAGTGCGAAGGCCATGGCTTCCTTTGCCTGGGCAGGGACACCATGTTTGTCGCTCGTACTTACGTGGACACCGAGCGGCTGCAGCCCTGCATGCAACATGCCCATCAATGTCTGATTCTTTGCGCCACCACCCGCTACGATGTAATCCGTTGCGTCTGCCAATGGTGCGCGCTGGCCAAGGAAGGGCCAGATGAAGCTGCGATACGCATTAAGAATGCTTTGCGCTGTGAGCGCGGTTGCGGTTGCGATCACATCGGCATCCTTCGCGCCGGCCTTTCTGCAATCGACTATAAAGCGCGTTACGTAGGCTCCACCAAACTGTTCGCGTCCACAGCTCTTCGGCGGTGTTGAGGAAAAGTACGACCGCCTTAGTTCGGCATCCACGACTTTTTGCAGGACTTTGCCGTGCCTGGCGACAGCGCCATCTTTGTCATAGCGCCTGCCGAACAGCGTCTGCATGCAGGTGTCGATCACGACCGAAGCAGGTCCTGAATCAAAAGCAAGTAACTCATTCGATGCTGCTGGAAGGGCCGACATATTTGCAATGCCGCCAAGGTTCTGCAGCACGCGATTACGGCTCCCGTGGCCGAAGAACATACGGTCAAAAATTGGCACCAAAGGCGCGCCCTGACCACCAGCAACCATATCTGCCGGGCGAAAGTCGTGGATTACCGGCATGGCCGCGCGTCTTGCGGTCTCACTCGCTTCGCCGATCTGCCACGTACAACGCAGCATTTCTCCTAAAAACCTAGTTGGCGCGCCCTGGTGAAAGATGGTCTGACCGTGAACGCCGGCAAGTGTGGCTCTCACGCCGAGCTTCTCCTGTGCTCGCGCTACGGCATCACCGTAGAACTGACCCAGCCGCCAGTGCAACCGGGCAAGAGCTGCCGTGCTGATGCTTGGAGCGTCCATGGCTTCCAGCACCGCCTGGCGCATGGCTCGCGAGAACGGGAATGCCACGTGGCCCATTAACCTGACGCTTGGAGGGGCCATGCCCTTCATGGCCGCCGATGCAGAGCGGCTGCGCGTCTTGTGCGTAGCAGCGGCATCGATGGCTCGTCTGGATGCAGGCTTGATGCGGACCAGCGCCACGTCTGCGCCGTCGGCAGAGGTGCCGCTCATCACCCCGGCAACAATCATCGACCTGGGCGTTTGCTGAGGCGGGTTCATTCGGCGATCTCCCGTTTGAGTTCTGCCAGCAGTTGTAGGGCTTCCATGGGAGTCATCCGGTCGACGTCCAGCGCTCGAACGCGATCCACGACGCGCTGCGATAGGGGTGTAAAGATGGTCATCTGCAGCGGCGTGGTTGCAATCTGTGTTGCGGCGGCGGTTGAGGCACTTTCAGCCTTCTCATGCATTTTGAGAACAGCGCGTGCACGCGCAATCACTTCGCGCGGCAGGCCGGCCAGCCGAGCGACCTCGATACCGTAGCTGCGGTCCGCTGCGCCGCTTTCCACCTGGTGCAAAAAGACGATGCCGTTGCCGCTCTCGCGGCATGCTACACGCAGGTTTTTCAGTCGTGGCAGCTTTTGTTCCAAAAGCGTCAATTCGTGGTAATGCGTCGCAAACAGCGTGCGTGCGCCAACGCGGTCGTGCAGATGTTCCACCGCTGCCCAGGCCAGTGACAGGCCGTCGTAGGTCGCAGTTCCACGGCCCATTTCATCCAGCAGCACGAGCGACTTTGCCGTGGCCGCATTCAGGATGGCGGCGGTCTCCGTCATCTCGACCATGAAGGTAGAGCGTCCCCGCGCGACGTTATCGCTTGCTCCAATGCGTGTAAAGATGCGATCGGCAAGTCCCAGCTTCATGCTTACGGCAGGCACGAAAGACCCGCTTTGCGCAAGGATCACCAGCAGCGCGGCCATGCGCAGATAGGTTGATTTCCCGCCCATGTTGGGCCCGGTAATCAGTGCGAGCGAAGGCCCCAGGTTGCCGTCCAGAAAGCCGGCGTTTGGAACGAAGCGGCCGCCACCTCCTTCTTCCAGGCGGAGTTCGACTACGGGGTGCCGCGCCTCGGCAAACTCAAGCACTGAACCGGAAGCAGAGATCTCGGGGCGGGTCCAACCGCGCAGTGCAGCGAGGTGAGCAAAGTTCGCGAGCAGGTCGATCTCCGCAAGTCGCCGCGCCGTGTCGCGCACGCGGGTTGCTGCCAGCAAAACCTCACGCCGAAGGTCGGCGAAGATGCGGCGTTCGATCTCCCCGACGCGTTCCTGCGCAGTAAGGATTTTGCGTTCGTAATCCTTCAGTTCCGGCGTGGTGAAGCGTTCGGCGTTGACCAGCGTCTGTTTGCGTTCGTAATCGGCTGGCACGTTCGCCAGGTTGGCCCGGGTAATTTCAAGGTAGTAGCCGAAGACACTGTTGAAGCGGACCTTCAAGCTGCCGATGCCTGTGCGGGTGCGCTCGCGCTCTTCAATGGCGGCGATGGAGGCGCGCCCGCTGCGGCTAAGACCACGCAACTCGTCGAGTTCCGCGTCTACACCTTCAGCGATGGCATCTCCCTCGCCGAGCCGCAATGGCGGCTCTTCCACGATGATCGCCGCGATCCGGGAGCAGACGTCAGGAAGCACATCAAAGCCCTGCTGCAATGCTGCCCAGCGCCCCCTCTGCAACTCCATCAGCACCTCCCGCACCGGAGGCAACGCCCCGAGTGTCCGGCCCAGCGCCACGACTTCACGTGGGCCGGCAGAATCGAGGGCCAGTCGAGCAAGCAGGCGCTCCAGATCAAGCACACCTTCCAATGAGCGGCGCAGACGTTCGCGCGTCGTCAGTGATGCGACGGCTTCAGCCACTGCGTCGTGGCGCTCAGCAATTTCGTAGACATTGACAGAGGGGCGCAGCAAAACGGCACGCAGCAGGCGCTTGCCCATGGGGGTGCGGCACGCATCCATTGCATAGCAAAGCGTGGTCTGCTGACTTTCGCCGGAGAAGAGCGGCTCCACCAGCTCCAGATTGCGCACGCTTACGGCGTCCAGCTCAAGGCAGGTTGACCGCTCGTAGAAGCGCGGCACGTCCAGATGTTCCAGATCGTTGTGCTTGGTAGCTCGCAGATAGTGCAGCAGGGCACCGGCGGCGCTTGCTGCGGCTACCCGAGTGGTCAGGCCAAAACCGTCCAGCGAGTGCGCGCGAAAATGATTCTGCAGCAGCGGCATGGCATAGTCGGGTGCAAAAGCCCAGTCATCTACCGGCGTACGTGTGCGGATGGAGCTCAGCAGATCGTCACCGGGTTCACTACCGTCGAGTTCGACCTGTGAGCTGCCAAGATGCAGGCCGCCCGGCAACAGCACTTCACGCGGGCGGTTGCGGGTAATCTCCCCGGTGGCATCCTGCACAGCGTTTGCGCCGCGAAACTCTGTCGTCCGGAACTCACCCGTTGACAGATCCAGCAAGGCAACACCCGCAGCCTTGCGGTCGGGCGTCACGGCAAGTGCGGCGAGAAAGGTGTTCTCACCTGGGCCGGCGTTCGGGTCAAGCGCCGTGCCCGGCGTCAGCACGCGCGTTACCTCGCGCCGGACGATGTTTTTGGTTAGTTTGGGGTCTTCCATCTGTTCGCAGATGGCTATGCGGAAACCGCGGCGCAGCAGTTTCTGCAGGTAGCCTTCGGCTGCGTGGTACGGAACGCCGCACATAGGCACGGCGCGCTCCCGGTCGCGCGCGGTCAGGGTAAGTTGCAGTTCACGGGAAGCCACCACGGCATCGTCAAAGAACAATTCATAGAAATCACCCATGCGGAAAAACAGCAAGGCATCGGGATGGGCGGCCTTGGCGGCAGCGAACTGACGCATCATCGGCGACAGGGCCGCAGGAGCCAAGGTTGCGGAGTTCTGCGGTTCCGTTTTTTCGTTTTCCTCGACCATGAACAGTAACGCCAGCATACCGGGTCAGGGTGTGCTGGCGTCATGCAGCTTGCGGCATGAATCAGAGTGCAGGCTCTTACCGCAGTGTCAGACGCGGGTTTCCGCGTCCGATCCGTGCTGCTTGATCATCTTGTTGTAGAGGCCCAGGATGAGGAATGGCGCAACCCATTGGCCCACGAACAGCGCAGCGTGATCTTTCTTGGTCGCTTTGAAGACCAGCGAAGCTGTGATGGATGCAATTGCGGCAGCAAGGAAGATGCCGCTGGGTACCTTGGAGGTATAGCTTTCGATGTAGGCCGTTGTGGCCCCTTCCCTTGCCTCGCCTGCGTGTACGCGCTTGTCGCCTTCGAAATCGAATGCCATGTCAGTTCTCCTTAGCCTGGGCCTGTGAACCCGGTCATTGCGTGGGATGCAGGCGGGGCGAAAGATATCGCTTGCCCTGTTCAATTTTCGACTCTGCTGGACGGAATCGTTTAGCTTTTCCGCTGCGCGAACGCTGACAGGAGCCGGGAGAACCTGAGCGGAATCGTATACTTGGTAGTTGTAGCGATACATGCCCTGTGTGTGCCTGCAAGCCAACCGGCAATGTCTATTTTCTGGCTCAAAGTCGCGGTGATCCTGTACGGCGTGGCCTCGCTGGCAGTGCTGCCTTCCGTGCTGTATGACCGGCCACGATGGCGGCTGCTTGCCATACCGGCTGCTGTAGCCGCGCTGCTGTTCCACTTTGTTTCCGTGGCAGAGATGTTGAATGCGGCGCACCACTTTCTGCCGGTCAGCGCAAGCGAGATACAGGCGGTGCTCGGTCTTCTGCTGGCCTCAGCGTTTCTGGCCGTGTATGCGTGGTACCGGACGCTTACCGTGGGAATAGTGCTGCTGCCTGCTGTTTTCCTGCTGGGCCTTATGCCAGCGTTTGCACCGGGCCAGCGCCAGTTGGACGAGCCCCTGCTGCACTCGGCATGGCTTTGGCTGCACATCGGACTTCTGCTTGCAGCCTATGCCGCGCTGTGCGTTAGCGTGCTGGCCAGCGTGCTGTATCTCTTGCAGGAGAATCGACTAAAGTCGCGTACCTCTGTCGGCATCCTGTCAATGCTGCCGCCGCTGGAAACTACCGATCAAATTGCCTTGAAGTCGCTCTTGATCGGCCTGCCCTGCATGACGGCCGGCCTCCTGATCGGTTCCGCACTGGCACAGGCAACGTATGGTGCATCCTACTTCCGCGACCCCAAGGTACTGCTGTCGTTCGCCATGTGGGTGGCGTATGTGGCTATGATTGCGATCCGCCGCTCCAGCGGGCTGCGAGGCAGGCGCGCCGTATGGCTGTCATCGTTTGTCTTCTTTATCATGCTGGCTGTCTGGTCCGCGGACCAGATCTCATCGGTGCACCAGTTTGCGGGGCGACCTTGAGCCTGTCCCTGTTAGGCGTCAACCATAACAGTGCGCCCATTGACGTTCGGGAGCGGCTTGCCATTCCGCAGGGTGGGCTGGCAGCAGCGACACGCTCACTGGTGCACCACCCCGGCGTGCATGAAGGCTTAATCTTGTCGACGTGCAATCGGGTCGAACTGCTGACAGAGCATGAGAGTGCAAGCGATCTGCGCCGCTTTCTTTCAGACTACTTCGCCGTACCCGCAGAAACGCTGAATCCTCATTTATACGAGTTCTGCGGAAAGGACGCGGTCAGGCACCTGTTCCGGGTCGCTTCATCACTCGACAGCATGGTGGTAGGCGAGCCTCAGATCCTGGGACAGGTGAAGGAAAGTTATACGGTTGCGCGTGAAGTGGGCGGCGTTTCCACCACACTGGAGCGGCTGCTGCAGTCGGCCTTCAGCGTTGCGAAAAAGGTAAGGACAGAGACGGAAATCGGTTCGTCAACAGTCTCTATAGCGTCGGTTGCCGCAGATCTTGCCAAGCAGATCTTCGGTTCATTGAAGGGCAAGCAGGTGCTGCTGGTGGGCGCGGGCAAGATGAGTGAATTGGCTGCCCGCCACCTGATGGCACAGGGCGCAAGCTCGCTGCTGGTGGCAAATCGCACGCCGGAACGCGCACAGCGCCTGGCGGAACAGTTTCACGGGCTCGCGGTGCCATTCGCAGACTTACAGCAGCACGCACCAAAGGCTGACATTGTGGTCACCAGCACAGGCGCGCGAGAACACCTTTTCGATGTCGCTAAGGCGCAGGTAATCCTGAATAAACGTCGTGGAAGACCGGTTTTCTTCATTGACATCGCTGTGCCGCGTGATGTCGACCCTGCGGTTAACCGTGTCGATGGAGCATTCGTTTATTCCATCGACGACCTGCAGCAGGTTGCGGCAAAGAATATGTCCGCGCGCACCGAAGAGGCAGCCTCGGCCGAGCGAATCGTTTCGGCCGAGGTCGACCGCTTTCAGCAACGCATGCAATCGCTGGACGCGGTACCCGGCATTCTGTCGATGCAGCAACACACGGAGCAGTTACGGCTTGCGGAATTGGACCGCTCTCGAAGCCGCCTTGCCGACCTGACACCGCAGCAGCATGAGGCCGTCGAAGCTTTGACAAAGTCGCTAATGAACAAGTTCCTTCACGCGCCGCTGACAGGGTTGCGTCAGAGCGCACATGAAGGCGACGCGCACACCCTGGCGGTGCTGCAGCGCCTCTTCACGCGCGAACGTCCATAGCTGCAAAATCATCTTGAAGCTATGTTGGTCTGCTTCAGCAGCTTCTCGACCAGCGCTGTGATTTCAGCTTGAAGGCGGACGTTTGCTTCGCCGGTTGCTGGTCCTGAGAAGCCCGCATGAATCTCCTTCACCAGACCATCACGACCGACGAAGAACGAAGTCGGCCAGCTATTCAGGTTCTTGCCCTGCGGCAGGCGCTCATTTAGATCATCAGGTGTGCCCATCAACAGGACCGGGTAGGGAATCCGGTACTTCGTCACAAAGGCGCGCAGACGCTCCGGGTTCTTTAGCTGATCGTCCTCTTCAAACGACAAATCCACTACTTCAAGGCCACGCTGATGGTACTTGTTATAAAGCGTGACCAGGAAGGGTGCTTCGTCGTGGCAGTTAGGGCACCAACTGCCACCAATAGCGACGATGACCACCTTGCCGCGGAACTGATCGTCTGTGTTGCTGATGGTTGTACCCGCGAGATTTGGGCCGGAGAACCGCAGGGGCTCGGCTGGATCTTTGACCGACGTCTGCTCGGTACTGGCAGTAGGCGGTGCCAATTGAGCTTTGCGGGCATCTGCCGGCCGGCGAGCCACGTTTGATTCCGCTGGATCACGGAGGTTTGTTACCTGCAGGGTGCCGTCAGAGTTCGGCTTCAGCGCGTAGATCGTAGCGCCAGAGTCAGCAAAGCGGCTGACGCGGTACTCACCCGCGGCCTCATCGAACCGGCCGTAAAGGCCGCCGCTGTCACCATCCACATGCTGGATAACGGCGCGAACTTCCCCATTACCGGCAAAGGGAGAAACCTGCATGGTCCAGGCGAATTCACCTTTGGACGATTTGCCAGCAATTTCCCAGTCACCGTTGATTGTTCCGCCCGTTGCGAGGGATTTTGCTGCGGCAAAGCTGGTCCTTGGCTTACCGTCCTGATCGGTGTGCAAGGTCAACGGCCAAGTCTTTATACGAGCTCCCCGGAAGGTCGCCTGAAGCGTATTGCCTTGGATGTCGCCCTCCAGGGTGCGTGCAAACGAGTGAAAGTGCAGCACAAGGTGCGATCCGTTCAGGGTACCGTCGCTGGATGAAGATCGCTCCGCCCCATTGAGGAATGTGCCGGTTATGCTGCCATTCCCGGCAGGAGCGGAGAGGTCCAGTTCCACGGGAACGGTCGCGGTTACCTTTGCCGCGGACGAGGTGTCATTGTTCAAAATGGTGGCAGTACCAATCCAGTGGCGAGCAAGCCGCTGTGCGTCGGCACCCGCGCTGCAAAGAAGCAGCAAAGCAGTCAGGGCGGTGAGAGACTTTCTGATGGTCATGGCAACCTTCTCGAACAGAAACGCTAAAAATTCATGGGGCGTCGATTCGCAGGTCATGCCTAAGTGAATGCAGGATATGGCCATGCGAAGCGATTCGCGTGGCACGGTTGCATCTAGGAAATGTCAGACCGGGTGCACGCGTGGGACAGGCGGCGGCAACAACAGGTGCTGACAGAGGAGTTCACATGAAAACTCTATCGACTGACTGACCGGCGGTCAAGCCGCTTAGCGGCTTTCTGGCAGCAGAGGACTGACGGAGAGAAGATTGACGAGGGTATTACGTTCCTCATTAGAAAATTGCTGCCGGTATTCGGGTGAAACAAGCAGGGAGTCTCTCTCCTGCGGCGGCATGGCACGCAATTCGCGGAAAGAACGGGAGACTGCGCGGCGACGGTCCTGCGGCAGCGCTCCTAACTGCCCCATGGCACTTCGCACGTTCCCGCGCTGCTGTGGCGTCATGCGCTCCATGGCCTCTGTCCGTGAAATAACGCGCTCACGCTGTTGCTCGGGCATGCTATTAAGGCGATTTAGCCGCTGCATCATGCGCTGCTGCGTCTGTGCGGGCAGTTGGTTAAAGCCGGGTTCATTCTCAAGCGCATGCTGTTGCTGTTGCGGCGACAGACTACCGTGCTGCTGTATCCACTGGCCCAGGTGGGCACCACGAGGTGGTCCTAGGGGTCTTACATTCGGTTCCGACGGGTTCTGCGGGCCTGAGTTCGGAGGCATTCGCACCACCGGTGCCGGGTGATTGCCACCCTGTGCCGGACGTTCGAATGCATAAGTATTAAGCAAAGACGCGAACAGGAAGAGTGCACCTAAGCGCGGACCGAAGCTGCGAATTGTGGTAAGCATCTTCATGGCAGAGGGAGATCTACAGACCAAACAGAACAAGTTCAGCAGAAGTTTGTGCTCAAAGCATAACCGCACGTAGGCCGCACGCGCGATTAGCTCTGAGGTGTTGTGTCATCGTCATCGTCCAGTAATTGATCTATCTGCTGCAGCGTCTGATCGTTGTTATCCAGTACCTGCAAATCCTGCACGGTTGCTGAGACAGTTGCTGGCTGTGTCGCACGTAGATGCGCCGCCTGCCAGTAGCTTCCACCCCCGGTCATCACTAAAACCGCCATGGCTCCTGCCATGAGCGGCTTCATCGTGACCTGTCGGCTGAACAACCACTGGTCACGAAGCCGGACAAACAGTCCCTGGGGAGCGCGTGTCTGTTCCTCACGGAAGCGGGCCATCATGCGCGCATCAAACCAGGGCGACAGTTCTGGCGCTTTCCAGTCTTCCAATAACAACATCATCTGCTGCATCGCCTGCTCGTCGGTGACCTCGGTCGTCTTCTTGGAAAAAGGGAACATAACTAACCTTCCTTGTTGCCTAAACAAATTCCTTCAGTCGCTCGCGCAGCGTCTGGTAGGCGCGGAACAGCAGGCTCTTCGTGGCAGATTCACTCAGCTTGAGCACCGCGCCAATAGCCTTGTAGTCCATGTCCTGGTACTTGTGCATCAGCACTGCCACACGTTGTCGCTCCGGCAGTGCCATGACGTGCTGCTTAATGGCGCTCATACGCTCACGCCGCAGTATAACTGCCTCCACCGTGGGTGTTGTGTCCGCTACATCATGCAGGCTGCCCGTCTCGGGATCAGGTTCATCCAATTGCAACTTTGGGGCGAGCCGCTCATTCTTTGTGTCGCGGGCTTGGTTCACTGCCAGGTTTGTCGCAATGCGGTAAAGCCAAGTACTGAAACGTGCTTCCGCCCGGTAGGTTTCACGCGACCGGTAAACCCGCAGGAAAACCTCTTGCGCCATCTCTTCAGCGACTGCCTGGTTGTGCACCATGCGGAACATAAAGTGCACAATCTGCCGGCGGTACTTGTTCATCAGGTAGTCAAAGCACTCCAGCTCGCCTGCCTTCAGGCGAAGCATGATCTCGGCATCGCCTGTCTCTGCAGGTTTGGCCGTGCCAGTTTGTGGATCAGCAATTACATCCACGGCGGAAGATCTGTTCGCATCCGCCGAGAAATCTGGATAGAGCGCCAGCGTACCCATGTCATCTTCGACACTGTTCTCGGAGGAATGTTGCGACAGAGGCGGCATTTCGAGGTCTGGATTGTCCGGTTCCTCAGACACTCCCCGCTCTGTGGCACGCTCAGGAGGGTCTGGATCGTGAGCCACGGGCGTACTCAACTGATGCCGCGGCTTTTCTGGTTGATGATCCTTCCGCTCCATGCCATGATGTTAGTCGGATTTACCAACGGCAGCATAGCGCAGTAGGGCAGGGAACCGTAGCCGTCACAATGACGAAGCCCGGAACAGCGGCAAGGCGCAAGCAAACCGGGCCGCTGTACAGCTGTCCTCGTGATATTCTTCTCATCGCAGGCCTTCAAAACGCGGGCGCATAACTCAGCGGTAGAGTGCCACCTTCACACGGTGGAAGTCGTAGGTTCGAATCCTGCTGTGCCCACCATCAAATCAACAACTCACAGGCGGTCTGAAGAGGCGATTTGTAGCATTGGTAGCAAATGCTTGATTCACCAGCTTGGAACCCCCTCCGCTGGTGAGCATGGCGTACACCGTGCCTACCATCCGCTGCACGCTCTCGGCAGTTTAGAGACAAACTCATGGTACGAGAAATAGGGAAAACCATCGCGCAGCTCGGCTGCGGTGGTCTGGACATGGTATAGAGGTGCAGCGATCTGAGTGGAATTGGACATGACGATTCTCCTTGGATCTGAGGGACAGCGGCCCGGCTAGGGCTTGAAGGAACACAT
The DNA here is from genome assembly GCA_964243585.1 of uncultured Terriglobus sp. GTDB lineage: Bacteria > Acidobacteriota > Terriglobia > Terriglobales > Acidobacteriaceae > Terriglobus. The sequence goes on from CAXTFT010000054.1 coordinate 20,111, forward strand.
GCAATGGCACACCTCTGCAGGCGATGCATGTGGGCCAGGAGCTGAACATTTCAGGCTGCTTCTAAACTCTGTCCCATTTTTGCTTGTCAAGCTATTTCGCAACTCAGCAGTGCATACACTATGAGACGCCCATCCGGTCGCTCTCGACTCGAGCAGATAAACAACCTGTGTTGCGAGCGTGCAACGCCTATGATGAAAATCAGGGGGACCGCCATTTGCGTGGAGGCGGAACGTGTCGTAACAGGAGGCTTTATGGAGATGCCGGATCTGAACGATGTCCGAATCTTTGTCACGGTCGGCCACGCGGGAACATTGACGGCTGCGGCCCAGGAACTCAGTCTTCCGACGTCAACCGTCAGCCGGGCGCTGACTCGCCTTGAGAAGCATCTCGATGTGATGCTTGTAAACCGTAGCCCCAGAGGTATGGTTCTAACCGACTCAGGTAAAGAGTACTTGCAGAGTTGCAGGCGAGCGGTCCGCACCCTCAAGGATGGCAGCGAGTTGTTGGAGCGCAAGCGTGAACGGCCGAGCGGTGTCCTTAAGGTAGCCTGTCCCATCACAATGGCCCGCCTTATCCTTGCGCCTCTGCTCAAACCTTTTCTGGAGCGTTATCCGGACTTGCGAGTCGAAATTGAACCGTATAGCTCCGACTGGGACAGAGAGCCTCGAGAAGATGTGGATGTCTTCTTCAAGGTGAAGGCCCCCCGTGACTCTGTTCGCCGGGCACGACCCTACCCTGGGGCGAGACGGGCACTCTTCGCAAGTCCAGAGTATCTTGC
>CAXTFT010000055.1:0-20176 GCA_964243585.1 uncultured Terriglobus sp.
CCGGATCGCCTGCCCGAACAGGCATGTCGAAAGTGGGCTCCGCAACATTCCACCGGTACTTCACCATTCCCGCTGCAGAATCGAAGACTAACTGCAGTTCCGGCAACTCCCCGTGGCGAAGATACTCATTGAACAGCACGGTGAAGTCGTGATGAAGATGCTGGTTGTAATAAGCGATTACATCCTCTGTATGGATATTTTGATAGCGAAAATGCTCTGCAAAGCCACGCAGGGTGGCGTACCACAGTGCATCATCGTTTACTACGGAGCGCAGAGTGTTCAGGAACAGCGCGCCCTTGAAGTACTGATCCTCATCCGGCGGCACCCTGTCGATCCCACGCTCGCCCACAATCGGCGCCTGGTTTTTTACCTTCGATTTTAGGCTGTTGATGTAGCGGATGGCGTCGCCGTGGCCCCAGCGGGCCTCCACGTAAACATCTTCTGCATAGGTGGTAAAGCCCTCGTGAATCCACATGTCGGCCCGGTCATCCGCGGAGACGCTGTTGCCGAACCACTCGTGGCCGCTTTCATGGATGATGATGAAGTCGAATCGCGGGCTGATGCCCACGCCAGTCCAGTCGCGCGGCCCGTAACTGTTCTGGAAGTGGTTGCCGTACGCCACGGCGCTCTGGTGTTCCATGCCGGAATACGGCACTTCCACCAGCTTGTATCCATCGCGCATAAAGGGGTACTCGCCAAAGTATTTGTCGTAGATCGCCAGCATTGGCTTTGCCTGCGCAAACTGTACCCTGGCCTTCTCAAGGCTTTCCGGCAAGGCATAGAAGTCCAGCGTCAACTTACCCAGCCTGTCGCTGAAATGCCGGTACGCGCCGATGTTCAGGGCCACATCGTAGTTGTTGATGGGGTAGGTCACGCGCCATGTCCAGCGGGAGTACCCGTCAGGCAGCTTCTGCTGCTGCTTTAGACGGCCGTTAGATACATCCATCAGTCCGTCCGGCACCTCCACGTTGATCTCCACGCCGTCCTGCGGCTCATCACGCCATTGGTCCTTGTTCGGCCACCAGATGCGGGCACCATCGTCCTCGCAGGAGGTGGCGATCCAAGGCCTGCCGGCCTCGTCCTTGCGAAACAGCACGCCGCCGAACCGGCCGGCTTCCCTTGGATAGCCACTGTAAAAAACGGTTACGGCGTAGGCGTGCCCACGTTTCAGCAGGGAGGGGGCATCGACAAAGAAGCTACTCCCGTCGCGGCTGAACCTTACCGGCCGGCCATGCAGGACCACCTTATCAATGGAGAGTGCCTCATCCAGTTCCAACTGAATGCGAGTGCCATCCTGCAGCATGCGAAACCGTATCTCATTGCTGCCGGAAAGGAATTTTCGTTCCGGATCCACTCGGACGCCCAGGCGGTAGAAAAGCAGATCGTTATTCGCCCGGTAAGGACCGTAACTGCCACGCAGTATAGCTGCCGGGGTTGGAGTGGGAAGCTGCAGAGCCGGACCAGCTGCTTGACCATGGAGCCACGTAGTGCACCCGATGAAGAGGAGCAGACAATAGATTCGCGGCAGAGGCATACCGAAAGAGTACGTGCGCTTGAAAAGGTAGGGAAGTCTTCCTGTAATTTTTTGCAGTTCACGGCTGCAAGCCGGAAGAACATGGGGCCGCTTGAGTCAGAGGCGTGGACAGCCGGGGCAGGACCACTGGGCCGCGGGATTGGTTTGCAACTGGTCATGCCAAGCCATCCCGTAGCCGCTGCCACGGTGGTTGGCGGTAGACTGACTGTTGACAGCGGGAGTGAAACACATGGCGGCAACCGGAGAAAAGATAGGCAAGGACATCATCGAAGCAATGAAAGCCAGGGACTCGCTCCGGTTGGAGACGCTGCGCATGGCGAAGTCGTCCATGAAGAACAGGGAGATCGACAAGCGTGAGCCGCTGACCGATGCCGAAGAGACCGCCGTGCTGAACACCATGGTCAAGCAGCGCAAGGACGCCGCCGAGCAGTTTGCCAAGGGCAACCGCCCCGAACTGGCCAGCAAGGAACAGGACGAGATCAAGCTGCTGGAAACCTATCTGCCGCAAACCGCGGGTGACGAAGAGATTCGCGCGGTCATCCACGGTGCCATTGCGCACCTTGCCGCCGAGGGTGGCAAACCTGGCCCCAAGGACATCGGGCCAGCCATGCGCGTGGTGCAGGCCCGCATCATGAGCAACGGCCTGCACGCGGATATGAAGATGGTGAGTGAGCTGTTGAAAGCCGAGTTGGCAAAGTAGCTTCCACTCACTCCTAGTCTTCGGGATCCTTGGCTTTGCTCAGGATGACTGGCTTAGCGATTATCGATCTCCGAAAGCCGCTCCGCAATTGCATGCTGCAGCGCGGGCACGTGGTCCACGAGGCCGAACAGCGCATTGCGAAGCACGCGTGTCACAGATGACTCTGAAGTAGCAGCACGGGTCATGACGTCGGTCGTGCGAACAACGGACCGGGCGATCTCCAGACGCTTCTTCTCCCACTCCGCAAGTGGCGCTTCATCGCCGGTTGTCAGCACACCGTGCAGCACCTGGGCCAGCGATACCGCGTCCTGAATGCCGGTGTTCATGCCTTGGCCGCCGGCCGGGCTGTGCACATGGGCGGCGTCACCGAGCACGATCATGCGGCCATTGCGCAGGGCCGACGCAACCCGGTGCTGGATCCTGTAGTGCGACGACCAGGCCATGCTCTTGATACGTGCTTTCCTGGCTTGCGGGCCGCGCTCATCCAGCAGCTTCTGCAGGTCGCCCAAGGAAGGCGCACCGCCGGGTTCGTGCGCTGTTGCAATCACCCTGTAACGGTTGCCGGGAAGAGGCACAATGAAGAGAAATCCATCCGGTGCGAAGAACATATCGATGCCGTTGGGTTCCAGCGGAAAGTCCATCTCCACGTCGCCCAGCACAAAGTTCTCGTCGTAGGTTCCGCCCTCAAAGCCGATGCCGGCGGCCTGGCGAACCATGCTGTGCAGGCCGTCGCATCCGATGACCCAGCCCGCACGGAGATGCTGCACCAGCACGCCGGCGGCCGTGTAGGTGAGCGTCGCGCCCGTGCTGTCCGCATCGATGGCGGTGACCTCGACCGTGCGCGTCACAGCTTCGCCAAGTTCGCGCAGGCGGTCGGTCAGCACGGCCTCGGTCTGGTCCTGTGGCACGGACAGGGCATAGCTGTAAGCAGTTGGCAGGCCGTCAAAACCGATATGCATCCGCGTCGAATCGCCCTCGTGCATGCGGACCTGGTTCAACCTGAGGCCGCGTTCAATCAGCCGGGGTGTAATGCCAAGCGGCTCCAGCACCTCAAGCGTGCGTGCATGCACAATTACGGCGCGTGAAGTCTTCAGAGGTGCAGCATGCTTCTCAAGCAGCAACGCGGGCGCGCCGAGCCGCTGTAACTCTGCTGCCAGTGCAAGCCCGGTGGGTCCCGCACCCACAATCACAATCCCATCCCCGACGCCAGGCATGCCCACCTCCAGCAAATGAGATAGCTTACCAGTCCGGCAGAGACGCTTCCGCCGCGCTTGTCGCGTCAGAATCGGACAGCACGGGCTGCAACCTTCCTGGTTGCGCAGCCCATCCGACGGTATCAGATATGCAAACAGATGGATTGTTTACGGTTGCGCTGCTGCTGGCGATGGGTGGCAATGCCGCAGCGCAGAATACCGGCGCACGTGCAACACCGCAGATACAGGGCGCCGCGCCAGCCCCTGGCGGTACTGTTGCGGAGCCACCCGCACGCGGGGCAACGTCACGCGGAGACGTGCCGCGGCAAGCCGGGCGCGGTGCGGGAGCAGGCGGCCCACGGTCAGGTGGTGTAGGTGCGAAGTCACAACAGCCGGCAGCAGCTGCAGCAAACGCAAGTGTTGGTGTCATCGGAGACAGCAACGGCGACGGCACGCTTGATCGTTCCGGCAGAGGGAGTGACAACGCCGCATTGCCGGGTGTTGTAATGTCGCACAACGCGCTTGGAGTGGCAATAGGCACGCCCATACAGGTCCGTTTACAGCAAACGATAGACTCCGGCCACGCACACAATGGAGACACGGTACGCGGTGTACTCGCAGCACCCCTGGGAAGGCTGCCGACGGGCGCAGAGGTAGGCCTGACAGTAGTCGCCGCCGCGGCAGCAGGTCAGTTGGCCAGCAGTGGCGTGCTTTCGTTGCAGGTCATCAGCATCAACGGACAGCAGATCCTGTCGCAGGTCGTCACGGCAGAAGGCCAGGAAGGCAAGAAGGGCCTGGCCGACGACGCACCTGAGCGAGGCACCGAAGCCACCTTCACATCGGATCAGCCAATCACGCTGCCTGCCGCGTAGCTCTTCGATCTAGGTGCCTTGCCGGATGTCTGCCAGCATTTCGGCTGCGTGACCTTCCGGCTTGACTTTGCGAAACTCGGCCTGAAGCCGGCCTGCACGATCGAAAAGGAAGGTTGATCGCTCAATCTTTGTGACTGGCTTGCCGTACATGGAACCCTCGCGAACCACGTCGAACTGCTTGCACACCTGCAGGTCTGGGTCCGCCAGCAATGGAAACGGCAGGGAGAACTTGTCCGCAAACCTTTTTTGAGCCCTGACGGGATCCCGCGAGACGCCCAGGATAACTGCTCCTGCCTGCTTCAGCTGGGCATCAAGATCGCGGAACTCGCAGGCCTCTGTCGTACAGCCCGGCGTATCTGCTCGCGGGTAAAAGAACAGCACCACGGGGCTGCCACGAAACCCGGAGAGCTGTACGGCGTTGCCGTCCTGGTCCTGCAACTCAAAATCAACGACGTCGCCAATCTGCATGGCACCAGCTTACCGTCACACGCTGTGCATAGGTATCGCACTGCAAGCCTGTGGCAAGATTCAAAGCGTGCCCCTTCCCTTCGCCAGAATCGCCGAGCTCTGGCGCTACCCCGTAAAGGGCATGCGTGGTGAGCCGCTCCCCCAGATCGAGGTGGACGCGCACGGCATCGCCGGCGATCGGCATTTCGCGATCCGCAGCAGTGGGGCTCCGCGCGGCAAACCGCTGCTGACCGGAGCGGAGCGAGCGGCCATGTTGCTGTACAAAGCCAGCGGCGCTGACGAGGATGTGATCGTGACCTTACCGGACGGTGGCTGCATGCGCTTGGACGATCCTGCCCTGCTGCGGAAGATGGAAGCATTGCTGCCGGGTGGCCATGCGCTTTCGTTGTTGACGTCATCGACACCGCTGACCGATGTGAGGCCGGTGGCGCTGCTGGGAACGGGTACCGTGGCACAGCTGGAGCGAGAGCTTGGCAGGCCCGTGGACGCGCGCCGCTTTCGTGCCAACATTCTGCTTGACCTGCGCGAAGGGTTTGCAGAGGACAGCCTTGCCGGGCAGGATATCCGGCTTGGCACGGATGTCATCCTGCACGTTACGGAACGCGACCCACGCTGCCGCATTGTGACGCTTGACCCGGTAACGACCGCCGCTGACCCTGCACTGATGAAGCACCTGGACCGCAGACACGAGGGACGTGCCGGCGTGTACGCCACCGTGGTCCAAACCGGTTGGCTGCGGGTGGGTGACTCGGTCCAACGGGGTAAATCACCGGTGTGAGGGGTGTGCCTTCCGCCAGAAGATACCGTCCAATACACACGATGAAGTTCGACCAGCGACATCTCCATGCCATTGCCACTGCCCTGCTGACTCCGGTCGCGGTTACTCCCATGACAGCGCAGACCCACCGCGTAGGAGCGCCGGAACAGGTAACCCGCGCCGTCGCAGTATATGAGTATGTGGGCGACCTGCAGCATCCGAAGGCGGCCCGGTTGATTCCCGTGTCGTTATTCATTGGCGGTCATTTTGAAGATGCCGGCGTGTACCTTGCGCGGCCCATCCCGTTTGCCCTGGACACGGGCCTGCGTTACGAACTGCAACGGGCAGGTGTGCGTCAGGACTTTTTCGATGTGGTAGCTTCCCGCCACTTCACCAACAGCACTGTTGTTACCGCGGAGCCGTTCGATGATGGATGGTTCGGCTATGGCCGTGTTGCTCTGCTGCCCACACCCAAGTCAGCGAAACTAAGCCCAAGTTGTGGCAACGGGCACGTGGTGCAGGAAACGGACGCTGCAAAAAAAGACGTCGGCAAGCCCCACTTCGGCTCCAGGTCAACGTCAGAGGACGAGCAGCAGGCACCATCTGCACGCGGAAGACGCGGCGCCGCACCCGATCCCTGCCGCGAAGAGCCCGAACAGCCGGAACGTGTTTCGCTCGCCGACGACTCCAGGAAAGACAGGGATTCACCTGATCCGGAGCGCCCTACGCTGCACCGTTCCCCTGCAACCACCGCCAACAACACCGGGGCGGAAGGCAAGCCGGATAAGAAAGCTCCCAAGCCGCCACCCGCAACCATTTCAGCAAACGGTGGCCCAGCAGACGACCCGGACCGTCCAACGATACGCCACAGAACGACGGACGAGAACGATCCCAACGCGCTGCCGCCCGACCCATTGGACCTGGCCAGCCGCGAGCGTTCGCCTGCAACAGCCAGGGGCGAAGTAGATGCCAAACCTGCAAGTGCCGCGCCAATTTCCGCAAACGACACCGTAGCTGAGGGTGGATCCATTACGGGTGGGGACACCATGAGCCGGGGCCCCGTCCTGCGCCGGGGCCGGCTTACCGCGCCACCCGCTGAACCTGTCATAGCTGCCGGCAAACCGGTCGCAACACCTGCGAGTGCGCCATTGCCGGCAGCCAACCTGGCTCGAGCGATCTCCGGACCCCTTGATGCCATGGTTGCAGTCAGCGACGCGAAAGAACGCGTTCCGCACGACTTTACTTACCACTTCACCTCGCCCACGGAGCGCGCTGCCGCACTTGGCACATTGCAAGGCATGGCGCTGGCCGTGCTGGCGAATCCTGCTCTGGCAAGCGATGCACCGGAAGTTAGCATGGGAAGGCCCGTGCTTGTTAAGCCGGTGCCCTCGCCAAGCAGTGCTGCCGCCGGGGTGCGATCCTCAACAGCCACGCGGGTGCCCACGAGGAGCGGCACATCTGTCCGTGCGCGCTCGCGGACGCCGGCTGCCACGACCACCATGCCGCCTGCTCTTGCAAATGAGGAAATGACCGCGTTTCAGCTTTACTTCAGCGCGCCGGTCACCTACGCCTACACGGCACGCATGCCCGCGACCGGAACCATGCCGGAGCGCTTTGTCACCGTCATCGCGCAAACGGATGCAGAAGGCAAGCTGCAACCCGCCATGCGCTCTGTAACCGACGCAGCCCACCTGAACGGCACGCCTCGATACCGGCTGATCGACGTAGTAGATGCGGACGGCAGCAATCGCGGCTCTCTGCTGATGGAGTTGCGCGCGCAGCACACCCGGCAGTTCGCGCTCTACCGGCTGCTGGGCAACAAGCCGGACCAGGTCTTTCTCAGCGGCACAACCCTGCTGTGAGCGATGCCCTGGGCACACGCTGCTCGGCGATAATCGAGATCATGCCGTCTGGAGACCTGTTCGCGCCCGAAGCTTCAACCACATCCCGTAGCAGGGAAACAACCCTTCTCGCGCACTGTGACGGAGGCGCACGGGGCAATCCTGGACCCTCAGGTTACGGTGCGGTAATTACAACCGAAGATGGCACCGTACTGGCCGAACTGTCAGAGTTTCTCGGCTTCAAAACGAATAATTACGCCGAATACAGCGGCCTGCTGGGCGTGCTGCAATGGGCCCTGGACAACGGCCACACCCGCCTGAAGGTCGTCAGTGATTCGCTGCTGATGGTCAACCAGATCCAGGGCAAGTACAAGATCAACAGCCCCGACCTGAAGCCACTGTACGAAGAGGCCAAGCGCCGTATCGCCAAGCTCAGCTACTTCAACATCACGCACGCGCTTCGCCACAAAAACAAGACCGCCGACCGGCTCGCCAACGAGGCCATGGACCGCGGCACGAACCGCCGACCAGAGCCGGGCATGTCCTCACCCGCTCCGCTGAGAGCCACCCCCTACCCAACCCGATCGGCCGAGCCGCCAGCACCCTGCCGCATGGACCCCCTGCCGCCGCCCGAGCCTCGCGCCGCAGCTTCCGCAAACAGCGAGATGCTGCGCGGGTTCGTCAAAAACGGCAGCATCGTCCTGCTGGGCGGCAAGACTCTGCCGGATGGTGTGTTTGTAAAAATCGTTCGTGAATAAGTACCTTCGCCTGTTAGCTCCACAAATCGTCCTTCTAACCAACAGGCTCTGCACCAACCGTGAGGATTCTCACTCCCTAGATGCCTCTAAGGGCAAGTCATCCTGAGCAGGCGAGAGTCCCTGTACGTCTGGTGGCACCGCTATCATCTGAAGCTTCTATGCACGAAAAGCCACAAGCGACTGTCGCGGTCGCGTTATGCATCGGACACTTCGCTTCGCGATGACGGGATCAAAGATTCAGCTTTTTGAAGACCGAATCTGGAATGGCCTTAATCACGGTCATAATCGGCCACCAGATGCCCGGCACATACAGAATGCCACCTTTGCCTGCGGCGATGCTGTCCGCGATCGTCTTTGCCACCTTGGCAGGATCGGCAAACTTTTCGCTGCCCTTCATGCCGGCAGTCATGGAGGTTTTAACCGGGCCGGGCTTGATCGTCAGCACGTGAATGCCTTCGCGATCTACGCGGTTCCGCAGGCCGTCGACAAAGGCGGTCAGCCCGGCCTTCGACGCGCCATACACATAATTCGATTTACGTCCGCGATCTCCGGCGACTGATGACAGCACAGCCAACGTGCCATGCCCCTGCTTGACACAGAAATTTGCCAGCCATGTCAGCATGCTGACCGGCGCGGTCAGGTTGGTGTGCAGAATCTGCTCTGCGTGCGCAGGGTCGAGTTCGGCTTTCGGCTGGTCACCCAGTACGCCTACGGCGAGGTATGCCACGTCCAGGCCGCCCAGCGAGGTGATTGCATGGGCTAACAGGTCGGCGTGGTGCTCTAACTCGTCCAGGTTCACCACTGCCGTGTCCACGTAGGCCGCGCCGCGCACGCGCAGGTCGGCAGCCACGGCCTGGACCTTCTCATCCGACCGGCCCACCAGGAAGAGGTTTGCGCCTTCAGCCGCCCAGATGCGGCAGGTAGCCTCTGCAATGCCGGACGTGGCACCCAGCACCAGGTAGCGTTTTGGCGTGTGCGATGGATCTCGGGGGCGCAGCGGCGTGTCGGCGGGTGCGGCAGTTGTATCAGGAGTCATCGTGCCTCAAGACTAGCGCAGTGCCGCTGAGTTTGGCAGTCCGGGGCAGGATACGTCGCTGACGTTGGTACAGTAGAGACACGCCTACGGTCTGCAGGCTGGGGCATTCTGCTGAAAAGCGGTTGCGGGTTGCGCTGTTTCTTGTGCTGCAGACATTCGCATCGATCAAAGTTTGAAGCGAAGGCAAACGCCTTCGGGAAAGAAGCTGCATGAAAATCGTTCTCGCCGAAAAGGTTTCGCCCGCGACACTCGCCGTCTTCCAGCAGGAGCCGTCATGGACGATAGTAAGTGCGGACAGGATGACGAACCTGGAAGCGGAACTGGCGGATGCAGACGCCCTGGTAGTCCGTTCAGCGGTGCAGGTTACCGCTGAACTGCTGGATCACGCACCGAAGCTACGCGTGATTGGCCGTGCAGGCGTGGGCGTCGACAACATCGACGCGGATGCGGCCACCAAGCGCGGCATTGTGGTCATGAACACGCCCGGAGCGAATGCCGTCGCCGTGGCGGAACTGACGCTGGGCCTCATGATCACCATGGCTCGCCAGATTCCGAAGGCAACCGCGGCGCTGCACAACGGCAAGTGGGAAAAGAAGAATCTTCAGGGCACCGAACTCCGCGGCAAGACGTTGGGCATCGTCGGCCTGGGCCGTATTGGCCTGGAAGTCGCACGCCGTGCACGTAGCTTCGGCATGGAGCTGATCGGCTACGATCCCTTTGTTGCACCGGTCATTGCACGCGAAAACGGCGTTACGCTGGTCGCCGTGGACGACATCTTCAAGCAGTCCGACTACCTGTCGCTGCATGTGGGTCTGACGCCGCAGACTGAGGGCCTGATCAACGCGCATTCCATTGCGATCATGAAAAAAGGTATCCGCATGGTGAACTGTGCGCGCGGCGAACTCATTGTGGATGAGGCTCTGGTCGAAGGCCTGCAGAGCGGTAAAGTAGGCGGTGTGGCACTCGATGTATTTCGCGAAGAGCCGCTCAGGAATTCGGCATACTTCGGCCTTGAAAATGTGATCCTCACGCCGCACCTGGGTGGTTCGACCGACGAGGCACAGGAGGCCATCGGGATCCAGCTTGCCCAGCAGGTCAGCGCTTATTTGAAGCTTGGCGTCGTGCAGAACGCCGTGAACGTGCCATCGCTCTCACGCGAGGAGTACGTCGAGGTTGCACCCTTTGTCGATCTGGCGGAGCGCCTTGGCACCTTTCTTGCGCATGCCACGCCGGGCAATCTGGAGAACATGGCCATTGCTTATTCCGGACGGCTTGCAACCGGCAAAACAGAACTGATCCGCAATGCTGTGCTTGCCGGTGTGCTGAAGGATTCGGAAAACGTGAACCACATCAACGCCTTCTCCATCGCGGAGGAGCGCGGCCTGCGTGTGCAGGAAGACAAGAAGGAGTTTGCCAGTGGCGGCGCGGGTTCCGTGCTAAAGCTGGTGCTGCACTCCGCCGATGGTGATGCCTCAGGCAGCGCCACGGTGCTGCACGGCAATGCTCCCAGGTTGTTGTCGCTGGACGGCATTGACATCGAGGCGCCTCTGACCGGCACGCTGCTTGCCATCCGCAACCACGACGTTCCCGGCGTCATCGGACGCATCGGTACCGTGCTGGGTGAACACGGCGTCAACATTGCAAATTTTGCGCTGGGCCGCAGCGTTCGTTCGCAGCGTGTACCCGCGGGCCAGGCGCTTGCCGTGGTGCAAATTGAGGCGCACAGCAGCAAGGTGAACGATGTTGTGAATGCATTGCGCAGGGTGGATGCAATTGCCAGCGTTCGCCTGATTGAACTGCCCTAAGATTGAAGAAGGACCTATGCCACTGTACGAATACCAATGCGGCCAGTGCGGCCGGCGAACCGAGAAGCGCCAGAAGTTCTCAGATGCCGCGCTGACAGAATGCCCCTACTGCGGTGGCCCCCTGAAAAAGCTGATCTCCGCGCCCGCCATCCAGTTCAAGGGCGGTGGCTGGTTCGCGGATGGCTACGGCTCGGCAAAGAGCGGTGCCGCAGCCAACGCATCGGCCGAAGGCGGAGGTACCAGTACTGCGGCTGGCGATGCTGCTGCCGCAGCATCCGGCAACTCCGGTGCAAGCAGCAATGCTTCCTCCGGCGCGTCGGAGTCCAGTGGGAGTGCGACCGCATCTGCAACCCCGTCGACGAGCAGTGCCAGTTCGGGTAGTGCTGGGTCAGCATCGACCTCCTCTGCCTCGTCAACAAACAAGTAGCGGCAAGTATCAAGCAGGAAGATTGAAGCGATCGTCCTGAGCGCAGCAAAGAATCCCGATACCTTACGTTCGCCTAAGTGCTCTGAGGATTCCGCCACCAATCACATCTCCGGACTCCTGCGAAGTGTCCCAGGCCCGCAGATAAAATCTTCTCTGCCGCTCATTCCTTCTCAGGCGTATTTGGATTAGGCGGAACCTTCTTTCCCGCGCGCCGCGCTTCAGCGAGACCGATAGCAATCGCCTGTTTCGGATTGGTCACCTTCTTATCGCTGCGACCGATGGTCAGCTTGCCTTGGTGCATTTCGTGCAGCTCACGCCCCACCTGCTCGGAAGCAGCGGTCGAGTATTTACGTGCAGCCGTCTTTTTGGCAGCAGATTTATTGCCGGCAGGCGTTGAAGGCTTTGTCCTGGCACTCTTCTTTGCAGGAGCCTTCTTCGCGGTGCTCTTTGCGGCAGCCGTCTTTGTTGCCGGCTCCTTTGTGCTTGCTTTCGCGCTTGCCATGACACTCTCCTGATCTAAGTCTGTGATTATCGCGTGGTAAGTCGATCGATGAATCGCAGCAACTTTCTAGCGCCTGCGGCGGCGATAAAGCAGCAATGCCAGGACGCTTACGCTTGCCAGAACGGTACCTGCCATCGTAAGCGTCTGCGAACTGAGCAGAAGTCTGTTGCGCAACCGGCCCTGCTGCCATGCAGACCTTGAACGCAGCAGGTCATCGCGGAGTCCCGGTACCGTTACTGCGGCAAAGTCGTTCGTTGGCAGCGAACCGAAGATACGCTCTGGTGCGGGGATTGCCCCGCCCGTGTCCTTGGGAACGGCTTTCATCAGCCGGGTGATCTCGGCATCCGGCTGGTCTGCAAAAAACTCCGTGCGGGCAGTGTTAGGAAACAGCGTGCTTTTGCCGGTCATGTGCATTTCGATGGCACCCACCACGTCCTGGCAGACGCCCAGCGTGTAATAGCCCCCAAAGGGCAGGTCCGGATGTGCCGCATGCAGATAGGCGTAGCTTCGCAGCATTTGACCGGTGAGCCGGGTTACTTCAACCGCATCAGCGCCGCGGTATTCGTGCGCGTGGCGGCCCATGACCCAGGGCTGGTTCAACTGGTCGTTGGTACGAAACTCCGCGCGTCCGTCGATGCCGAAATAGAATGTGATGTCTGCATTAATCTTCGGTCCGGTCACAATCCATTCATATTCAGCATGTGCCACCGGCACCAGCAGCGGACGTGCACGCTGCCACCAACGATCGGTAGGAACCAGGTAGCCGCTGGCGAGCCAGAACGGCATTTGCACGGCTCTGCCGTTGTAGTGAAAGTGCCCGAAATTGGCAAAGAAACGCGCATCGGCCACAACCACCTGGTGCCCGCTCGCGGTCAGCGCCTGCAGTAACTCCTGCGGAGTGGTTGCTGTTCTGCCTTGCAGCGTGGCGGTAAACGCAGGTGCGGACTTGTAGCCGTTCAGTGCAAGCCGGTTCATTACCGCTGCCAATCGCGCGCTTTCCGCATGCATCGGCGCAAGTTTTGGGTCGGGACCATCGCCGTTCGTGACAACCTCGCTCAGCTTTGTGACAAGCCCCTGCTCACTGAAGCCGGGGAAGTCCGACGGCATGTCGAGGCTTGCCATGCCCGGCTGGTCCAGCGGGTATGGTCCCACATTTACTTTCGATACAGCACCGCTTTTCGCATCGATGGGCTGCTTCGTCATCAGACTCTCGCCCATCGAGACGGTGCGGGTAACGCGGCGAATCGTCCAGCCCGGAAAGCGGTTAAGACCGTTCCAGTCTTTGCCCAGTACCATTTTGCGAAAGGTGTCAAACAGTTCCGGCGTCAGCAGCGCGCCGTTCTTTTGGCCCTTGTCCAGGTAGCCCAGCAGTTGTTCCGTAAAGCCCGGCTGCGCGGAAAGCTCGCGCATCATCTGCGACAGCAGCACCGTGTTCGGGGGCATGGCAGACTGGTCGGCGTTGATGGCTCGCTGCGTGCCTTTACCCGCGGCACAGGCCGTCAGCAGCAGGAGGGAAGACAACCGAAGAAGAGGCCACGTACGCATGCACCACGTACGATGCATGCTCCTGGCGAGACGCTTATTACTTGTGGCGAAACTCCATCCATCGTAGCTAGGCCTATGAACATCAGTGCTGCCATGGAAGCACCCGCCATAAGGAAGCCGCCCATAAAGGATCTAAAGAGCGCAAAGCTGACGTAAGCGGCAAGTGCGAGACTGGTATGCAAGTCGTAAAGACAACAGGCAGAGGCTTACGCCACCGTCTAAGTCTCTCCTTGTAGGAGATTCCGTCAAGCCGCGTCTAACTTCTTCACCACAAGCTCGTTCAGCAGCGCGGGATTTGCCTGTCCCTTGGACAAACGCATGACCTGACCGACAAAGAAAGCAGACACAGTTTTCTTGCCGCCGCGATACTGCTCGACCTGTTTTGGATTGGCCGCGATCACCTCATCGATCATCGTCTCGATCGCGCCGGTGTCGCTGATCTGCTGTGGCTTTTCGCTCTCGTAGACGGCAGGGAAGTCCTCATTCTTCTCGAAGCAGATGTCGAACAGGCCCTTGATTTGCTTGCTGGAAAGCTTGCCTTCTTCCACCAGGTCGGCGGCCTGCACAATGCCCTGCATGGAGACAGGTGATTGCGGCAGCTCGAGCTCAGCAGCGTTCAGGCGGCCAACCAGTTCGCCCAGCAAGAGGTTCGCAACACGCTTTGCGCTTTTCGCCTGCTTTGCCGCACCTTCAAACTCGTCGGCAAAGCTGCGGGTGTTGGCGATGGTGGCGGCGTCCTGCGTGGACAAGTCATAGTCCTGCACCATGCGCGCGCGGCGCGCCTCCGGCAGTTCCGGCAGGTTCACAAGAATGGCGTCACGCCACCCAGCATCCACATGTAACGAAGGAAGATCCGGCTCAGGAAAGTACCGGTAATCGTGCGCGGCTTCCTTGGAGCGCATGCTGTAGGTGCGGCCTTCGGCGGAGTTGTACAGGCGCGACTCCTGCACCACGCGGCCGCCGCTCTCCACGACTTCGATCTGCCGGTCGATCTCAAAGTGCAGAGCTTCGCGAATGAAGCGAAAGCTGTTCACATTCTTAACTTCCGCCTTGGTGCCGTACTGTTCCGCGCCCTTCAGCATCACGGAGATGTTAGCGTCGCAGCGCAGCGAACCCTCTTCCATGTTGCAGTCGCTGACGCCGGTGTACAGCAGGATTTCCTTCAGCTTCGTCAGGTACTCGTGTGCCTCCTCCGGCGTGCGCAGGTCGGGCTCGCTGACAATTTCAACCAGCGGCGTGCCACAACGGTTCAGGTCGATGTAGGTGCGGTTGGCGCTGTCGGAAAAGCCGTCGTGCACGCTCTTGCCGGCGTCCTCTTCCATGTGCAGGCGCGTAATGCCGATGCGGCGCGTGCCGCCTTTGCCGTCGCTGACATCCATCCAGCCGTTTTCTGCCAGCGGTTTGTCGAATTGCGAAATCTGGTAGCCCTTGGGCGAGTCAGGGTAGAAATAGTTCTTGCGTGCAAACACGCTCTCTTCATTCACGGTGCAGTGCAGCGCCGTTGAAGCCAGTACGGCGAACTCTACCGCCTGCCGGTTCAGCACAGGCAACGCTCCCGGTAGGCCCAGGCACACCGGGCAGCAGTGCGTATTCGGCTCGCCGCCGTACTGGTTGATGCAGCCGCAAAACGCCTTGGTCCGCGTCAGCAACTGCACGTGAACCTCCAACCCGATTACAGGCTGGTACTTTGAGAGACTTTGAGACAGTGTCGCCGTAATCATGATTCTTTCCTGAGCAAGCTAACGCTTCGAATGCCTGCGTTCTTGGTGAGCAGGATCCCAGTTCCCGGAATCTCGATCACATTCCCAGTCTGGTCCACCCAGGCAGCCTGACTTACAAAGAGTGAACAGTCGTCCGCGTCATCTGAGTAGTACGTAAGAACGCCGATGATGCTGCGGTCGCCATCCAGTTCGACCTGCACAATCTGGTTCTTGCTTGCGACTCGCTCAAAGATGTCGTTCCAGATAGAATGCCGTGTTGTACGTTCCGTCAGCTTAAGAAAGCGAAGAAGTGCGTGCCCGTCACCATTGATGTATGCGGCTGTGCAGAGCCCTACAACTACCGTTGACGCAAGCAGCAGCCACAACTTGCTCAATGACCAAAGGACGGAAGCATTGGATGAGTTCTGGTTTGCGACTGTAAAGGGCAACTCTCCCTCCGCCACAAGCAGAAAGCACGCGTAAATCAGGATGCTGTACAGCGAGGCGCTAATGACCCGTTGAAAATCGCTTTGTTTGCCACGGGGAGCAAGCGCCTCCACAATGGCGGTCGCAGCGAATCCAGGTAACAGGATCAGCAAGACCTGAAGTGCGACTACGCTGGCCGGAACCAACTACTACTTCCCCTTGCTTTGAGCTGGAATCTTTACAGGCTGAGGTCGGGGAACAGAAACTGCTGCGGGACCTTTGGTTCCTTTTTCTTCGTGCCAAACGCCGTTTCTAACGCCGGTCTGCTTCGCAAAGGGCATGTATCACCTCAAGAAAAGTATACGTGCCGGCGTTTTTACTGCAGCGGCTCGTAGCTGACATACGCAAAGCGCTGCGAGTCCGGTGCCCACGAGCTGACGTTGATCGAGCCCTGGCCGCCGGTAAAGCTGGTCAGCACTTTGGGCGTTGTTCCAACAGTGTCGTTGTTGATCGACGTCATCTTTACCTGAACGTGCAGCAGGCGGGAGTTGTGCGTCGGCGTGCCTGCCGGGTAAGCGATGTAGACCAGCTTTTTGCCGTCGGACGAAAGGTGCGGGAACCAGTCTTCCGCGCCGTCTGACAGCACCTTCTCTGCTTTGCTGTCGTTCGGTCCCGCACCGCTGGCTGGGAAGCGCCAGATGGACTCCTCGCCTGAGCGGTCGGAGTTGATGTAGATCCACCTGCCGTCCGGCGAGTAGTCCGGGCCGTCGTCGTGGTGCTTGTCCGCGACCAACTGCTGCTCCGGCCCACCGCCCGTGGGGATGCTGTAAATATCGAACTGGCCGCTGCCGTTGCGTTGCGCAACAAAGGCCATGGTCTTGCTGTCTGGCGACCAGCCGTGGAAGTAGCTTGGCGTTTGCGTGGTCAGCTGGCGCACGTTGCTGCCGTCTGCGTTGGCCATGTACACGTTTGAGCCCTTGACCGGCGCCACCGAGGCCGAGAAGCCCAGCAGCTTGCCATCTGGCGAAACGGCCTTGTCGTTGTTGCAGCGGTACTGGTCGCCGAGAGCAACCTTTACAGGCGTCGCCGTGCTGTCTGCCTGCAGCAGCAGCTTGTAAATCGCGCCGCCAGAGTTGGTAATCAGGTACTTGCTGTCGGGCGACCAACTGGGCGCTTCCCACACCGTATCGGCGGAGTAGACGACCTTGGTCGAGCCGTCGCGCAGGTCGAAGATGCTGATGCGGCTGCGCACGCGCTGTTCTGCGTTGGGCTGTGGCGCTGGCGTGGTCGCGGCTGGTGCGGTCTGTGCGTGCAGGCACGGCAAGCTGCACGCCGTCAGTACCGACGAAACTAAAAGTGTACGCAACACCGTCATTATCCGATCCTCAATCCGCGCAGCGTGACTCCTGCGGCGAACCATGGTAAGCCCCCAACGGGGCGCTTAGCGAACCGGCTGGCGAACGGTAGACTCCCTTCGCTTGGACAGGTACGGGTGTGTGCAATTACCAGGCTTACCGAAGCGCACGCGCCCGACAAACAATCACCCATCCGGACCAGTAAACTAGAAGAGCATGATTCTCCCTTTTGTCCGCGAAATGATCGCGGACCTGGAACACACCGACAGTTTTGAACGCCTTCGCCGCCACCTGAGCGCGGGCAACGGCCGCCGCCGCGTCTCCGGCTTGACGGCTACCGCCCGTGCGCTGTACCTGCCCCTGCTGGTGCGCGCCTCGAACGCGCCGGCGCTCATCCTGGTCAGCGACAACAAGGCGGCAGAGGCGCTGCAAAGCCTGCTGAACGCCACCTGCGAGCTGACCGGCGCACTGAAATGTGAGGAGGTGCTGCGCCTGCCCTCGCATGACGTGCTGCCGTTTGAAAACCTGTCGCCGCACGCCGAAATCCAGGAGAGCCGCGCCAGCACGCTTTGGAAGATTTGCAGCGGTGCGGCACGCGTGGTCATCGTGCCGCTGGAGTCGGCCTGCATGCGCCTCTTCGCGCGCGATTACTACTCCGCGCTGGCGTTGGAGATGAAGCGCGGCGAAGAGTACGACACCGCCATGCTGCTGGACCACCTGCTGACCGTGGGCTACACCCGCGTCGACGTTGTGGAGATGCCCGGCCAGGTGACGCTGCGCGGCGGCATCATGGACGTCTACTCGCCGGAGATGGACCGGCCCGTGCGCATCGACTTTTTCGGCGACGAAATCGAGAGCATGCGCAAGTTCGATCCGGAAACGCAGCGGTCGTCGTCGCCCGTGGATGAAATCACGCTGCTGCCGCTGACGGAAACGCCTGTGACCGAGAAGCTGCTTTGCGCGGTGCACGCGCGCTTGGTACGCGGAGGCACCGCTGGTGCCGAGCTTGAAGGTGGGCCCCACGCGGACATAGCCCCGCGCGAGATGCAGTCGCACGTCGGCAATGTCTCCGTTTTTCCGGGCTGGGAGTTCTTCGCGCCGGTGGCGGGTGCGCATGGCACCGTGCTGGACCTGATGGGGCCGAAGACGCGCGTGTACGTGGAAGAGCCTGCCATGGTGAAGAATCAGGGCGAGCGCTGGTGGAACAAAGTCGAGCAGCGGCACGAACGCAGCGGCATTGGGTCGCTGGTCAAGCCGGAAGACATCTACCTTTCGCCGTGGGATCTCGATGATCGGCTGCGGCAGTACCCCGGCATTGACCTGGACCAGCTGGGTGCGGTTGACGTGCTGGATGCCGAGCAGGCTACGCAGAGTGAAATCGAGTTCGCCTCGCGCCCCACCATGCGCTTCCACGGCTCGATCCCGGCCTTCACCGAAACTCTAAAGCACCTGCAACAGCAGGACGCACGAGTCCTCATTGCCGCCGCCAACCAGGGCGAAGTGGAGCGCCTCGCAGGCCTGCTGCAGGAGTATGGCGTGCCCTACCGCATCGGCAGCCGCGTGCAGGTCACCAGCGGCTCCGCCTCCGTCTACGACGAGGCCAGCTACCTGACGGGCGACATCCGCACACCCGTCATCGTCAAGGCCGCGCTCGCGAACGGTGTGCAGTTTCTCGACCTGGACAAGGCCACCGCGCGGCAACTGATCGTGTTCGGCGCGCAGGACCTGAACGACGAGGCTGACGTCCATGCACGCCCTGTTACACGCAAGTCAAAAACGTCGGCCTTCATCAGCGACTTCCGCGATCTGACCGTTGGCGACTTCGTCGTGCACGTCGAACACGGCATCGCGAAGTACATGGGCCTGCGCTCCATGGAGCAGGACGGCGCACCGCTGGAGTTGATGATCCTCGAATTTGCGGAGCAGGCAAAGCTCTACGTTCCGCTCACGCGACTCGACCTGATCCAAAAATATCGGAGCAGTGACAGCGGCCCCGCGCCTGAACTGAACAAGATGGGCGGCGCAGCCTGGGCCAAGACCAAGGCCCGAGTCAAGAAGGCCATGCAGGACATGACCGGCGAGCTGCTGAAGCTGTACGCACAGCGACAGGCAGCGCTGGGCTACGCCTTCACGCCCGATTCGCAGATGATGCGCGAGTTCGAGGACGCCTTCGACTTCAGCGAGACCGACGACCAGATCTCCGCAATTGCCGACATCAAGCGCGACATGGAATCGACCCAACCCATGGACCGCCTCTTATGCGGTGACGTGGGGTACGGCAAGACGGAAGTGGCCATGCGCGCCGCTCTGAAAGCCGTGCAGGATTCCAAGCAGGTCGCAGTGCTCACGCCGACCACCGTGCTCAGCTTCCAGCATTTTCAGTCGTTCAAAAAGCGCTTCGCACGCTTTCCAGTGAATGTGGAAATGATCTCCAGCTTCCGTACCGCGAAGGAGCAGAAGAAGATCCTTGAGGACACCGCGGCAGGCAAGGTCGACATCCTCATCGGCACACACCGCCTCTTGTCGAAAGACATCGCATTTCAGGACCTCGGCCTGCTGGTCGTCGATGAGGAGCAGCGCTTCGGCGTGCGGCACAAGGAGCGACTGAAGCAGATGCGCGCGCACATCGACGTGCTGGCCATGAGTGCCACGCCTATCCCGCGCACCCTGCACATGAGCCTGCTGGGCCTGCGCGATATGTCCGTCATCGAGACGCCTCCGAAGGATCGCATGGCCATCCAGACCATCGTGGCCAAGTTCGATGAGAAGCTGCTGCGCACCGCCATCGAGATGGAACTTGAACGCAACGGACAGATCTACTTTGTGCACAATCGCGTGGAGACGATCTACGAACTCGCCTCGAAGATTCGCGAACTGGTGCCGCAGGCGCGCGTCGTGGTCGCGCACGGGCAGATGAACGACGGCGAATTGGAGAAGGCGATGCTCGCCTTCATGGGCGGCGAGTTCGACGTGCTGTGTGCCACCAGCATCATCGAAAACGGCCTCGACATTTCGCGCGCGAACACCATCATCATCAACCGCGCGGACCGCCACGGCCTCAGCGAGCTATACCAGTTGCGCGGACGCGTGGGCCGCAGTGACCGCCGCGCGTACGCCTACCTGCTCATCCCGCCGGAGAACGAACTCACCGAGATTGCACGCCGCAGACTCGCCGCGCTGAAGGAGTTCAGCGACCTGGGTGCGGGCTTCAAGATCGCAGCGCTCGACATGGAACTGCGCGGCGCGGGCAACATGCT
>CAXTFT010000056.1:0-20109 GCA_964243585.1 uncultured Terriglobus sp.
ATCATTGGTGACGCTCAGCACGCCCGGGATCGTGTCAGATTCAAATGGTCTCTTCCATCCGTTAGGAGAGCATGCAGATACCACATTTGCGATCGACGGCCAGCCGATCTCCGACCAGCAGAGCCGCGTCTTCGGAAATCAGCTCTCGCCAAACATCATTCAGTCTGTGCAGGTGCTGAACGGCATTGCTCCACCGGAATACGGTGACAAGACCAGTCTCATCGTCGAAACTACAACTCGATCCGGTCTCGGTCAGTTACGTCCCACTGGTACCGTTGGGTTCAGCTTCGGCAGCTTTGGAACTTACGCACCCTCGCTTGCGCTGGGAGTGGGAACGGCGAAGTTTGGATCATTTCTAAGTGCCGACTTTTTCCGAAGCGGCCGCTATTTGGACACTCCAGAGATTCGCCCATTGCACGACGTCGGGAACAATGCAAACTATTTTCAGCGTTTTGACTACAAGCCGAATGAGAAAGATGCTTTGCAGTTGAATCTTGGCTTCTCCCGTTCTTGGTTCCAGCAGCCAAACCAGTACGACCAGAACAAGCAAGATCAACGTGGCATGATCGTTTCGTTCAACATCGCACCCTCTTGGACTCACATTTTCAATGAAAAGAGTCTGCTGTCAGTGCAACCGTACCTGCGTACGGACAACTTCCACTACTATCCAAGCAACAACCTTTTTAACGACAGTCCTGTAACGCTGGCCCAGTCGCGGCGGCTTCAGAACGCGGGCATCAAGGCCGACTTCTCCATCACCAAAGGAGTCAACACTTTTAAGGCTGGCGGCATGTTCTATCACACGCTCCTGCGGGAAGGTTTTGGTCTGGGCGTTACAGATGCCACATTCAACTCACCCTGCTTGAACCCGACAGATGGAGCTCCTGTAGCAGACACCTCGCTGACGGATCCCTCCCAGTGCGCTGCCGGAGGGTATGACCAGAACGATGGCTTCTTAACGGGCATCGCAGCCAACGATTTGACTCGCGGTGGGAGCCTCTATCGATTCACCGGAAGAACAGACGTCAAGCAGGAAGCCATTTACGTGCACGACACCATTTCCTACAAGGGTCTGAACGTTATGCTGGGTGCGCGAGCGGACAACTACGACGCGATCAGCCATCGGTCACTCGTACAACCACGCCTTGGTGTCAGCTATAACGTTCCAAAGAGCGGCACTGTGTTTCGGCTGGGCTACGGTAAGTTCTTCCTTACTCCTTACAACGAAAATCTGATTGTTTCTTCATCGACGGGTGTTGGCGGCCTTGAAGGTTCAAGCTTTGGTGATGTACCGCTTAAGCCGGCAGCCCGTGATCAATACAACGCAGGTTTCGAACAGAGTTTTGGACGTCATTTGGTCGTTACAGGTGAGTACTTCTGGAAGTACACGGATCGAGATTTCGATTTTGATGTTGTCCTAAACACTCCTCTCGCGTTTCCTATTCAGTGGCAGAAGTCAAAGATCGACGGTTTCGGTCTTAAAGTAGCCCTGCCAAGCTTTCATGGTCTTTCTGCGTATTCTGTGCTTGGCCACACTCGTTCGCGCTTCTTCGGTCCGGAGGTTGGGGGCGTTTTGTTCAACGATCCTTCCATCAAAACGTCAGAGGTTTTCCGCATTGATCACGATCAAGCCTTCCAGCAATCAACCCATGCTCAATACCAGATCCATCATGGTCCGTATGTCGGCCTGACCTGGCGCTATGAAAGCGGTCTTGTGACGGACGCCTCGCTGGATCCCGCTGACGACAGCTATGTGTTAAATCTGACGGCAGACCAGCAGACGCAGATCCAGCTAGCATGCAGTGGTGTCAAGGCCAGCCTGTCTAACCCGATAACATCCTGCGCATCAGGTCAACTTCAGTCAACACTGCTCCGTATTCCTGCAGCAGGGAGTGCAGATGATGACAAAAACCCTCCGCGGGTCGCACCACGCCATCTATTTGATGGTCAATTTGGATGGGATAACTTACTCCACAAGGAGCGAGTTCACACGAACCTTTCCGTGACTGCAACGAACCTCACGAACAAGGTCGCGCTCTACAATTTTCTCTCGACTTTTAGCGGAACGCACTTTGTGGCACCGCGGCAGCTTTCGGGTCAACTGTCCTTCAGCTTCTAGTCACCGCGCAGTTTTTGCGGAGGTCCGCCTGCTGGCGGACCTTCACATTTGTGAGACTGCGTTATCGCCAATCTGCACAGGTACTACAGAGGAATTCTTCAAGTTTCTTCTATCTCCGCCTTAGCGAGGGTTAGAAGAGCTGTAATCTCCCTATAAGCAAAGGATGCAATCCAAAAGAGGGCAGCGGGAAGAGGCAAGAACAAAAGGTTCACAAAATGATTGTAGATGGGCGCAGAGAACAGCGCCCACGCGATAAAGCCGTATGTCAGCAAAGCCGCGTAACGACGATGTGCGACGTTGTACATGTATTGGCAGGAAACGCCACAAACAAGAGGGAACAAGACAATCCCACACAAACCTGTGTACCAATGCAATCGTTCGTAGAACCCGCTGGGTGATGTTATTTCCACCTTTGGGATCGCACTGTAAAGAAACTCTTGAGACACAACAAGTTTGCTGGGCAACAATGGTGTGAAGACACCTCTCGGATCGAAACGATAAGGGCCAAAACCGTCGGCCTCAGTGCATTGGAGCGCAAGGTTCATCATCGGATAGAGATAGTAACTTTCCAACTCTTCCAATCCAGATCCCGTAACACGGCCGTTGTTTCTCAGGTTAGCGAAGCCCGAGATAGCTGGTAGCACTAAAAGTAGGATTCCGATTGCAAGCAGAGCCGTATTGATCCTTCTAAAAGGTTTCTTTCGAGCATTACAGAAGATATCAAAGGGTGACCCGAACGAGATTACACTGCTTGCTGCAACAATCAATGCGTACATGAACAAGCCTTGCCGCTTTCCGTTAAACACGCAAAGTGTGAAAGCTACTGGACCCGCCACAAGCAACCATCGGACGATTAAGGCACGTTTTTGGTTAGTTTGCCTGCACTTGATTAAGAATAAGATCAGAGCGCTTACCAGCAGATCCAACGTAAGAAGTGTTGCACCCACCTGGCCAAATCCCGACGCGGTCTGGGCATTGTTGGTGTCGTTGACGGACGCCGCGCCACTTGCGAACATGAGCAGTGGAATTCCGCCATAAAGCCTCGCTAGGCCTACCATCTCGAGGAGACTGGCGACACAGAGCAGGCCCAAGACGAACTTCAACGTTTGAAGGGAAATCTGAAGTTCTTGGACCGTAGGAAAGGGCGACCTGGAAGGTACCAGGCGGGTCCCGAGCCAAAAACTAAGGTAGCCAACAACCCAAATTGCGAGCGGGTAGTAGCTCACCATGAGCATGATCGAGGCCGGCACAGCGCCAGAGAGCATGAATAGATAAGGAGATAGTCCTTGCAGCGTTCCTAGAAGGAAGAGAACTTCAGGCTGAAACAGACGACGCCACATCTAATCTCTTCCATGAAGTTCTTGCTCTTTACGCAGAAGGCCAGACACGTATGAAGACAGACCGTACTGTCCTTCTAACGTTCGCCAAGCAGAAGTGAACGTGATGGATGCCATAGCTCCAAGTGATCCTATAAAAAAGCCTGAGAGAGTAATCAAGAATCTGTGTGGTGAGCTACGCGTTTCAGCAAGCACGGGGATATCGAGTTCTTTCGCCACTGGAATCTCTTTTGCTTCTTGAAGCTTGGCGACCTCAAGCTGCTTCGTCAAAGATTCATAAATGATCTGTTGTGTGGCCACTTGTCTTGAGAGATCTGCATATGTGACGGTCAAGATTGGTAGCTGGCGTAATGAGGGCGTGCCAGTGTTGTCTTTTTGGCGCTCGGATGCAGGATCCGCATCCATTTGGCGCAGTTGAGCGCTTACGGTATTCAGTCGGGCTCTTGCTGCTTGCACGCGCACGTTTCGGTCCGTGTAAACAGCTTGTAGCGCGGACAGTTCTGATTGTGCTACCCCAAGCTGACTTTTTAGTACTGCTTGTGATTGAATCAGTGCAGCACCTTGTCCTGCAGGATTGAGAGTCTCGTGCCTACTGGAAAATCTGCTGAGAGCTGAACTCGATTGATCTAACTCATTCTTAATGCCCGCAAGCCGTGCCTCAAGAAAAGCGTGCTCCTTGCTGGCCGACGATGTACTCACCCTATTAAGCAATTTATTTAGTTCTTCGACATAACCTTGCGCAAGATCTCGTGCCTGCACACGATCTCTGTCGGTCACCTTGATTGTGACGATCCCGGACTTCTTATCCTCTTCAAAAAAACTAAGACCTATCAGGTTCTGCCGGGTGGCTTCAAGAGAAGATGCTTTGTAGCAGCGCTGAAGGTCAAAGCTGTGAATCAGAGCATCCTGCTCTGACCTGCTATTCAAGATGCCAATGATTGTGGCCCCGGGCGTCCGTTGACTCCCCAGGCTAGCTCCAAGTGACAAAGGAACGCTTCCTGTCATGTTTATCGCTGAAGTCTGAGTCAGAGAGCTAGCATCCGGTGGCATTAAGGACGCAGACGATGTGTAACGATCAGGCAAAATACAGGCGATGACGCCGCCGAGAACCGCACCGAAAACACCAGAAAGAAGAAGGAGATTACGACGCACCCAAATGGCAACCAGAACTCTCGTGATAGGTATGCTCAATGTCTTCTCAGGAAGTTTCCGTCCTACCGTTCCGGGATGTTGCAATTCTGTCAAACTGACCTCATGATTTGTTGGCATCTGGATGCCCCACATACCAGAAGGTGAGTGGAACTGAAGGCTGTCTGTGCCTGGCTTCTGGTAAGGAGTCACCCCTGGAGCATAGAAGGACACTTTTTTGCGCTGCAAGCAATTCGTGTTGCAAGTCACATCCTTGTGTCCCATTCTGGAACAGTTTTTATAGGCGACGTCTTGAAGACGGCACAGGCATAAAACTTCCTCCACCTAGGAGTGGATGAACGATTTTGTACGTAGCGTGGTTCTGCCCTGTAAAGCTACGGCTAGAGTTGGTTGTTACGAAAAATGAGCCTTTAGCCAGCCCTCCGTCAGCATCCGGCTCTTACAATGTTGTGCGAAGAGGTGCTGCGGCTATACATAGAGCCCGATTGTTTTGTTTGGGTACTCAGCAGCCTGCAAAATATCTAAACTAAACTGCCGGTTGCGAAGTAGATGTTCTTTGCGTGTCAGGCTCAAAGACTTGTCGTCAAGCAGGTGATCTGTTACGGCAATCGCCTCGTGGTGCCGTCCTAGCCAGTAACAAGCCACCGCGTACTCCAGCGGCAGCAGGAACTGGTAAAGATCTCTCTCTAAAAACAGTACGTCCTGCGCCGGTAGTGGGATTTGCATTGCTGGACCAAAGAAGGTGATCGCCTGCGCATACTCTTTACGATGTTGATGATAAAGTCCGATGCGATACAGCGGCTCCGCACGGTGTGGACGAAAAGTAAACGCTTTGAGATAGGCCTCTTCTACAATCTTCCAAGCAGCATCAATTCCTTGCAGTAGCTGTGCGATCGCGTACAGCGAGCACCAGACCTCCTCGGCAAAACCGCCCATTGCAGCGCGGCGCTGGTACCACTCAATCGCCAACTCTGGTTCGTGTGCATCACGATAACTTTGCGCCAGGTAGAAGGTGTATCGTGTGTTCTGCGGATCGTGTTTCAGCGCTTCTTCAAGCATAGATGCATCCTTGCGGTAGGTGAGCGGATCGCGAGATCGAGCGCCTTCCAGCAGCCGAACTGTTTGCATTCCGGGCATCAGCATCTGACTGTGATTTCTGTCACAGGTCACGTACTCGTGCAACACACCTTCGTATCTCCAGGGCAATGACGAACGCGCAAGTTGGATGCGGCTGTAGGTCGTCCCACCAGAATCTACAAGGAATTCATACGCGTCGTGCGTAAGGTAGGGCCATTGGAAGCTAAGATCTGCTTGCAAGTACTCATCTGCATCGAGGGTTAGCAGGTAGTCTGCGCAGCCACGCGCCAGTGCGATGGACTCTGATCGATTGTGGCCGAAGTTCTTCCACGGCCGCTCAACGAGTTTGCCCGGGATGTTGCGGAAGTACTCGGAGACAAGGTTCTGCGTACCATCCGTTGAACCCGTATCCACGATGACCCAGTGATCAATGAACCGGCGTACCGACTCCAGACAGCGAAGGAGAACGTGCTGCTCGTTCTTCACGATCATGCAAAGGCATACAGTCTGACCCGCTTTGTTCATTGCAGGGAAACTCTTCTGGTAAGTGTTAGGTACAGCACCGAAGATATACGGTTTACACGACATGCCAAAAGGTTGGCAAGCCAAAAGCAAAGCCCATGATCAACGTTGAGTTGATTATGGGCTTTGGAGTGCTTCGCTGTGAAAGTTTAGATGAACAAGCCATTCAGACCGGATGGGAAGAAGCCGCCCGTAGCCTTCGCTCCAGTATTGGCTCCGCCTGCGGTGACGATGTTAAGGACTTGGCTGGTAGTGCGTCCGAAGGAGATTGCGGGCGCCGATGAAGAAGCGGGACCGGCGTTCACGATCTGGGTTGCCGCGACGGCAGTCGTGCTGTTGAGCATGACCATCTGGTTGGCTGTACCGTAATCATCCGGGTTTGGATCAAGCGGATTGGCCGGTACCTGTGGCTTGGCCTGAGCGGCCGTGTTGCGGAAGGCAGAGAGCATTCCGGTCACCATGCCCAGCGCTCCGGCAGTCGCGTAGGTTCCAGCTGCATCCGCAACAATAATGGAGTAACGGATCAGACCCGCGTGGTAGGCCTCTACCGCATGGATACCGGCAGCTACCGGCAGGATAGTGGTTTTACCGGTGATCAGCGGCGCCGCGCCGTGATAAGCAGAGACACCTACATCTTCAAAGATGTACGCACCCAGCAGGAAAAAGCCTTCGTTAGCGTAAGGGTTGAAAGGGCGTAAGGTCGAAGGAACACCTGCAAGCCCTGCCAGAGTGTCAAACAGGCCCGGCGTCAAGTTGATGGCGGGCTGCGAAACTGCAGCGGCTCCCAACGCCGAGCGGAGAAGCATGACATGCTTGCCTTCTTCGATCGCTGTTTCTACCGCGTAGGCCGCCAGCACCGGACTGGCAAATGGCACCTTGTACGTGGAGAGCGCCGGAGCACCTGTAATACCGGCGTTCGCGACAACGCCCGACGTGGAACCAGCGGTGTTGCTACCACTAACTCCGTTGATACCAAGCACAGGAGCACCTGCGGCTGTGGAGGAAGCATTACCCACGTCAACGGTGGTTCCAAATGCCGCGAGGTAGTAAAAGTTAGCCTCGAGATATTCGAGGTTCAGCGCAAAGTTGAGGATGTCGTTGTCAGAGTAAGAGGCAACCGCAGCCTGTGCCGCAGCCTTGTGTGGCATAAGTGAAGCAGCAGCCATGGCTGCACTGCCTGCCAATAAGGTACGCCTGCTGAGGATGACTTCATCGAGGAATCGTGTTTCTTGCGTGGGCATATGAATTTCTTCCTTGGAATGGCTCGATCGAAACGTAAGTTTGCAAAACTTGCACGGTGAAGAGAACAGCCCTTGCCATGGGTTATGCGGTGGTCGTCTTGATGCTTCCGTTCAAGCCATTGGGAAAGAAAACGCCGGAAGAAACACCGGCGCCTCCGCCGGTGCCATAGACGATGTGCAGTACCTGGCTTGGGGTACGTGCAAACCCGACCGCGTTTGCCGGGGTAGCCGCCACTACCGAACTGGCAGGATAATTTCCATTGGCCGCAATGGTTATGGGAGCGAGGGTGAGAAGCGTCTCATTGCCCCCGCCCAGGTTCCCACGCAACGTGGCGACCTGATTGGCAGTGGTAATCAGTGAGGCGTTGGGCTGTGCTCCAGCTGCTACAGTAGAAGCTACCCGGGTGATGGCAGCGCGGACATACCCCGCGTGGTAGGCCTCGACCGCCTGGATGCCGGCAGCGTAGTTAAGATTGCTTGGAGAGGTGAGAGCCGGTGCAGCACCGCTATAGGCGGTCACACCTACATCCTCGAAAATGAAAGCGCCAATCAGAAAATCGTTGTAACTGGTATACGGGCTGAAAGTACCCGCAATCCCGGCAGCAGTGGCAACCTTTGCGAATGCCGGTCCGATGTCCAGAGTCGGCATCGAAACGGCAGCATTGCCAAGGGCGCTGCGCAAGAAGTTCACGTGCGCGAGTTCGTCGTACGCAATCTCATTGATGACCTGCTGCTGCAACGTGCTGGCACCCACGACCTTCGAGCCGCCAATGACATAGCTCGCGGCAAAGCCGGTGCTTGCCGCAGGAAGGCCACTGCCTGTGGCCGCGTATAGGTAGAAAGACGCCTCCAGGTACTCTAAATTCAGTGCGAAGTTGAGGTAATCGGCGTCAGTCAGAGCCGCAACGCCTGTAGCACCTGTTGCTCCTGTCCCGCCAGTGGCTCCGGTTGCTCCAGTCGCCCCGGTTGCTCCAGTCGCCCCAGTGGCTCCGGTAGCACCAGCCGCGCCCATTGCGCCCATGTCTCCTGAGCAGCCTGTGAGTAGGGAAGCCGCTCCAAGAGCACCGACTCCTGTTAGGAAGCTTCGTCTTGAGGCCGCATCTACGCCCTTGTTGTAAAAGAATTCTAAGTTTTCCACGAGTTGACTCCGATTCCGCTGATTGGTCGTTGATTTCGAGAACGAACCGGGCAACCGCTAAATGCCGGCGGACGGTTTGTCATCGGGCTGCATTAACTGACTCGTGACCCCGAGGCAGTACATGGGTTGCAATTGAAAGCTAAGGGCAACACATAACTCTCCGCAACACAAAAAAGCAGCAACTTCAGGACACGCACAGCCATGTAAGTATCTCGGGGTACACAGCAGGAGTCTTGTGCCAGGTCCTAGGTCTAGCCTGAACCTGGTATCACGAACACCTTATGAACTCAGGTACGCGTCTGCGTTCCAGGTGCGCACAGCTATGGCAGTCAGCCGCGAACTGGTGTTTGTACTGGTCGATTGATCGCGCCCTGCAAGTCAGAAGATGGATGGCGACAGGATCGTGAGCAGGCTCTCTGCCGGTCTGCAGGTCATGTTTTGTCGCATTGGAAAATCTATCTTTCAGAACCCTACAACACGACTCTTACTTTTAATTTCTTCCCACTAATTACAAGATGTTCATGAGCGTAAGATTGAACGCAGATTGTTGCTCCACCTGCGAGACCTTCTCCTGCAGCTCTGCCTCAAGCCGCTTCGATCAGAAGATCGATTAGTTCGTAGATCGAAAACATCGGCCTGGATACTGGCGTAACGATTGAGGTAGGCGACAAAAAGCTGGCAGAGGAGAAATTACCTGCTGGAAGCTTTGAGACCATGACGTCCGCAGCCTTACAAGCAATCGACCGTTAGGTCTCGCTTGAACCTGATCTGACTGCGGTGCGGACTGTGCATGGCGGCGATGCTTTCGAGCACGCAGTGGCTACTGATGGCCAAGTGATTCGCAGGATTGAGAGTCGTAACGAATTAACTCCTCTCCACAACCCAAACGCCGTCAAGGTTATCCGGGCAGTTCGCGACCACAGTAGTTCGCTCCGTGTTGCAGCAGCCTTTGACACTGCGTTTCACCACAGCCGCCCGAAGTTGCATGGCGGTACCCTCTTGACTTCAAGATTGCGGACCGGCTCAACATTCGCAAGGTTGGCTTTCACGGCATTTCACATCGCTACCAGCTTAAGCAGTTCTGCCACTTGAGCACTACTCACATAAATACCGCGAACATTTATCACCATGCACTTGGAAAGTGATAGTTCTGTGTGTGTCATTCACAATGGCCATCTGTCGAGACTTCGATGGCTTTACCCCGCTGGACAGCACTATATGGGAACACGATCTGGCTCCATTGATCCGGCCATTCTCCCGTTTCTGATGTGCCATGAAGGCTTGCCCATAGAAAACGCATTAAACATGCTTGAAAGAAATCCGGCTTCTGCATCCAGGCGTGCAAGGTCGGCGCAAAGGAGTCCACGCTGATCGCGCATGTGCCCGATGCGCTCGAACATGGCGCGGAGATCCGCGACTGCAGCATGGTCTCGCCTATTTCACTCGGCAAGGACGGCGGTGCAGATGGCGTAGACCGTTGCCCATTACATTTACCAAGCAGATCATGGTGGGGAAAGGGCTGTGGGGATGGGCCTGAGCCACACGATGATGGATTACAACCACTGGTCGGCGCTTGGCCTGCTGGGCGAAATCCCGCCGTGGGACGCCAATCGTGTGGAACTGGCGAAGGGAAAGAACTAAAGAGACCGCTTCGGCCTGCCTGTGGCTAACGTCACCTTCAACCTGCACGAAAATGACAAGCGCGTGATCGAACTCGGCAAGAACAAGGTTATCGAAAGCATGCGTGCAGCCGGTGCCGAAAAGATGATGCAGGGAAGCGCGGTATGCTCACTTAGCGGTGAGAGCCCGCATGGGTTCATCCGCAGAAGACTCGGTCTGCGACAAGTTTTGCCGCACGTGAGGCGATAACAATCTTTTGTAATGGACGGCAGCGTTATGCCAACACAAGGTTCGGCAAACCCGAGATTAGCTATCCAGTCGCTTGCCGCGCGCACTGCGGACCATCTGATCTCGCAATACCTTTCGATCGTTTCCAGAAGCAAACGGGACCCGACCGCAGTTCAGTACAAACATAGCTCAGCCCGCCAGGAACGCTTCGGAAGTGGTATCCCACATCTTCGACAGTGTATTATCGGAGCATTCGTCAGAATGGCACAGCTGCTATGAAGTTCGCCTGCGCTATTGGTCTCGTTCGAAGTGCAACTTGGTACAAGTGCAGTGTTCGCTTGAAGTACGTTGCGCACTTGGCGACTTGCGGCTGCTGTTTGCAGAAAATCGACTGGTGGACAGAACAAGCAACTTGGTCGATGATGTTCATGTCAACATAGTTTTTAGCGTCTTCCTCCCATCTTTCCATGTGAGACCGCCGATTATTTGTTTCTGAACACATCCAGGACTGCACGCTGAAAGGACTTCTTGTGAGCACCGAGGTCCCGCAAAGCTCATCTTCTACGCTCCAGAAGAGCAATACCAGCCTGTCGGAGCCGGTGCGAGTCAATTACAAGAACTTAATTCTTCAACATTTAGACGACGACGTGTTGGCCCGTCTGAAGCTCCGACCGGTTCGTCTTCCTGTCAAGATGCCTCTGGAGAAATCAGACCGTGGCATCGAGCACATTTTTTTTATTGAATCGGGCGTCGGTTCCATGACTTCCACTTTCAATGATGGAACTGAGGTTGAGGTGGGCCTTTTCGGATACGAGTCGGCGATCGGTATTTCCGCTTTCATGGGTGTGCGGCGCAGTCTCAACCGTATTTACATGCAAATGGAAGGCACCGGGTACGTTTCGAAAGTAGCCGATGCAGAGGCAGAATTTAGACTCGGAGGTGAGTTTCAGAAACTATCGCTCCGATACGTGCAAATGCAATTAACCCAGGCGACACAGTCTGCCGCGTGCAATGCGAAGCATGAAGTAGAACAGCGTTTGGCAAGATGGCTGTTGCTCTGTTCTGACCGTTCCGGCACCACCGACCTAGAGCTTTCGCAGGAGTTCCTTGCCATCATGCTTGGCGTGCAACGAACCACCGTCGCATTGGCAATGGGCATCTTTAAAAGCGATGGTCTGGTCGGGTACAGCCGAGGACGCATTCAGTTGCTCGATGTTCCCGCATTGGAGGCGCGTGCGTGCGAATGCTACTACCTGCTGAAGCACCATCTGAACAACTACATTGACTTCGATTCAGGTTTCGCGGTTTGAGTACGCGTACAGCGCCTTATTGCATTAGGCTCCAAGTTCCTGTCGTTCTTGTCAGTTGAGATCAACATCGACCTCTTCGTCTGCCGCGATTTCTGCTGCACAACCCTAGGCAGCACAGCATGGCAATCTTAGGTGTGGGATAGCTAATTCTACCGTTTGCACGATCGCCTTGGCTCGTACATCCTAAAGAGATCTGCTTTGCAGAACGCGCCGGCAACTCGTCGCCCATGTGGATACTAAATGCGCTTTGTAACAAGTCGATCACGGTTTACGCTTAGTGCTCAAGACGACGCAGGAATGCTTTGCAGACCTAGCCAATGACGTGTTGCTGAAAAACGCCGCAAAATCAAGCGTTCGGTCAGGCCTACTAATATCATCGAGCCGCCGAGGAAAGGAAAGTAAAGGCCAAAGAGCACCATTGTGGCCACCAAACTTTTAGAAAACCGAACGCGCCGAGTAGCTACAGGCGCTCCAAGTACGCCTTGTGGGTTGCGGCGTCGCCACATAATCAGTCCGCTCAAGCTAAGCAGAAACAAGCCAGCCGTCGTGAAGAGGCTTACAAGCTGGTTGACGAAGCCAAAGAGTTGCCCTTCGTGCGCCGCAATGCCAACGCCAATCACTCGATCAAGCCACGGTTTTGAGTAGAAATCGGATCGTCTGAGAATAGCTCCGGATTGACCATCAAGAGTAAGGTCGACTCGCAGGGGCCGGTCACGCGTGTCGGATTTTGCAGCCCAATTACCGCCCTTGTTAATAGGCGGGGAAATCAGAACGGGGTTGGCGAGACCGAGAGGCGCCACAGTGTTCACCATCTTGTCGAGGTCGAAAAAAGCATCAGGACCCTTGAGCGATGTGCTATGCCGACCCCAGACACCGGTATGCTGGGCGTGCGCGCTGCCCGCAGTTGAGCGCATGCCGCCCATATCGTGCATTGTTGCCATGCCGCTGTCGGTGTCGGTAGCAGCGCTTCGTTTGTTGCGGGCAGCAAGAATGTCGGCACTGCTGGTCGTCCAGTCCTGCTTGACCACACGCCCCATGCTGAGCGCCCTGATGCTTTTGAGATAGCCGCCCCATCCCTTCGCCCACGGCAGACCGGTCAGCAAAAGAAAAAGCGCGAAAACCGAGACATAGATGCCCGTAACGCTATGTAGATCTTTCCAGAACAGCCGTCCACGGGAGCGGAGTCGCGGGTAAAGTACACCTGCTAGACCATTTGCATTGCGGGGCCACCAAAGAAACAAGCCGGTCACGATCATGATGACTGCCCAGCTTGCAGCCAGCTCCACAATCCACGAGCCATACTTGCCCAGGAGCAGCTCTCCGTGCAAACGGGACGTAAACGTGTCAATGCGGTAGTCTTCGTTGTCTACGTGCAGGATAGCGAGTGTTGCGGGATGCACGTACACCCGAAACTGTCTTGAGCCTCTGTCAACCAGCACCTGTGAGGCCGAACCGTACGTGTGTGGAAGCTCGTATGAATCCAGTGTGGTACCGGGGACCGCAGCGAGAGCCGCCTGCACCTGCGCATTGGCCGTTGCACGCTGTGTAATCGAAAGGTGATCGTACGGCCGGTCGAGCCAGTGCTGTATCTGGGGATGGAAGAGAAAGATGGTACCTGTAACGGAAAGCCACAGGACTAAGGGAATACAAAAAAGTCCGGCATAGAAGTGCCAGCGCCAGACGGTTCGCTGATCAAGACCCTTAGTGTCTCGTGACAGCACAGAGGATACTGTAAACATGCTCAACTCCTCACTAAAAGCTGATCCTTGCCGCGAGTTGCAAGCTGCGTGGATCGTTCACTGCGGTGGCCTGTCCGAAGCTGGCATTGGCAGGCGCCTGATCAAAGCGGCCTGAACCGAACGTTCCGTTAGGCACGGCATCATTGCGGTGATTGAGTGCGTTGAAGGCCTCTGCAATGATCTCAAGATTAAAACGTTCTGTAAGCCCGAAGGTGCGGCTTAGACGTGGGTTCAGGCTGAAGTAGTCGAAACCGACACCGGCATTACGACTAATTACTGTTCCCTTGATGCCTTCGGAACAGGCAATGCTTCCGTAGAAGGCAAGCACGCAGGGTCGGGCCGTTGTCTGCTGCAGTGTGTTCGCACCGGTACTTATGTTGAAGGGAAGGCGAGAGTAGTACTGTAGGATCCCGCTTAGTCGCCAGCCATGGGTAAGGAGTTCTGCGATGCCGCTTGCAGGTGATGCAGGTGACGTGACGCTTGTATCGAAGACGAGGCGGTGACGCTGATCGTCGTCAGAACGACTCCTGTCCACGCTGAAGTCAAAGTTGTTGATCGGTGAACTGAAAAAAAACTCGCCTAGGTTGTCGATCGCTTTTGACCACGTGTAGGAGATGCGAGCCGAACCCCATGAGACAGGACGCTCGACAAAGGACACGGCCAGACCGTCATAGTACGAGTCAAATTTGGAATCGTAAGGCTTGACGTTGCCCCTTGTGGGGTCTGGTCTTGTACCGTTCAGGTTGATGTTGGTGTTGTACGAAGTCAGCAGATGCAGTCCACGCACGTGCTGGTAGCTGATGCCCAGCGTGCCACCTCGAAGAAGCTGCTGCTCCATGCCAAGGCTGGCCTGCTCCGAGTAAGCATTTTGGATATCCCGGTTCATCAACGCGTAATTGATAAGTGCTCCCGCAGGCGGTGCCGCGGAGATGTTAGGAAAGACGGGCGCACCCGGCGTGGTAGGGGAGTAGGTATAGCTCAGCAATCTTCCCTGTGCCGGGTCCGTGGTGTTACCGGCCGAGAGCAGGGCATTGGCCAGGGCTCGTAAGGGGACGCGATCGTAGAAGAGGCCGTAGCTGCCACGCACCACTGTGGTCTTTGCCGCGGTTGGTGACCATGCAAACCCGATGCGGGGAGAGACATTGTTCTTGTCTGTGTTGATGGTCCGCAGAAACTGCAAATCGTAACGAACACCGGCATTCAAGGTAAAAGCGGGGCCGATTTTCCACTCATCCTGCAAATAGATGCCAAGGTTGGGATTATTCTGTTGCACGAAGGGTGTCCCGAAGCTCTGCGAGAAGCCGCCGTTAGTAAACGCGCCGGTGTTGAAGGCGGCCAGCGAAGCAAACGTGTAAGAACCGGCGATCGACTGGGGAAAGGTGATAGTGTCGTCGTTGTAAATGAAGTCGGTTCCTGCCTTGATCGTGTGCGCTCCACGCTGCATGACGAGGTTGTCCACAACTTCATACAGGTAGTTCAAGCGTGCGGTCGGCGAAGACGAGAAGCGTCCAAAACTCGCCACACCACTGATCGTCACGGCAGGACTGTTGTTCGTGTTCGACGGCGCATTCAGACTGTCAAAGGTAAACTGACCCCGCGTTTCATTAAATGTGCGAGGTGAAAGCGTTGCAATGTTGCTGACCGCGACCGTGTGATTGGTGTCCTGTACCAGCGTTCCATAGCTCACATCGGCAAGGCTGCCGACACCCCGGGCGTTTATGCTGTTCAGCCGGTAATAGCTGTAGCGGATGTTGAGTTGATCGCGGTCGTTGAAGCGATGGTCCCCGCGCACAAACGCCGTGTCTGTATGTACTGTTGTTGGATAGAGCGTGGTTGCGCCGCTACCAACGGCCAAGCGTGGCCCGGTGAACCCGATGGCGTTTAAGCGACTGTTAACGGCTGCCGCGCTGGTTGGCAAAATAGTGACGATACCGTCTGTATTGAGCCGCCTGCCTTCATAATTCGAAAACAGAAAGGTCTTGTCTTGTCTCAGCGGACCGGACAGACTTGCTCCATATTGTCCCTGCGTGAGCGGCAGTTTGGTTCTGGAAAGTGCGTTTTCAGCGTTCAACCGCTGATTGCGAAGAAAGCCATAGATCGTGCCATGCACATCGTTCGTCCCGCTGCGAGTCACAATGTTGAAATATCCCCCAAGGGCACGGCCGAACTCAGCCTGTCCACCTGAGGTCACCACCTGGAACTCCCGCACAACATCCAAACCGTAGGAATTTCCGGCAAGACCTGCAGCGTCGTCGTTTGCAGACAGTCCATCCACGACGAAGCTGTTCGAGAAGTTGCGCTGGCTGTTCACGGAATAGCCCTGTCCAACCACCGGCGCCGTTTCTGCAAAGGTCTGCACGCTGTTGGTGTTTGTCGGTGAAACCCCGGGCGTCAGCAGCGCAAGATCGAGATAGTTCCGCCCGCTGAAGGGTAGGTTGTCTACTTCGGTGCCAAGCACCGTTTCAGAAATCTGAGATCGATTCGCTTCCAGAACCGGCGGCTCTGCCGAGACTTCGACATGATTGTTTGCATGCGCGACGGTAATTGGCAGGGTCACATCAAAAGAAGATCCCACGGTAAGTTGAAGCTCGCGCGACAACACTGCAAAACCGCTGGCCTGGACGCTTAGTCGGTAGAGGCCGAGGGGAAGATAAGTCAACCGAAAACGACCCTGGCCATCTGTCTCAGCCATGAAACTCTGGTGAGTCTGTGCAGCCAGGGCAGTGATGATGACATGCGGTACGACCGCCCCGCTTGGATCGAGAACGCGACCGGTAATCGAAGCGTTTGTAAGAGATTCTTGAGCAAATACGCAGGACGGTACGGTCATCGCAAAGACGACGATGTGACGAGAGGCTGAACGCATGGAATCCTCGCGAGGAGCGGCACGGAGCCGCTTTCCGCAGCAAAGACAGTGAACTGCTAACCTATGACGAGCGTAAAAGCTGCAGGATCACCGTCACCGCACACGATGAAACTGACCGTGTGCGCGGAATATATCGGAACGGAGGCTTAGCTGAGGAAACGTGCGGGAGGACCACGCTTCTGGCGGGAACGGTCGCGCGAGACACGCCGCTTGCATCCGGCTTGAACAACACCTGCGGGATGGCTCACCAGCGCACTAAAAGCGGCCTGCACAAACGGTGCGGCCAGGGGACTGGGGTGAGAGGCTGTTGCCGCGGACGGGCAGAAGGGACACTTCTCAGCTGGAGCCCGGAACAGAAGATCCTGGGAGGCAGGCTCTCCCTGCTTACCCACGCTCATGCACTGATGTTTTCCGTTGCGCCTGCAACAAGCGGGCAGGCCGCTTTTCGCATGCAACCCTTGAGCCAATAAGGGAGACACGAAAGGAAGACCGAGGACGGCCAGCAACAGAATGGAGAAAAGTTTACGCAACATTTCGATTCAAGCATCTACGGGCAAATTCGGCAACAGGAAGAAGCGGAAACACACAGCTGTAACAGTTTCGCTTTGCGCTTACAGCTCGTGTTGCTGCTCATTAGAAAGGACAGGGTGCGCTGCTCAATAGAAATGTCAGTACAGGTTCCGTAGCCGTGGTGCAGTAAGAATGTATGAAACTACGGAGTGATTTTCAAGGTCTGTGGGAAGGGTGGGAGACTGGTGGCTTTACCGCCGGTCTACCACCTTTTCCTCAGACCGGCACTTCCATCGCTTTTGGCGCGCGCGCTTTTCGATGAAGTCTGGTCCGTAGACTTGGCGGGGAGGCTTTCTGTAGCCGTCTTTGTCGCTGTTGGTCTTCACCCTCGTCTCGCGCTTGAGTTCCTGCTGTGCCTTGACAAGCGCGAGCGCATGGTCAAATGACTCTTGTTCTCGAGGACGGCTGCGTGGCCCACACGCCGATCCTTCTCAAAAGACACGACAGGAAAGAGAGGCGCCCTTCCATCGCACCTCGATCGGCCTGTCCGGAAAGTCATAGAGCTCGACGTACTGCCCGCCAAGCTTCTCCGACACGGGGCTTCGCTC
This sequence comes from uncultured Terriglobus sp., assembly GCA_964243585.1. Taxonomy (GTDB): domain Bacteria; phylum Acidobacteriota; class Terriglobia; order Terriglobales; family Acidobacteriaceae; genus Terriglobus. The sequence goes on from CAXTFT010000056.1 coordinate 17,465, forward strand.
AAGGATGATCTATTTGCGGTCGTACGACATGGCAAGCTGCTCGCTCACAGTGGCACGCTTCCTTTACTCTGAATATGCCACGTCGCGTTGGGGTCGAAGCGATGATCCGCTTACGTGACTTCTCAGTAGCGTTACTCGGGGTTACTCTCGTGCGAGCTTGTCCTGCTTGGCAGCGCCGTACCGCATACCGTCTATGAGCAGGTTGACCATGCGCCGTGCTGAAGCAACATCCATGTGGGGTCCCTGGCAGCATAGGGTACCCACCGCTCCAAGAAGTTCCTTGGGCTCGATTCCCGACCGGATCGCCTTTGCTCGAACTGCCTCGTCGAGCAAGCCTTTCAGTGCCGGCCGCAGGTGCTCGTCGAAGTAATGCGGCAAAGCGCTGTAGGCCTGGTCGCCGGAATGCAGTGCCGCCGCGAGACCCTGCTTGGTGCCGATGAAATCCACATACCGTTGCATCCAGCGGGACAGGGCCTCAGCAGGCCCATACTTTCCAGCGAAAACAGTGGCGGCATCGGCGCAGGCCTTGACCTGGCTTTGGAAGACCGCCGCGATCAGGTCTGAGCGCTGCGGGAAATGCCGGTATACCGTTCCGAGGCCAACGCCCGCCGCCTCCGCAATTTCGCGCACGGGTGCGTCGACGCCAGACTTTGCAAATATCCTGATGGCAGCCTCCAGCAAAGCGGCCAGCTTGCGCTGCCCATCGGCCCGCATCGGCCGCGGTTCACCGGGCTCAATTGAGGCTTTCTTCGTACTTTTCATGCCTGCTCTTGCATGCGGAACATAGTTCCGTATACTTTGTAATAGATGGAACGTAGTTCCAACTGGTTCCAGCATACAGGGCGACGGGAACCATAAAGGAGAGTGACATGCAGGAGAAACGCGTTGCCCTGGTCACCGGGGCCAACAAGGGCATCGGGCTTGCCATAGCGAAGAGTCTCGCCACGCAGGATGTGCTTGTGCTGCTCGGGGCGCGCAAACTGGAAGACGCAGAGACCGCAGCGAAGGGCGTCGGTGAGAACGCTCACCCCATCCGACTCGACGTAACAGATCAAGTCTCAATCGATGCCGCGGCCGATCGCATCCGCAATGAGTTTGGCCGGTTGGACATCCTCATGAACAATGCGGGGATCTCGCGCGCCAGTGCTGGCGGCACCTTTCAAGAGGCTGTCTCCAAGAACCTTCTGACCGCGGCACCTCTGGCGGACATTCGGGCCGTGTTCGAGACGAACGTCTTCGGTGTCATCGCCGTCACACAAGCCATGCTGCCGCTCCTGCGGGAGTCGCCCGCCGGGCGCATCGTGCTCACTGCAAGTTCCGGCGCTTCCATGACGCTAAACTCTGACCCATCGAACTCACACCGCAACATGTTCGGCAACTACTCGGTGTCCAAGACGGCGGCTCACGCGGTGACTCTTGCCTTTGCGCTCGCCCTTGAATCGACCAACATCAAGGTCAACGCCGCGTGCCCCGGCTTTACTTCAACGGCGCTCAATAAGTTCAACGGCACACGCAGCGTTGAGGAAGGGGCGCGTGAGCCTGTTCGACTGGCGCTTATCGGCCCAGACGGTCCTACGGGCACGTTTTCCGATGAGAACGGTCCCGTCCCCTGGTAGTTCAAGCCATTTCGCGGCCACATCGCGAGCCGTCGCCATAGAGGATGACGCACCGGTGAGTGCTGCTGTCCATCCTCGTGCCGCTTCTGAGGAGGCGGCTCACGCTGTTGCAAAGCTCGGTTGCCGCACTTTGGTGATGCAGATGCCGCAGGCTCATGACGCGCTAAAGCAAGGCTTGTGGAGCTACGCCATGCAACTCGCCCGGGAAAAGGTGTCTCCGCATACATCGGTGAAGGCCTTAATTGCTTTGGAGAAAGGACAAGCAGGAGCCGTGTACCCTGCGGTCGCAGAGGAAGTGTTGCCATGCGGGATATAGACGGTGCGATCGGTCAACGCCTTAACCTTCCGGTCATCTCACGATCAGAGGAGGCGGCGGAACAACACTTCGGTTGGCTGGCAAGAGCCGTAGGCACGGACCTTCCAGCATCGAGTAAGAAGACCAGACGGAGCCTCGACTGGCAGCCATAGCATCCCGGCACGATCGCAGACCTCCAGAAATGCTGACGAGTGAGGCCCTGATGATGGAAGTAGTACCGAGATTTGCCTTTGTTCCCTTCCCTATTCGCCGGTCTAAGTGGGGCGAAGGCCGGAGTCCACGCGTTCACGAAGACACTTAGAGTTCGATCGAAAAGCACAAGCATCAAGTATTTGAGCTTGCTCCTACGTCGACTCAGACCTAGTGCAGAACGCAATCAACGCAACTGACGTGAAGGCAAGCATGAACATGGATGTAAGTAGCTGCTGCAGAAAGCGATCTATTGAGCTTCGGCGAGACCGGCTCTAGATCAGGCCGGGCTAGCAACGTTCTTCACCTGCTCAGCCGGCTTGCTCCTGGACTGGCCCTGAAGATGACCAGTGGCCCATAAACGAGATGCTGGCGCACACTCAGCATTAGAGCCTCGACCAAACCGCAGGTGACCCTGGAAGCCGGTTGGAGCCAGAAATGTGCTAAGCCAATCACAGCTGGCAATGCCGGAAAAGGCCGACGCGGCAGATGAAGGGCATGTAAGAGTGTCCTTCATCTGCCAA
>CAXTFT010000057.1:0-4495 GCA_964243585.1 uncultured Terriglobus sp.
AGAAGCTCCTCAACAAGCAAAAAGAAGGCAAAAAGCGCATGAAGCGCATCGGCCAAGTCGACATCCCACAGGAAGCCTTCCTAGCCGTCCTAAAAATCGGCGAGTAGTATCCTGAAATGCAGGAGCAGCGGCCATGTCTTACGACGAGCAGATCCAGCAGCTTGAATCCGAAAAGCGCACCTGCATGGAGCGTTACGACAAGCAGATCAACGACCTCTGGATTCAGAAGCAGGAAGCTGAAGACCCCGACCACAAGAACGGCGATACCAAGTATGTGAACGGGCGGCCACTGCTTGTGCTGCGGGGCAAGCCCCTGTCACAGCGCATTGTCGATGCACGAGGCGGCTACTGACCCGGTACGTCTTCGACTCCAGCGCGCTCGTCAAGCTGTTCGTGGCAGAGCGCGGCACGCCTGTCGTACTCGCGCTGCTGCAGGAGCCTGATGCGGAGTTCATCACTTCAACGCTCACCGCCATCGAGCTACGGTCTGCCATCGGCCGCCTTGCATCCACACGGCAGATTAGCCCGACGGCCGCCAGCGATGCCACGCAGCTCATCGACGCCGAACTTACATCCTTCACGCTCATCGACATCTCGCCCGAAGTCCTCGCAATTGCGAAACGCATGGTGGACAACAACCGGCTACGCACGCTTGATGCACTCCAGTGCGCCACTGCCATCCTCGTCCAGCAAGTCACCGCTGCAGATGTTGAGATCACCTTTGTCGCAGCAGACAGAAATCTGCTGTTCGCCGCACAGGCGAACGGCCTCACGATTCTGAATCCCGAAGACGCCGACACACCGTAGACGGGAGATCGTCGCCCGCGGAACCCGTCAGCGCCATCCGCAAAGACGTTATTGCCAAATGCTACGGCGGCGATATATCCCGGAAGAAGAACCCTCAACAAGCAGGGCACAAACGCAGGAAGCGCATCGGCCAGGTCGACATCCCACAGGAAGCCTTCCTAGCCGTCCTAAAAATCGGCGAGTAGATTTCCGGCGCGGAGGAACCTAGCTGGTTACGTACCGATCTTTGCACAGGCGTAGCATGTAAAACTGCTCCCGCACCGATTAGTGATGTCTTCCCGTCGCGAGTTGGATCCTCGCAAGGGAATAGGTGTCTTCAGGAGGATTATGGGCAGCAGCGGGACTGGAAGATTGAGCGATTACCCAGGCGGGTCGGCTGATAAGTCGAGTGAGGGGAACGGGTCTGGTGGATCAAGCCCACGCGGATCTGAAGATCGTTGCGGCAGGACCTTTACAGCAATCTTAGATGACGTGGCTATGTCCGACTACTACGTAGGGTCGATGAGATTGCCGTCAGTTGGTACGACTGTTGTACTGGAGAAGCGCAAGCGAATCGTTGCTCAGCTACAAAGCGGCGAAAGCATCGGTAGCCTCCCTACGGCTTTCAACTACATAGTTGGTTGTATGAACGACGGCTGGAAGTATGTAGGTAATATCCGTGTCTCCAGCGAGAGCGCGTTGGGTCCTGTTGTTAGCGTAGACATCACCCCCGTTTCCTCATGAGTCCTATGAAACCTAGGAGAATCCTCCTAGTTGGGGAGATCTGCGTTGACGTGACGTTGCTCTCAGAAGAGCAAGAGAACAAGTTGCGTCTTGGTGGGATTGTCCATGCTGCACGCGGCTTTTGGGCGCTGGACCAGCCTTACGCTGTAGCCGCTATTCTCCCTTCCTACCTTGAAGCTTCTGCAAGTAAATACCTCGGCGATTTTGGCTGTGGCACTTTCTACAAGTTGGGCGACGTTATAGGCGCACCGAACGTGACGTTGATTCGTGATGCCGCAGAAACAGCCAATCAAGGCTATGAAACATTACTGCGGGACGAGAAGGCTGTCGAACTTACAAGCCTTGACCTTCGGGACGAACCATTCGATGACATCCTTGTATTCCCCGGTAGCTACAGCCTAAGTGAAGTTTGCGAGAGATTACCGAACAATGCAGCGCTGCACCTAGACGTCGCCTATGATTTGGAGCGTCCAGAGCTGCTTGCGTCTTTACACCAACAAGTTGAGACGGTGATGATTTCTACGTCATCTCCTCTTTTCCTGAAGCTTGGAGCCGGCGATTTAGCTACCCTCGTCGCCGCTTTCAGCGTTTGTGACGCGAAAACTCTGATTTTGAAAGAGAATCGCGGCGGTTCTCGGCTTGCGGTGGGAGGCAAGACCTTCGAATTGCCAGCCCAACTCGGCGAGACAGTCAACTCGGTCGGAGTGGGAGATGTCTTTGCCGCCGCATACCTAGCAAATCTGCACGAATCACCATACGAAGCGGGTCTGCGTGCTACTCGATCGGCGGCTGCATATTCGCAAACCACGTATCCCTCGTTGTTCAAAACGTACGTTAGGCGCGATCAGCTTCTTACCTTTGAAGACTTAGAAATGCTGGGTGGAGTCAGTATTCCTTGGGAAGCCCGGAAGCGACTCAACATCTATTTTGCCGCGCCGGATTTCACATACGTCGATAGACGTTATCTTCAACGTGCCATCGCATCGTTGGAGTACCACAATTTTGCACTGCGGCGTCCTGTCATGGAGAACGGAGAGATGGCCAAAGATGCAACCATGGCAGAACTAAGTCTGACCTATAAGTCCGATTACGCCTTGCTTCTTGAGTGTCATCTTGTTTTCGCGGTACCAGTGCAACGCGATCCGGGAACGTTGGTGGAGATTGGCATGGCTATAAGAGCAGGTATACCCGTGGTTGTTTATGACCCCACTGAAGAGAACAACAATACTATGGTTATGGCAGGAGCTCATCACTACTCGTCTGACCTTGATAGCTGCCTGAACGCGACATTTACATTGCTATCGCAGGGAAGGGCAATATGAACGCAGCCCTGCTGCTCTGCTCCGGCGGTTTAGACTCCACCACTTTAGCGTATTGGCTTCTTGAGCGTGGTATTGCTTTCAAGCCTTTGTTCTTTGATTATGGTCAGCACTGCGTTGAGAAGGAGTGGCAGACGCTACTTCAGGTGCTCCCCAATAGCAGCGCAGCGCCGGTCAGACTAAACATTTCGGACGTGTTTAGAGAGTCAAGCTCTCGACTGATAAAAGAAGTCGATCCTTGGGTCGATCCGGTTTCGGATGTCGATTTGTATGTACCTTATCGAACTTTATTGTTTTTCACGACCGCTGCAGCATTCGCTCAGACCCAAAACATCATTGATGTATATAGTGGCTTCATCAACAGCAATCATGCGAAGGAGCTAGACTGCTCCGCAACTTTTCTGAACAACCTTGATGCGTTATCCGAGGACGTGGGACCCGTACGGTTCCGTTTACCCTTCCGGGATTGGTCTAAGTCGCAAGTCGTAGCTGAGGCAAAACGCTTAGGGGTTGCTATTGGAACTACCTACTCGTGTCAGCTCTTCAGTGATATTCCTTGTGGTGCGTGCTCAAACTGTGTGGAGAGGCTGACTGCTCTTGAAGCTAACAAGGATTAACATGGCACCCAATTCTTCAGTTCTCGAAGAACTAACTTGGGCCCGTGCAGTTGCAGATCATGCTGTTCTCTCAGGAGTCGCACGTAGAAACACAGCTACGCGACGAGTTTCTCAGCATCTCGGAGCAGTACTCGCTGATGCTGCACTACAGGCTGGGCTCAGCTACGATTCCGTAGTTCGGGTGCGAGTCGAGCGAATACAAACCTCGTTTCCTGAGGCCGCTACACTCCCCGGCCTACTGGAATTTTTGCGAGTGCATGGAACGGCCGAGTTCCTACTATGGACGCACCATGTAAAAATTGCGCGCTTCATTTCTATGACACAACTAATAAGTCTGCTTGATATTTCCACAACAGAAGAGTTACATCAGTGGCTGGCCAAAGATGAAGCGCGAGATCACTTACTCAGCTTACGGGGAATAGGACCGAAAACATATGACTACCTCTGCTGCTTAGTGGGCATGGACAGTGTTGCTATCGACCGGCATGTCAGAACGTTCGCAAGTGAGGCAGGAGTTCACGTCAAGGATTATGCTCGCATGAAGTCCGTCATAACAAAAGCAGCGGACCTACTAGATATTGCGAGACGCGACTTCGATGGCTGGATTTGGGAAACGATATCCGAGCGTACTTCGCAAGAACGACAAAGAAGCTTCAATTGGAGACACACATGACCAAGCACCTGCCCCTTGCCGCTTCCCTCGTTTTGTTTGCTGCACCTGCGCTGCTGCATGCGCAGGGTGGATCTGCGAACCGGGCGATTGACTTTAATCCGAACGCTCCGTTTTCGCAGGCGGTGGTGGCGGGCAATACCCTGTATGTGGCCGGGCAGGAGGGGCCGGACGGCGGCAAGCTGGAGGGTGTCTCCATTGAGACGCAGACGACCAACGCCATTGCCGCCATCACCCGGGTGGTGGAGAAGGCCGGCTTCAAGATGGCCGACCTGGTCAACGTGACCGTCTTCGTCGCCGACCTGGACGAGGTGCCCAAGATGAACGAGATCTACAAGAAGCTGATGCCCAACCCCAAG
>CAXTFT010000057.1:4505-20063 GCA_964243585.1 uncultured Terriglobus sp.
AGCCCGCCCGCGCCACCGTCAAGGTCGCCGGCCTGATCGGCGGGGCTAGGATCGAGATCAGCGCCATCGCCGTGAAGCAGTAGGCCCTCTCCGCCTCCCTGGAGCATGGTTTTGCACGCCGGGAACGCGGTTTTGTGCGTCCCAGCGCGTTCTGCACGCCCCGGGGCGTGTTTTGTATCGCTCCGGACGCGTTAAAGGCCTGTTTGGAAGCATGAAAACGAGTGTTTTCTGCCTCATACATGGTGCACAGCACCACGCAAAAGGCGTGCAGAAATGGTTCATCCGGGTACAAAAGCGTACCGGTAACCGCATGGCCGGGTGCGGTCGCTGTGGTAGCCTTTGAGTTGATCCGCCCTGTGCAAAACGCCCGCAAAACGGCGGCGTTTACCGGGTAAAAGCAGCCTCACCAACGCAGAGAAGAGCGCGCAGCGTCCTGCCAACCAGAGGAAAGCCGCCATTACATCAAGCAGCGCAGCAACGGGCAGTGTCTACGACCTGATCGTCATCGGTTCCGGCCCCGCGGGACAGCGCGCCGCCATTTATGGGGCAAAACTGGGCAAACGCGTCGCCCTGATCGAGATGCGCGAGGTCGTTGGGGGGGCCTGCATCAACACAGGAACCATCCCCAGCAAGACCATGCGCGAGGCGGTTTTGCACCTTTCGGGGTACAACTACCGCTCGATTTACGGCATGAATTACCGGGTAAAAGAGCGCATCACAATGGCCGATCTGGCCTTCCGTGTGCAACACGTCATCAAGACTGAAATCGACGTCACCGAAGCGCAGCTTTCCCGCAACAACATCGACATGCTGACGGGTACCGCATCGTTCGACGACGCGACCCACCTCCGCGTGACAAACTCTCGCGGATCAAGCGTTTACCAGGCAAACAACATCATTATCGCGACCGGCACCAAGCCGGCCAGCAGCGCGACTGTGCCGATTAACGGCACCACCATCATCAACAGCGATCTGGTGCTTGACCTGAAGCAGTTGCCGAAGACGATGATTGTTGTCGGCGGCGGCGTGATTGGCGTGGAATACACCTGCATGTTTGCCGCTCTTGGTGTCCGCGTCACTTTGATTGAACGGCGACCGCGCCTGCTGGAATTTGCCGACCAAGAAATTGTCGAGGCGCTGAGCTATCACCTGCGCGACAGCCGCGTCACTATGCGGCTGAATGAAGAAGTTGAATCCGTCATTGAAAATGAAGACGGCACCGTCACTGCCCTGCTCGAGAGCAAAAAGAAGGTCCAGGGCGATGCCCTGCTCTACGCCGTGGGCCGTCAGGGCAACGTGGATGAGTTGCAGCTGGACAAGATTGGCGTGGAGTCGGATAGCCGGGGCCGCATTCCAGTCGATAAGGATTACCGCACCAAGTCCCAGAGCGTTTTTGCCGTGGGCGATGTGATCGGTTTTCCTTCGCTGGCGTCGGTGTCCATGGAGCAGGGCCGCATTGCTGGCGCACGTGCCTTTGGAGATGAATCTATCCTTTCGAATCCCAGCTTTTACCCTTACGGTATCTGGACAATTCCTGAGATCAGTTTTCTGGGTAAAACCGAAGAGCAACTCACCGAGGAAGACGTACCCTACGAAGTCGGCGTGGCCTACTACCGCGAGATCGCGCGCGGCCAGATCCGCGGAGACACCACTGGCCGGCTAAAACTCATCTTCAACCGCGAAGACCGGTCTATCCTGGGTGTCCACATCATCGGCGAAGGTGCCAGTGAACTGCTGCACATCGGCCAGGCAGTCATGGCGCTGGGCGGCACTGTGGACTACTTCGTCGATACGGTGTTCAACTACCCCACGCTGGCTGAATGCTACAAGGTAGCGGCTTTCAACGGCCTGAACCGCCTGCGCCGCGGGGATTGAGTTTGATAAGCCTCGACGAAACCGCTTAGAACAACCGTGCAATGGGCGGGAAGGTAAGCAGCAATCCGCCACCCAACAACAGCAAAGAAGATATGCTGACAAAACGCATGGCAATGTCGCTCCCATGCCATTTCTTGTGTAGCACGCCCCAAACCAGCATCCACACAATACAGCAGGCTGTGCTTACACCGGACAAAGCACCGGCAGGCTGGTAAATAGAAAGCAGCCGATTACAAGTAGGGAACGCATTTCCCAGAACGTAGAAGACGCCCATGGCGAAGCACCCCGCCGCCGCAGCAACAATAGCTGCCGCTGCCGGACCGTTCCGCAATCCATCCTGACTGCTCTGCTCAGCGTGCAACATTCGTATCCCTTTGGCCCGCACTTAGCTGGTTGGTGGCACCGCCCACTACAGGTGCTGACTCGTTTAGCAGGGCTCCTACGGCACCTGCGACAGCAGTAGCCAGTAGGGCGGTTCCGGAAAAAATGAGCAGTAGCCTTTGCACTGGCGGGTAGCGCATAATCTGCGAGCCATAGCGGCACAAAACAAAAGCGAGCATGGTAAAAACCATCGGTGCCATGAAGGCGACATGCTCTTTCCACTCCATGCCCAGGCTGTGGAACTGTGCTGTCGACGCTCTGGAAAGCAGCAGCGACCTGGGATAGCCGTGCAGATCAGCACCCGCAGGCGGTTTGGCCCGGTACCAGGGATACACGATGTACGTGCCAGACAGAACCGCCAGCCACCCTGTGACGGCGGTGGCCACCAGGTAAGCACGCGCCCAGCCCCGCCTTGGCGTGCCACCACTGGTATCAGCGCCCGGCGCGCGTAGCAGTTCCACAAACAGGGCGTAAGTGGCCAAGAGAAAGAAGACGCCGAACAGCAAGCCGTGCATTGCGGTCATGCCCTCGCGAAAACTCCAGAAAGACAAATCTTCACCCCAAGCTGATGTTTGCTCTTGCAGCCAGAATGACAGCTTTTGTTGCACGTGTGATGAACTTTATGCATTGGTGCCCGGTTGGAGCTACCCTAGCAGGTGAGAGGTAGCCTTGTCGGATCCCGGTCACAGCCACCACGGACACGTTCATGGCCCCACCAGCGGCATGCGGCTTTGGATCTCGCTGGCAATCACGCTGCTGTTCTGTGCGGGCGAGGCTGTTGCCGGTGTGATCTCGCATTCGCTTGCGTTGCTGTCGGATGCAGGACATAACGTCAGTGACGCCGTTGCGCTGGGCCTGGCAGCGTACGCTGTGGCAGCTATTCAGAAACCTGCCGGCGGGCGACATACCTACGGGTATCTTCGAGTATCTACTCTTACGGCGTTATTCAATTCCAGCACTCTGGTGGTGATTGCGCTCTGGATTGCGGGCGCGGCCATCAGCCGGTTTCGCCACCCGGAACCGATCGTGGGCGGCTTGATGATCTGGGTAGCTGTCATCTCTGTTCTGATGAATACCGTCATCGCGCTGGCGCTTGCGGGTGATGCGAAGCACAGCCTGAACAGCCGAGCTGCATTTATCCACATGGCTGGGGACGCTTTATCAGCAGCAGCAGTCGTGATCGCAGGCGTGGTTGTGCGCTATACCGGATGGCTCTATGCCGATCCGATCGTGTCCATCTTGATCGCTGCCTTCGTTCTTTGGTCGGCGGCCGGTATCCTGCGGGAGACATCGGACGTATTGATGGAGAAAGCACCGAAGGAACTTGACCCCATTCTGTTGGCGAGATCCATTGGAGCGGTGGCACCAGTGTGCGGAGTGCATGACATTCACGTCTGGACCATGGGCGAGGGCCAACACCTGTTGAGTTGCCACGTGGCTCTCCCGGGCAGTCAGACATTGCTTGAGACCTCAGCCGTGATTGAACGTATTCGCGTCATGCTGCACGACGACTTTGGCATCGAGCATGCGACCATTCAGTCCGAAGGGGATGGCACCTGCCGCTTCAGCCAGAAGGCGAATCTGTTCTGCAGCATGGACGCGCACTCACATACGGAACACGCCTACTAAGGCACATTCACCCAGGGCGTATCGACATCTTGCTTTGGAAGGGCATAGCTTTAGCTATGCCTAAAAAGACGAGTATCGTCTTGCTTTGTCCCGAAGCGCAGTTCTAGCGGCGCAGTTAAAGCTGTGCCTTCTGATGCCCTGCACTCGCTATCACTTTTGTTCGATGTGCTTTCAAAAATACGTAGATACACCCTAGAACTCCTTCTGCGAAGCTCTGTCTCAAAGTTCAAGCTTAGAAGGATTGGCGTTGAGTAGACTCCTTGCACCTGAAGCCGGTGGTATCTACAAGATCATCGCGTTGCATTCGTTAGATTCGCGTCGGGACTTGCGGTGGCGTGCTGCCCGCTAGGCAGAACAGCACGGAGGCTAAGGCTGGCGATCGCCGCGGGGCTGGAGTTCGGGCGCACCTGAAGGGTGCCGAGAACCTCAGTTGCCGTGCCTGCCTGATCATGCAATCGAAAGACGAGGACGCCCGGCTGAACCTCCCTGGCAGAGAGCAGGTTGAAGCCGCCATTCCCCTGCCGTAGCTCCATTTGTGCAGTCACCGTGGAGGCAAGCGCAGCGTTTGGCAGAGCCTTTGCCAGCGCGGGGTAGCTCGCCTGGTTGAAAGCCGCGAGCCAGGCGTAAAGCAGGCGACCGGCAGGTGTGTCTGGAATCAAGCCCACCTGCTCACCGAAACGCGGCAGATGGACAATAATCGTCGCGTGCACATTGCTGACGTGGTCTGTTCGGCGAGCGGGCACAGGAGCATCGGCGGCGTCACCAAGGACGATGGTGTCGATCTGTGATGGGTCGTCATCCTTGTCCTCGTCAGCAGAAGGAGTGTTTACAGGGGTGCTGACGGGTGAGCGGGTCGCATTGAAACTACCTGCTTTACGACGTGTCGCTTTACTGTGACCAAGGCCAAGGCTCACCAGCAGGATTGCACAAGCAGCCGTCAACACAGCCAACAGGAGGGCCGCAGGACGAGGTGGCTGGTGTTCCATGACGTAGAAGCCCGGCGCCTTCTGAGGAGCAGATGCGGTAGCCAAATGCGGTGGCACGGGTGGAAACTCCTTGCTTGTTTAGGGAAGGGGCCTGAACAGTAAAGATGCGACGAAGGCTGATTCTTAGACGTGGTTCGGAGTGACTTTGTCCGGTGGCAAAGGCTGAATGACCTGGTAAGCCCTTGTAGGAGGCGTTCGCAGAACACACGTAGCGGGATGCTTGACAGCCAAGTGACAGGTAATGTTTGATCGCTTGGTTCCCGACATGCCTGCGGTTTAGGAAACCGAACGTGTTGGTTTCACACTTTGTAATCCCGAGGATCTATGCGTCGATTTGGATTCCTTAGCGTGGCTGCGATCGTTGCCATGCCAACTGCTTTGTTTGTGTCGCCTCTTCATGCCCAAAGCATCTTTGGCCAGATCTCCGGCACCATTACGGATGCTTCAGGCGCGGCCCTTCCAGGTGCGCAGGTAATTCTGACCAACACGGAAAAACAAGTCACCCGCACAGTCTCTACCGATGGGAGTGGCAATTTTACCGCGACTACTTTGCCGATTGGCACCTACACCGTAGTGGTTACGGCGAGTGGCTTCAGCAAGGCTCAGCAACAGGATGTCGTTGTCACGGCAGACGCCAAGGTTACGTCGAACATCACGCTGCAGGTAGGTCAGGGCAGTGAAACGGTTGAAGTGCAGGCGGGCGCCATTGAAACCGTAAACACGACCAATGGCGAACTCTCGCGTGTGATCGATTCAAAGCAGGTAGAAAACCTTGCACTGAATGGGCGCAATTACACGCAGCTTCTCACGCTGGTTCCAGGGGCAGTCGTCACCAACCCCGACATCTTCTCAGTTACCACTTCTCTGGCTTCCGGCAACCAGACCATCAATGGCAACCGTTCTGACACCAACAATCTTACGGTTGACGGTGCCTACAACCAGGTCGCCGGCTCGAACGGGTCTCTGATGAACAACGTCGGCCCTGACTTTATTCGTGAAGTAAAGATCGATACTTCAAATGCATCCGCGGAACTTGGCCGCACTTCCGGTCCAACGTTTAACATTGTGACCAAGAGCGGTACCAACAGCTTTCATGGCGGCGCGTTTGAGTTTCTGCGCAACAGCTACGTGGATGCCACAAACTATATCGCGCGTAAGAAGACACAACTGATCTACAACGACTTCGGGTTCTTTGTCGGTGGCCCCATTGTGCGTGACAAGCTGTTCTTCTTCGTGGGCGAAGAATGGAAGCGGCTGCGGCAGCAGGCAGTAGCTTCGACATTTACGGTGCCGACCACGGCCATGCTCAACGGCGACTTTTCCGGCATCTGCACGGCAGGCTTTGCCGCTGGTGTTTGCACCAATGCCAACCAGCAGTTGTATAACCCCGGCACCGCGACGCCGATCCTCAATAACAACATATCCAATCGGATTACCGCGGACGGCCGAGCTATCGCCAATGTGTACAGAACCGTCATCGCGGGTGGGTTGAGCTACCGGGACGGGCAGGCAGGAAACCCCAGCAACAACCTGACGCTGGCACCGTCGAACCCGCTGAACTTCCACCAGGATCTGGTGCGTTTCGACTACATCATCAACCAGAAGCATTCATTGTTCGGCCGCTGGATTCACGATCAGAACTCTTTGATCGATCCTTTCGGCACCTTCAGCAACGGCGGCATTCTGAACACTACGCCCACCCAGCGTAACCGGCCGGGCCAGAGTTATCTGTTGTCGGAGACGTGGGTTATCCATCCCAACCTGATCAACCAGGTGCAGGCGAACGCAAGCTGGGCCGCGCAGCGCATTCCGCCCTACGGTGATAACTGGAAGCGTGAAACGTATAACTTCGCATATCAAAAGCTGTATCCAGGCGTGGGACCATATCCAAACGGCATCCCCATCGTGAATGTCACAAACTTTGCCGGGTTCCAGGGGCCTAACTTCGCGTTGCAGTCACCGTCCACAGACATTCAAATTGCCGATAACATTACCTGGGTTAAGGGTAATCACAACTTCAAGTTCGGCGCTGCTTACATTCGCGACCGTGTAGATCAGAACGGAAGGCCCAACTACACCGGCACGGCTACCTTCAACGCGTTACCCACATCCAGCAACTGCCGCGCCACGACTGGAAACACTACCTGCTATTCGTTGGCTGATGCGTTTTTGGGTAACTTCCAGTCCTATTCTGAGGCCAGCGCCGACCCGGTAGGTCACTTCCGCTTCAACCAGATTGAGGGTTTCGCCCAGGACAGCTGGCGTGCCACGCGCAGCCTGAGCCTGGAATATGGCGTGCGTTACCAGTGGGTGCAACCTTTCTACCTGCAGGGCAACAACGCCACCAATTTCGATCAGAACCTGTACAGTGCGGCAAACGCCGTCACGGTTACGCCGGCAGGCGGGCTGAGCGGCAACACTGGAAACCCATACAACGGCTTGATCCGCGCCGGCAACGGCGTGCCACAGGAGCAGCAGATTCGAGTGCCTGGAGTCAATAGCGCGCTCTTCTCTCAGATCCCGACAGGCGCTCCGCGTGGCTTTTATAAGATGAATGGTGCCGCAGGCCCACGCGTCGGCTTCGCCTTTGCCGCGAACGAGAAGACATCAATCCGAGGTGGTTACGGTATTTATTACTACCGCCCGCAGGGAAACCTTATCTTCAGCCAGTTGAATCTTGCGCCATTTCTGAATAACACCCAGTTCGGCAATGGCAACCTGGCAGGGCTTGGCAGCCTATCCGCGGCGACGCAGGGCCTGCAGGGTGGCATCAGTGCCATAGATCCCACCAATAAGAACCCATACACCATGCAGTACAGCCTGGGCTTTCAGCGTCAGTTACCCAGCAACGTACTGCTTGAGATGAATTATGTTGGCAACGTCGCACATCACCAGCTTCGCCAGCCAAACATCAACTTTCCGGACTTGAATAGTGTTGTCGCCAATCAGAACTCGGCCACACCTTATTCATCGATCGCCATCTTCAATCCATACAAGGGTTACAACGCGATCAACTCCAGCCGGTTCGATTCAAATTACAACTACAACGCGCTGCAGATTTTTGCTTCCAAGCGCAAGGGCGTCATTACATCCACGCTGTCGTACACCTATTCCAAGGCACTCGGCGACTCCTCGGTCAACAATGTCACGCTCGAGAACTGGCGTAACCTGCAGTACAACTACGGCAACCTGTCAAACGATCGAAAGCACGCGTTTGTCGCCAGCTTTGTCGTCCAGGCACCGGAGTTACGAGGCCACAATTTTGCCCTTCGTGAAGCTCTAGGAGGATGGCAGATCAGTGGCGTGGCACGGCTGCAAAGTGGCGCGTACTACAACCTGCAGTCCACTTCGCCGGTCAGCTTCGGCACAGTACGTGCAGACCGCCTGCCCGGTGTGCAGGTTTACGGCAATGGTCATGCAGGCTTGAACGGATACCTCAACACCACGGCAGGAACAATCACCACGACGAATCCTGTTACGGGCGGAGCCGTAAGCACGCCAACCCGGGGCGCCTTCTCGCAGGTGCCAAAGACCGAGGCTCGCTTTGGGAATTCAGGCTACGGTGCCATCGTCGGCCCTGGTCTGGCTCAGACAGACGCTACGCTTTCGAAGTTCTTCCCCCTTACCGAAGGTATTCGTATGAAGTTCCAGTGGGATGTCTTCAATGTGCTCAATCGAACCAACTTCAACGGCATCAATCTGAATGTGAACAACAGCAACTTCGGCACCTTCTCTTCGGCGTTTCCTCCGCGGCAGATGCAGTTCGGACTCAAAGCGCTGTTTTAACCTCCCTATAGCAAGCAGAAGAGCCGATCACCTAGAGGTGATCGGCTCTTCTGCCGGTATTGTTTACGTACGCTACTCAGCTTAGGAAGCCGTTACAGCCGTGTCTGGGTGTGCTGCGCAGCGCGGCTGACCTGGACGCTCACCGCATAGAACGTCGCACCCCCGCCAAGGTCGGTGAGCCTTTCGCTGGTGAGCACGTTGACGCCGTTGCCGTCAGGAGCCAGCTTGTTCCAACCCAGCGTGGCGGCGACGGTACCCGGCTGCACGCGATCTGTTATGGCTGCTTGTAACTGGATGCTGCCACGTTCGTTGACCACCTCAACGCTGTCCCCGTTCACGATATTGCGAGCGGCGGCATCATCCGGGTGGATCTCAAGGGCGTGCAGCCCGATGCGCTGTTGCTCCAAGGCCTGGTGCTGTGGCAGGTTTGCAAAGGTCGAGTTCATCCAGTGGTCCGCCTTGCGCGCCAGCAGTTGGAGCGGCTGGATAGTGTCGCAGCGCTCAGGCGTGGCGACGTAGCCGGGTAAAGGATCAAGTCCCTGCAGTGCCAGTGAATCTGAGTAGAACTCGCCGCGTCCACTTGGGGTGCGAAACCATGTGGCATCGCTGAAGGGGAGGAACTGACCACGTTCGTTGCGAGGCAGGGCCAGCGACACACGGGATTCCTGTTCAAGCCGCTCGAGCGTTACACCCGCATGCCAGGGATGTTTACTGTTCAAGGCCTGAACCATCAGATCGCGCTCCGCGTCGCGGAAGCACGGCTCGCCAAAGCCCATGCGCTGCGCAAGCTGGCTGAAGACCCACACATTACTGCGCGCCTCTCCAAGCGGCTGCATGGCGCGGGGCGACAGCTGCACAAAGTAATGGCCGTAGGCGCCCTGCACGTCGTCCTGCTCCAGGAAGGTAGGCGCTGGAAGAACGATGTCGGCGTGGTCCGCCGTGTCGGTAAAGAAGCTGTCGTGCACCACCGTGAACAGGTCTGGACGCCGCATGCCGCGCAGTACCGCATTCTGATTCGGCGCGACGGCTGCGGGATTACTGTTGTAAACAAAGAGCGCCTTGACCGGTGGATCGTCAAGCGTCGTCAGCGCTTGCCCAAGCTGGCTCATGTTGACGGTGCGCGCGGCACGTCCCAGCGGACTTTTCCCCATCAGTTCCGGCATTTGCAGCTTTGCGGAATTGAAACCGAAGGCCGCAGACGTGGAGAGCATGACGCCGCCGCCATGATGCTTCCAGGCGCCGGTCAGCAGTGGCAGCATGCCGACGGCGCGCGCGGCGGTGCCGCCGTTGTCCGTACGCTGAACCCCGTAATTCACACGGATGACAGCCGGCGTGGTGGTCGCGTAAGCGCGTGCGAACGCGACAATGTTCTGCGCATCAATGCCTGTAATCGAGGCCACACGCTCCGGTGCGTAGTTGTCCGTCATAACGCGGTCACGCAGCGCCTCAAAGCCATGCGTGCACTCGGCAATGTAAGCGCGGTCTTCCAGGCCATCGCGCAGGATTACGTGCATCATGCCCATGGCCAGCGCGGTGTCCGTGCCTGGCCGTACGGCAAGGTGTTCATCGGCAAGTCGTGCGGTCCTGGTCTGGTATGGATCGATCACGACCAGGCGCGCGCCGTTGCGTCGGGCCTGCTCTATAAACGGCCAAAGGTGGATGCTGTTGCCGTGGAGGTTTGCGCCCCACGCAATGATGAGCTTCGCGTGCACGAAGCTTTGCGGCTCCGGACCCAGACGCGTGCCGTACACCGCGTTGAACGCGGCCGTACCCGCGCTGGCGCAGATGGTGCGGTCCAGCTGGGACGCGCCCAGCCGATGGAAAAAGCGGCGATCCATGGAACCATAGCCCAGCTGGCCGATGGTTCCGGCGTAGCTGTAGGGCAGGATCGATTCCGGCCCTTGCTGATGGCTGATGGTCTGCAGCTTTTCTGCGATGGTGCCGAGCGCCTCATCCCACGAAATGCGCTCAAAAGCCTGCATCTCGTCGCCCGCTTTCAGTGAGGCTTTCAGCACACCGGCGCGGCGGCGCATGGGGTGCAGCACACGGTCAGGCGCGTAGACGCGGTCAAGGTAGCGCGCGACCTTGCCACACAGGAAGCCGCGCGTCACCGGGTGCGATGGATCGCCCGCGATGCGGACCACGCGCCCGGTCGCGTGGTCCACCGTGGCCAGCACGCCGCAGCTGTCCGGGCAGTCGAGCGAGCAGGTGCTGTGCACGACTCTTGTACCTGTCGTGCTGGTTTCAAGTGGCCGCGCGGCAGGTTGATCCAATGAAGGCGAGCTCACGAGACCGGCGCTTTCAGGATTCTGCGGCATGGGATGATTGTAGAAGTCCCTTCAAGGGAAGTAAGCAGCAACCAACCGCCCGGAGGTTTCCATGCGCCGCATCCTGCTCTCTGCCGCCCTTGCACTCCCCTTTTTGCTGCTGCCGATGGAAGAAACGGCACACGCACAGGACCGTGAAGGCGCGCAGATGAAGACGCTGCCCCAGGGCGAACTGGACGTGGTCAAGGTACTACTAGCGCAGGAACGGGCCTGGAACAAAGGCGACATGCCAGGCTTTACCAGCGGCTACAAGAACTCGCCCGACACGCTGTTCATCGGCACGGAGATTGCGCGCGGCTACGACCAGATGCTGGCGCGTTACAGCAAGAACTACCCAGACAAGGCCACCATGGGCAAGCTGACTTTCAGCGACCTGGAGCCGCACCTGCTGGACGACCATTTCGCTACCGTAACCGGTGCGTTCCAACTGGAACGTGCAAAGAAAAGCGGCGGCAACGCCAACGGCATCTTTTCGTTGGTGTTGGAAAAGACAGACGGCGGCTGGAAGATCGTGCTGGACCATACCTCGTAACAATTCCGGTCAGACCACGTCGATGGTCAGGCTGAGTGTCTCAACCTGTTGGTTCAGGTCGTTCTGCGCGGTATCACGCTGCGCCTGCAACTTTGTAAGGCTGTCTCTTAGGCTACTCATGCGGTCTTCCTGCGCGTTTAGCTCGCCGGTATACCGTTTCACCAGCGCGCGTTCTTCCGCGGAGTTCTTCAGCGAAGCAAGGTTCTGCCGCAGTCGCCCTTGATCGGCTTCGATGCGGTTTACTGCGTCGCGCTGCATACCAATTTGGGTGTCGAGTTCAGCGACTCTGCGCTTGGCGTCGAAAACGGGCTGCAGTGCCACGCGGACGCGGGACAGGTCACCTTCTCCCTGCAACAATGTGTTGATCTGCTGCTCCCCGACGCTCAGCAGGGCGTACCGTGTAAACAGCGTGTGCCGCTGTGCTACGTGCAGGCGTTCCGTCGCCCCCGGACTGGTGACCACGCGGAAGCGGTAGGCCGTCTGCGTGGCCTCAGTAGCCTGATTGTCGCTGCTCAGATCCCAACCAGCGAGGCGGGGCACTTCAGCCACTACGTTGCGTGGATCGGCCGCGGCGTTATGGATGAGGTAGTCAGTTTCACGGACTTCAATCGTCTTCTCTGTCAGGATGCCCTTGCTTACCGTGACCTGCTGTACCTTGCGAACAGTTTGGTCTTTCGCGCGGTCCTGCGTGACGCGGACGGCGGTATCTGCCGCGTAACTCAGCAGGCGGCGTTCGCCCGGGTGAATGGTATCCAACAGGCCTTCGCCAGTAAAGCTGCCGCCCTGCAGTACGGTGAACGATCCCCGGTCGAGCGTGAGTGCGCTGATGTTTCGAATCCACAGCGCACGCAGGCTGATATTTGCAGCGGCAGAGTAGAGCGTGACCGGATCGACATCGACTTTTGTCTGCAAGATGGGAACCAAAGCCGAGCGATTCTGCGCGATGGTGACGGGGTCCGCGAGCTTGTATTGAAAGAAGTCGTCGAAGGCTGCCGTCTGCGTATTGGCAGCAAGGGACGCAGCGGCAGAGTCTTCGAAGCTTACGGGCTGATTTCCGTTGACGGTGTACGTGCCCCCACCCGTGTTGCCACCGGAACCGGAGCCCAGGCCGTAGCCGCGACCACTACCCAGGCCCCCGCCGCTCCCGCTGCCTAGCGCTTTGATGACGGGCGCTGGTGCACTGCCCATCCCAAGGCCGTGCGGCGCGGGTCGAAATACGCAGCCTCGATGAAGACATTGATGGTCGCGTCGGTGCAGGCGCTGCCAAGGCCGCCCATGATGCCGCCTGCACTGCCACCCGTCGATCCCATGCCGGAGCCTGCGACGCCCGCCACCTGGGGCCGCGCCGTAGCATCGCCGCTCTCGTGCGTCTGCGGTGTAAGCTGGGCTTCCTGCGGCAGACCAATCTCTGGCCTGCGTGCGTAGAACGGCTGAGAGATGGGTTGAACAAAGCTTTGTGGCGCGCCCGCCACCAGCGAAAGCTGCACGTTGTTCCAATCGACGCCAGTGGTGTTGTCAATGACGGCCCAGCCCTGCAACGTCGCCTGTTTTGCACCGCTCACTCCCACTGCGTTGTCAAAGAGCACGCGGTAAGTTGCCTTCCAGACCGGTACCTCTGATATGTAGGACACCTGCAGGTCACGCGCGCCGGTGCCATTGTCCGTCAGGCTTAGATGACGCAAGCCGTCGGTATGCCCTTCCGACAGGATTTGGAGATAGCGGTTCACGTCTCCATGCAGGGCCGGATCAAGCAGCCGGACGGAGGTTTGTCCGCTCAACTGCAGCGTGCGCACGGCACCTGCATCCGAGATGACGGTGAGGTAGTCATGCTGAAGATCCGGAATTTGCTGGTCGTCAGTAATCGTCTTTGCCTGAGAGGTGCGCAGTTCAATGTTCAAGATGCGGCCCGTCACAGGCGCGCCCGCGCCCGTGACCTGAACGCGAGCGCCGCGGATGGCTCCGTAGAAGTCGGCAGCAGAGGGGTCGGAGCTCAACGCAATCGGCAAGGTGCGTAACTGCTGATCGAGTGGCGTGGTGCTGTTGTAGCCTGCACCGGTTACGCGTCCGCCGCCCAGGTCCACCGCTGTCAGGGTTTGCAAGACGTCGTTCAACTGTGCCGTCGTGAAGTCGATGGTGACACGCTCGTTGCCATGCACCTGACCGGCATGCTGAAAGAAGCCGACGCCATTTTTGTAGAGTTCGACGCGCCGTATGGGCAGCGAGGTGGATGCCGCGTGGTTGGCTGTCGCGGCCGAGGAGCGTTGGCTTTGCGCATGGAGTGGAAAGGTAAGCGATAAGAACAAGAGTGGCGTCATACGCATAGAAGCACCTCAGTGCCCACTGCCCCGGGCTGCTGGTATAGACACCGCAAACCGCAAAACAGCCCCGCTGACCACAGAAGGAGTTAGACCTCTTACACACCAGGTGAGTCCAACCGCCTGAGATAATCGATAGTGCATGCCTAACCCCTTCCAGCCTTCACGCGTCGCCGCTTCCTTCCTTCTGCTGACTTCGCTGCTTGCTGCAGGATGCCGCGCGCAGGTACCTGCAGGCAGCAAGCTTTCGCCGGACATGGCGCGGCGCATTGCCCTGACCATCCGCACCAAGGCGCAGCTGCCCTTCAACTACGACGTAAAGGTGGCCGACCGCAAGCCGAGCAACGAGCCCGGTTGGGATGAGGTCACGGTGTTCCTGGGCGAGGAAGGCAAGCCGTCGCGGCCCATGACGTTTCTGCTTTCGAAGGATGGCAAAACGCTGGCGCAGATGAATACCTTCGACATTTCGAAGGATCCGAAACTGCTGGTGAGCGATGCGGGCAGGCCTTCCAAGGGCGGGTCTGAGAAGGCTCCGGTGGACGTTGTCGTATTCGACGACCTGGAGTGCCCCTTCTGCGCACGCATGCACGCGCAGATGTTCCCCGCCGTGCTGAACCGGTATGGCGACAAGGTGCGCGTTGCCTACAAGGATTTTCCGCTGACGCAGATTCACCCCTGGGCGACGCACGCCGCGGTGGATGCCGACTGCCTGGCCGCGCAGAGCGTGCCCGGCTACTGGAACCTGGTGGACACGCTGCACGAGGGCCTGAGCGGCATTGGTGTCGATCCCAAGGTGGCGGTGGCCGCGGACAAGCAGCCGGAAAAGACGCTGCCGGTAGCCTTGACGCAGTTGGACAAGGCTACGCTCGACGAAGGCCGCAAGCAGAAGGTGGATGAGAAAAAGCTGCAGGCCTGCGTGGCGAAGCAGGATGAGTCCGGTGTGAAGGCCGGGCTAGCCGAGGGCGAAACGCTGAACGTGGGCGGCGTGCCTGCCATCTTTGTCAACGGCGAGATGATTACCGGCGCCGTACCCATCGAATATGTCTACCGCGCCATCGATTCCGCGCTGGTCGCGCAGGGGATTACGCCTCCGCCGCTGGTACCCATCCCCTCGCTGGAAGCGCCGCCCGCAGCGTCACCAGCACGTTAGCTGCCGGTTGGGGCTTCCTTTGGCGGCACCAGCGTGCCCTGGTGGTACAGCATTTGCCAGCGGCCCGCGCGCAACACCCACAGGCTGACGCGCAGTGTTTCGCGACCATTGACCACCGTCCGGTAGTTCAGCAGGGCCATGTCGTCAGCAAGCGCGGTGCAACGAAACTCAATGGTCCGATGGCGGCGCAGGGGCATGCCGACCAGCTCGCGCAGCATGGACACCCGGTCCCACTCGCGGCCCGATGCCGAGACTTCGCGGAAGTCTTCCGCGAGCAAAGACTCGACGCAGGCGCGGTCGCAATCGTCGCCCATCGCCAGCAGCCGCTTCTCCAGGGGAGCAAGCACTTCAATCAGGTCCATAGGACGAGCATAGAATATAGCTGTGAGCTTGCTTGCCTCCAACACGGTCTCGGACCTGATCCAGATCGATCTCGCACCCAGGAAGCCTGCCTCCAAGCCGGAGTGGCTAAAGGCGCGTGCACCCATGGGCGAGACCTTTCATGCGCTGAAGCAGCTGACGCGCGAGCTTGGCCTGCACACCGTCTGCGAAAGCGCGCACTGCCCCAACATCGGCG
>CAXTFT010000058.1:0-18148 GCA_964243585.1 uncultured Terriglobus sp.
GAATCCATCTTCATCTCGGCGAGGACCTGGCCGACCTCAAGCGGATGGATGATGTAGGGCTCGCCCGAGGCGCGCTTCTGGCCCTCATGCTGCTGCATGCAGAACTGCCAGGCGTCGCGCACGATAGCTAAGTCGTCGGCGGGGCGGTTCGCGTGTAGCGTGGCGAGCAGGTGCTCGAACTTTGCGTCGATGTCTGCGGTTTGGGACTTTGTGGAATCGGGCAGGTAGGCGGCGCAGTCGGGGTTGCTACCCTTGCCGGGCGCGGCTGGTGCAACGGGTGCGAGGGTGCCGCTTGGTTCCGCAAGCGAGGCGATGTCGGTGGGCTCAGGGCTAAGTGCCGCGCGGCGAATGCTGTCCGCGGGGTGCATGGCGGCGGGCGCAGGCAGGGCCGCCTCCAGGTTGCGGCCGGAGTCGGTGGTGGGAATAGTCGCGAGATCCATGGCAGCGGCCGGAGTGGCCGTCCCCTTAAGACCCATAGGTTATTTTAGCTTGGGCCGCTTAGGTGAGCCCACGCGTGTGTTGCGGATGCGTGCCCGGTGTGATTTCCTAATGGTCGCAGTCGCCTGTGCCTGGCGCTGCTCGGAGTATGTGGCATGCAAGAGCAAGGCGCGGAGCGCCCACAACGCAAACGCATTCTGGTTACCGGGGGCAGCGGCACGCTTGGCTTCAACGTGCTGCGGCGCCTTGCGGCTACAGGTTCGTACGACATTGTTGCACCGCTTCGCACGCGGCACGCAAAGCTCGATTCGTTGATGGCAGACGTTCAATTCGTCGATCACGAACTGAGCGATGCCATCCATACGGCTCAGATTTTCGAGCGTGCGAACCCTGATGTGATCGTGCACTGTGCAGCGAGTGGGCTACGGCCGCCGAAGGGTTCGTGGTTCGATTTAATGCACTTCAACGTGGAGTCGACGATGCGGCTCTTCCAGATGAACTGTCGCTTCGACCACCATTCGCACTTCATCTATGTGAGCACCGGGCTGGTCTACCGGGAGCAGGGCAGACCGTTGCGCGAAACGGATCCAATCGAGACATTGCATCCTTATGGCGCGAGCAAGGCCGCAGGCGATTCTATGCTGCAAGCTGCAGCGGCGGAGTTCAAGCGGCGGCTCACGATTCTGCGGCCATTTGCATTTACGGGCATTCACGATGGTGGCGAACGGCTCTTTCCGCGCATCCTCACAGCTGCTGCGTCCGGTCAGGTGCTGCCTATGACGGCGGGCAAGCAGATTCGCGACTTCTGCTCGGTCGATGACATTGCCCGGGCCGTGGAGCTTGCGATCGAAGCCCCGCAGACCGAAACGATTGAGAAATTTAATCTGGGCAGCGGCAAAGCCGTACCATTACGCGACCTAGTAGAAAGCGTTTGTGCCGAACTGCAAATCCGGCCAGATATCCGCTACGGAGCAGTCAACATGCATCCCTTTGAACCGATGCACTCCGTTGCAGACACTGACCACGCCGCTCGTGTGCTCGGCTGGACGCCACAGGTTTCTCTTGCGCGTGCAGTCTGGGAGTTGGGACGGGAGCAGTTTCCGACACTTATAATGAGCGAACCCAGCATAGCCGCTTAAGAAAGTGCTCGTGTTCTCTTGACTTCCGAATTGACCTCACCCCCTGAACTCTCCATAGTGATGCCGGCGTACCGCGAGGCGGAGTCATTGCGTACGCTGCTGCCGGCACTCGTTCCCGCCGCGCAGCGGCTCTCTCCCAGCTTCGAAATCATTGTCTCCGACTCGATGCAGCCGCTTGATGACACAGCGGCTGTGTGTACCGAGAACGGCGTCATCCATCGGCCACGTACAGGTGGCGAGAGCTACGGCGATGCCGTACGTTCTGGCATTGCAGCTTCGCGTGGGAAGTATGTGCTTCTGATGGATTCTGATGGGTCGCATAACCCAGCAGACACGCAAAAGCTCTGGGAGAAGCGTGGCGTGGCGGACGTAATTATAGGCTCACGCTATGTCAAGGGAGGAAACACCGAAAATCCCTACCTGCTCATCCTTATGAGTCGCATGTTGAACCTTGTCTATCGGTTCGCCTTCAAGCTGCCCGCTCAGGACGTGAGTAATAGTTTTCGGTTATATCTCGGGGATCAGGTGCGCTCACTGACACTGGTGTCAAACAACTTCGACATTGTCGAGGAGATCCTTATTCGGCTGGTGTATGGGCCGAAGAAGGCGAGCGTGCTCGAAATTCCAATGACGTTTGAGCAGCGCAAAGCCGGAGAAAGCAAGCGCAACCTGCCTCTTTTTCTGCTTACTTACATGAGTTCCATGGGCAAGATGTTGCGCTTCCGGAAGGAAGAAATCCAGCGCGAGAAAGGGAAGCGATAAGTTGGCGTATCTGGTTACAGGCGGTTGTGGTTTTGTTGGCAGCAATCTAACGGTGGAGTTGCTACGGCGCGGCAAAGATGTTGTAGTGCTGGATAACCTGGCGCGCCCGGGTACGCCGACAAATCTGCAGTGGCTGCGTGAGCAAGGTGAGTTCAGCTTCTACCATGCAGACACGCGAAGCGCAGCAGACCTCGAAAGCGTCTTCCGCAAGCATGCGATCGAGTGTGTCTTTCACCTTGCAGGGCAGGTTGCCATGACGACCTCGCTGGAAAACCCACGTCGTGATTTCGAAGTGAATGTGCTGGGGTCCATTAACGTGCTTGAGGCGGTGCGGTTGCTGGCGCCTGAAGCAACGGTGGTCTACGCATCGAGTAACAAGGTTTATGGGGAACTCGAGAACTGCGTTCTGCGCGAGTTGCCAACCCGTTGGGAGCCTGAAGGTACTAAGAGCATCGATGAGCACGCGCGGCTTGAGTTCTACACGCCCTACGGGTGTTCAAAGGGTTCCGCGGACCAATACATGCTTGAATATGCGCGGAACTTCGGCGTGAACAGCGTAGTTTTTCGGCATTCCACCATCTACGGTGGCCGGCAAATTTCTACCTTCGACCAGGGCTGGGTCGGCTGGTTCTGCCAGCAGGCGATGGAGACGAAGATGAACCCGGCGCATACCTTCACGATCAACGGAGATGGCAAGCAGGTGCGTGACTTACTGCACGTGTCTGACGCGGTGCGCTGTTACCTTGCCGCGCATGAGCATGTGCAACAGGCACACGGGCAGGCTTACAATATTGGCGGCGGGTACGAGAACAGCATGTCACTGCGTGAACTGTTCCTGCATCTCGAGGGCGAGTTGCAGGTCAAGATGAACCCGGTCTCGCTGCCGTGGCGAGCCAATGACCAAAAGTATTTCGTTGCCGATAACAGCAAGGCTACGCAATACCTGCAGTGGTCGCCGCAAACATCTAAGCAACATGGCATCGCGGACGCGCTGGCCTGGGAGCAGGAACGTCGTACATCCTAGCCGCTTACTTACGGCGTAAGTTCAGGTCGATTGGCCGCAGGTCGTCATCCTGTACAAGACTCTCCTTGTAAGTAGGAGTTCCTCTCAGGGTAGAAGAGGGCTGAGCCTGGTCGCCGCGATCTTCCGTAATCTGTTCACGCTTTAGCGTATAGCTTGATTTTTCATGCGTGGTGCTGGCCGTTCGCGTCACGCGCACTTCTTCCTTAAGCGTGATCTCGCGTGTAACGATCAGTTTTTCCTCCACGACTGGGTAGATCGTGGTGTCGCCTTCGTAGCGAATGGCTGGTGCCTCAGCGACAACGCGGCCTACGGGCACGTGCTCCACCTGCCAGGTAACACGGGTGAGCGGCACGTCGACTGTTTCGGTGCGTTCTTCCGTGTGCTTGTGCAGGCGAACGGTCCCGGTCTCTACAACGCGCTTGCCGACTTCAAGCTGCTCCTCGACGAGGGGGATGACTTGCTCATCCGCAAGTGGCAGCGATGAGGAGGCATAGGCTGGCTCGCTTGTGCGATCGTTGCTACGGGATGTACTGGTCGAGAAGTCGTCAGTAGCCATGGTCTTACGATCCTTCTGTGCTGTGAAAAGTAAAGGCGGTCCGCAGGTTCGCTACGGACCGCCATGCTCTTCTGCTCGCTTAGTAGCGGTCTTTTGTGGTGGTTACGGTTGTCGGTTCGACTTCAACCTCGGTGTGACGAACCGTGTCGTTGATCTGCTCCGTGCGCTCAGAGCTCTCCTTGCCGACACGGACCTCTTCCACTACGCGGCTGGTCTTGCCGACCACGGCTTCTTCGCCCGTCGCGTTTAGTTCGATGGAGCCGGTACCCGTGGCAAAGTCAGCTTCTGTTGCCGTGCGGTTGACCGGCGTGCGGTCGACCACGATGCGCTCGTTGTGCAGCGTCACGTCTGCGCTCACAGGCTGCTCCACCAGGTGAGAGTAGATGCGGACGCCGCCGCGATCAACGTTCCGCTTACCGACAACCAACTCTTCTTCGACGACAGGGATGACTTGCTCGCCGTTGACCGCAGTTGAGTTGCCGCGGGTATTGCCCTCGAGTACGGCAACATCCTCTGCGCCAGTTGTCGCACCGCTATAGCTGCTTGCGCCGTCACCCTGAATACCGGTTGCGCCGTGCTCATAGAGTAGGTCAGCAGTCTCTTCCGCTTCATCATCGGGCACGGTCACAGCCAGCAGTGCGCCACCATTGCCAACGTGGCTGGAATACTGCTCGTGCTCATCGCTGTCTTTGGAGAAGCCGGTGAAGAAATCCTTGATCTTGCCGGTGAAGCTCTCGCCGGTCGAACCAGTTGAGCCAGTGGTGCTGTTGCCGCCGCCTGTCTGGTCAATCACGGTGATGTGTTCGTTTTCGTAACCCTCTGACGCGAGGGCAATCTTCACTTTGTTGGCTTCCGCAACGGTGTTGTAAAGTCCGACGACTGTCTTCATACATAGCTCCTGCGCGCGTACGCTCAGCGGTTGACTGTGAGGAAAGAGGGAGCGGTGCACAAGTGCTGCACCGCTCAAGAGTAACTGGGTCTGCTTAGGGCTGCGTGAACAGCTCAACGCGGCGGTTATCCGCTTTGCCGGCCGTTGTTGCGTTGGTGTCAGCCGGGTTGCTATCGCCAAAGCCGCCGCCGGTAAGGCGCGACTTATCGATACCCTGACCTTCCAGGAAGTGACCTGCGGTTAACGCGCGCTGGTAGGACAGATCGTTATTATGCGGATCGGTGCCGGTGCTGTCGGTGAAGCCTTCAATGCGCAGATGCGCGCTTGGATTCTGCTTCATATACTCCGCCGCGCGGGTCAACGTTGCCGTGCCTTCGGGCGTGAGCGTGGCCTTGTCCGTGTCAAAGTGAATGGCACCAAGGTTCGGCACACCTGCGACAGCTGCGGCTGGCGCAGTGACCGGGACACCCGTTGCAGCTGGCGCGGGCTGGCTGCGGTGCAGGAAATACCATGCGAGCAGGGCAAGCAAGAGCAGCAGCGGCAGAAGCCAAGCCCAGATGGGCAGGCTCTTCTTTTCTTCGTAAACCTTTACGTGTTCAGTTGCCATTTCAGACGTTCTCCTGAGAGCGTGCGCAGAGCGCGGGCTAGTAGTTGTTCCGGGTGGTAGTGGTCGTGCCGGCGACGGGCTCTACATCCACTTCAGTGTGGCGCACGGTATCGCGGATGGTCTCCGTGTGATCCGTGGCTTCCTTGCCGACGTGTACCTCTTCCACCACGCGCGCGGTCTTGCCTACCACCGCTTCTTCTGCGGTCTCGGTCAGTTCGATCGTCTGAGAGCCCGTGCGGATATCTGCATCGGTGACGGTCCGGTCCACAGGACGCCGATCAATCACGACGTGCTCTTCACGCAGGTTCACAGTGTCGGTCACAGGCTCTTCCACAACGCGGCGGAACACACGCACACCACCGCGGTCTACCTCGCGCTTGCCGACGACCAGATCTTCCTCGATCACCGGGACGACGGTCGATTCTGCGGCAGCAACGCTGGCGACCGGGGCCACAACGGGTGCTACGTAGGTCTCGCGCTCCACATCCGTCTCGTCGATCTTGCCGACAGAGTGCTTGTGGAAGATCTTCTCGATCTCGTCGGCGCGATCGCCTGAGCCTTCAAGTGCGATCACGGTACCGCCGGCATCGAGGCCGTCCTGCAGGTGCTTGCGGTCTTTGTCGGGAACACCAATCTCGGAGAGGCCGTTCGCGTCACTATAGCCGTAGTTCTGGCCGAAGCTGCCCTGCGCGTCGCTGTAAGACGAGCCGTTGCCGCCGCCGATGATGGTGAGATTGCTGCCGGTAAAGCCGGCCGATTCCAACTCGCGAATGGCGGCTGCCGCGTGATCGCGGTTATGGAAGAGCGCGATATACGTAGTCAGTTCTGTGGATGATGCCATGTATTTCCTCCAGCTGTAGCGCGCGCGTGCGGGCACAGGTCTGCATTGCCTTCGTGAGAAGGAAAAATATCGAGTACCGTTTGTGTCGGTGCGGTGTTTTTGGAGCGGAACACCGGAAAGTTAGCGTGCGTGCGTCGCCTTCGGATCGATACCTGCAGCAACCAGCGCCACAAAGTAAGTTGCCTCACAATGCTGCCGGGTTGTGGACCCTTTGTGAAACTCAGCTACGATGATGCGCCGATTAGCGTCAAGATTTGAGAAGGGTTGTGAAAGGGTGAATCCAGCGGCGCAACTTACACGTGTAGGTGGTTAAGCTAACTACCTAAGAAGCCCCGGCTGTGGTGCGGTGCCGGTGTGCGCCCAGCGAATAAGTTCATCAAAGGCGCGGCCGACCTCGTCGGAGGTAAAGGTGCAGTGGCCTTCGCGATGCACATACTGCTGCACGAGGTTCTGCGAGAAGCCGGCCTCGGTCACTTCCGCGTCGTAGAGCGAAAGGCTCGTAGCCGGGATCAGTGGGTCATAGATGGTGTGCAGCGCGAGCATGGGCCGGGTGAGGCGTCCGCTGGGCGAGTAGTGCGCCAGCAGGTAACCGCGGGCCTTGCTGTCCGCGGCATAGCGGCGCACGCCGTCGTTCAGGGCGTAGTCCGTCTTCGTGTCCGTGCTGGTGCCGGTGTAGAGGTAGTTGCGATTGTCGAACGGATTGCCGCCCGCCTTGCGCTGAAGATCGCCCACGACATAGGTGTAGTAGCCCACGGCACGCGCGACTTCAATATCCGAGTGCAGGCCGGTGAGGTTGCGCATGGCAAGAGCGGAATCAGGTTTGGCTTTCATTGCCGCGACGACCTTGGCCCGCAATGCGTCGCTCTCCTCAAAGTTGGTGGGCACGGGATCGAGCGGGGGCATCACGCCGGGAAAGTAGAAGTCGAACGCGGCACGCCAGGCGAAGCGGCGGTTCAGATGCACATAGCTAGGGCCAACGGCTCCGCACAGATCAAGGCCCGCGGTGTAGACGTTCTTGGGGTTGAGCTCCATCGTGATCATGGTGAGCGCACCGCCCATGGAACCGCCCGCGGCGATGGTCTCGCGCGGCGCGCCGTACTTGTGGATGAAGTAGCGGCGCAGCGCCTCCGACTCCGGGTAGGCGACGCGCAGGGCCCAGCCCGTCTCGGAATAGCCGCTTTGAATAATGGCGTAGCCACGCCGTAGCATGGGCTCCGTTTGCGCGCCGATGCTGCCGTCGAGACGGTAGCGGAAGGGCCGTTCGGAGTAGCCGTGATAGAAGACCACGAGCCCGCGGTTCCAGTTGGCGGGCACGTCAATGCGGTACTCCGCACCGGTCAGCACGCCCACTTCGGTCACGCCTGCGGGCGTCTTCAGAACTTCCGGCTCACCGGTGGGGATGGGTGCGGCCTGGCCGTGCAAGCGGGCCCGCGCTGTTGCGCTCAGCAGGAGCAGCAAGGCGAGTCGCATGATGGTGGACGCAACCTTGCGCGGAACGGGGCGCGCGGCACGGCGTCGACAACGGAAGCTCACAGCAGCAATGTCCAGAAAAGGGAGTTGCTCACGAGCATACGCGAAAGTTCGAGAGGCGAGCATTTGTGCGGCCTCACTGTGGAGCGGCCTGCGCCGGCCTGCACGCACGCTCGTGGTGCACGCGGCGCTTGCGAGGAAAAGGCAGTGTTCGAAGCACAACACAGGCACTGAAGACCACTACGGCTTCGTGCCAGATGCGGGCTCGTCAATCTTCAGGACACGATCGACCGCAACGTTCTCAAGCACCTGCGTTTTGCCGCTGGGCCAACGTATCTCAATGCGTTTGATCGTGCTCTCGGAACCAACACCGAAGTGCAGCCGCTTGTCGCTGGAGGACAGGTAAGAGCCGGCCGTGGACACCGTGAGGAACTGCGAACCCCTAACCGTCGTGATTTTGACTGCGGCACCGATGGCATCGCGGTTCGACGTGTGACCAACCAGGAGCAAGGTTATCCAGTGATTGGAGGAGACCGTCTCATTGTGCAAGATGTGGGCAGGTCCGTCGTTGGTCGAGACCACGGCGTCCAGGCGGCCATCGTTGTCCAGATCGCCCACCGCCATGCCGCGGCCGACCCAGGGCTGCTGAAAGACCGCGCCTGCGTCGCGTGACACATCCACAAACTTGCCGTTGCCCTCATTGTGGGCAAGCAGCATCGGCTCTTTGTAGTGTAGTTGGGGGTAATTTAACTGCACGGTATCCAAATCATGTCCCTGACTTACAAGTAAGTCTTTCAATCCATCGTTGTCATAGTCTAAGAAGTGGATACCCCAGCCGGAGTGCAGCAGCGTCATGCGCGCCAGGCCCGAGACGTATGTGTCATAGGTGAACGAACCGTCACCATTGTTCCGGTAGAGAGCATACTTCTGGTTCGCCAGGTTCGTGATGATCAGATCGGGTAGGCCATCATTATCATAATCCTGAAAGTCGATGCCCATGCCGGCGTAAGTGCGACCATCACTATCTACCGCAATCTCTGCGGTAAGTCCTGTCTCCTCAAAGGTGCCATCGCCTTTGTTGTGGTACAGAAACTCAAGCATGGAGTCATTCGCGACTGCCAGGTCAACCTTGCCATCGCGATCGAAATCAGAAAGTGCAACGCCGAGCCCTTTGCCCGGCTTGAAACCGATGGCTTCACCGATCTCCTTAAACGTGCCGTCACCATTGTTGTGATAGGCCAGCGGGCGGATTACTGGGAAGATATCCGGGTGGCAATATGCCCGGTAGCCCTCGCGGTGCTCCCCGCACCAGACGTCCTCGAAATCCCACACAACATAGCGCAGCACGACTAAGTCGAGCTTGCCGTCATTGTCTAGGTCAACCCACATTGCGGAGGTCGACCAACTCTGCCCTGGCGTCGTTGGCCCGCCCGTGCCGGACGGGACGGTAACATCCGTGAAGGTTCCGTTGCCGTTATTGTGGTACAGATGATTGCCGCCATAGCTGGTAACGAATAGATCTTCGTACCCGTCATTGTCGTAATCGCCGACTGCGGTACCCATGGCGTAACCGACGCCTTTGAGACCGGCGCGCTCGGTTACGTCTTCAAAGCTGCCGTCCTTTTTTTGGTGGAAGAGACGGTTCCAGTCTGCGGGAGAGGACTTTTGCGGCACCGTACCCTTCGGAGCGGGGTTTGTAAAAGGCGCTCCATTCGCGAAGAAGATATCAAGCAGGCCGTCGTTGTCATAGTCAAACACCGCGACGCCGGAACCCATCGTCTCAAGCAGATACTTGGTGCTGGTGTGATACGCCTGCCCCTTGAAGTGCACGCCACGCTGCTCGGCGATGTCAGAGAAGCTGGGCGTTGCCTTTACAGAAGCAGCCTCAGACTGCGCAAACAAGGTGCCGGGCAGTTGGAACGCAAGCAGCAACAGCGTGACGAAAATCTCTTTGAAGAAAGGCATGCCGACCGCACATCCAAAGCGGATAGGAAAAGGATACTGGCGTATCGAGAACAGTGTCACGTCAGGATTGCCACACCCCTACTCCACCAACGGACTTGCCGCAAAGAAGTTGGTGTAGGTGCTCCGCGAGGCGACGCCGGTATTGCCGGTGTTTACTGCTCCGTTATTGGCTTGCCTTTGCCCTGCTGTGCCTCAGTAAGTGCCGCAGCCTTGTCCAACTCAAGCTGCGACGCCTGCTTGTTCCCAAGCCTCGCGAGGACGAGTCCCAGGTAGTAGTGTGCGGGCTGATATTCGGGCGAGTTGATGGTTGCCTTTGCGAAAGCAGTCTGTGCCTCCGAGTAGTTCTTCGCCCGATACGCCAAGATACCCACGCCGGTCAGCGCGCCGCCATGTTCGGGCATCCGCTCGAGCGTCTTGAGAAACATCTGCTTCGCTTCTTCGTCGCGGTGCGCCTCCAGCGCCATCTGCCCAAGCTGGTAATACGACTCTGTCTGTACCGGCTTCAGCGTGATGGAGCGGTGAAACTCCACCGCCGCCTGCTCGCTCTTCTGCTGCAATTGGTAAACGCGGCCAAGCCCGTATATCGCTGTCGCATCTGTAGGGCTACGCTTCAAATAAAGATTGAAGTGCATTTCCGCATCCGGCAACTTGCCTTCGTCCATCTCCACACGCGCAAGCGCATAGATGCCTCGTTCATGGGTTGGATCGAGCGTGAGCAGGTTGCGCAGAGCTGTTTCGGCCACGCGCAACCGCTGCATACTTTGCGCTTGTATGCCGATGTCCAGCAGCAGTTCGGTGTCTTTAGGCATCGCCGCCGACGCTTGCTGCAGAATCGTCAGTGCACCCTCAGCATCGCCCTTGTTGCGCAACTGCAGAGCGGAAGCGATCGCCTGTTCCTTGCGTTCTGTTCCGGGCGCATACGCTGCTTTTTCCGCTTGCAAGGGAGAGCGGGGCTGTTCTCCATGTGCCCGCACGCAAAGCCCGGGTACAACCGACGAGAGCACAATTGTGAGCAGGACATTCGGCTTCATGAGAGGTTGTGACATGATGCGGCAGATTGAACGCAAATTTAGAACTAGGAAACGGCAGGAGCGCTTAGACGCGCTCCTGCCGTTCGGGCTGACAACTTAGAACTGGAAACGTCCGGTGAGCTGTAATGCCCGCGGATCTACGATCGTCGTTGTAGGAACACCGAAGTTCGTTGCCTTTACATCGGTGTTTGGAATGTTGAAGGTGTGGCGGTTGAAGGCATTCAGCACTTCGACCTTGAAGAAGAACGTCACGCCCTCACTGAGTGGCGTCTTCTTTAAGAAGCTGAAGTCTTCGTTATAGAAGCGATAGTTTCTAATTTCACCTGTGGTGCGGGGCACATCACCGAACTGGAATGCACCGTTGTCACAGGTATCGCAAGCGACGAAGTTGCCGCCCACAAGGCTCGAACGAACCGAACGCTGAATGCGGTTCTCGAACTGGTTCTGGTCAATGAAGGCGGGTGAGTTTTGCAAGGCTTTGTAGTTTGGGTTTGTTGAACCCGGATTCGGATTGGTATTTGTTGCGACACCATTCGGGACCAGGTAGCCATTGAACTCCGAATCCACATTTGGATCCGGTGCTGTCTGTGTGTTTCCTGACTTCAAATTACGGAACGGGTCAATCTTGCCGCGCCGCGCATTGCTCGCCAATTGGCTGCCGGGAATCCGGGTGTAGGCAATGAAGTTATCCCATCCCGGAACGCCGGTTGCACCGCCGAACGAGATGGGCGCACCGGATTGGTAGCGCAACACGCCGCCAACCTCGAAGCCGCTGACAAGGGAGCGCGCAAGCGCATTCTTGAAGTTCAGGAATGTTTTGTTCTTCCCGAAAGGGAACTCGTAGATAAAGCTGGTAACGAAGGTGTTCGGAATGTCCTGCGCTGAGAGCGATTTCTGGCTCTTTGAGTTGAAGGGATTCTGCTCCTGATTCACGCCAACTGTCGTTCCCGGCAGGGCCGAGTCAGCGTTTGTGATCGTCTTGGACCAGGTATACGACGCTTGCAGGTTGAGCCCCTGCGAGAAGCGGCGCTCCACTGACGCGATGAGCGCCTCGTATGTGGAGTGGCCCACGTTCTGCAGACAGCAGTCAGTTGCTATGAAGCCATACTGCGGAAAGGGACGAAGTGCCTGCTGCACTTGCCCATTAAAGGTCCCATAGGGTGAGGTGACGCCGTTTGCCGTCAGATTGTGGGAGGTGAGCGCGTCGCCGCGGGCGAAGTTGCTAAGCGGCATGTTGTTTACATTTTCAATGCCGGAACGCAGATGCGAGCTTGAGGAGCCAAGATACCCCAAGGTCATGATCAGGTCTTTGGAGAGCTCCTGCTGCACCTGGAGACTCCACTGTTGTACGGCAGCAGGACGGCCGTAGGATGGCTTGATGTAGCTGGCATCGATGAAGCGCGGCGCGTCCGCATTGCCATTGTCAAAGTAAGCCGGATCCAGATTAGTGCCTGGGTTCGGTTTGGCTACGCCACCGTCCACAAGAAACGCCGGGTCAAAATTATTGGAGTTCTGCACCGTTTGCACGGTGTACCCGCGGTTAGTGGATCCACCAAAATCGCTGTAGATGAGTGGACCATAGAGCGTAGCGAAGCCGCCGCGCAGCACAAACTTGTTATTCAGCGATGCAGGAGAGAAAGCAAATCCGACACGCGGTGCGATGTCCTTGAACTAGGTGTCAGCCCAGCGCTTGTTGCAGTTCTGGCAGGTAGAGGCAAAGACCATTGCACCCGGGCGGCCGTTCACAGGGTCAATTGCAGTGGGGCTGAAGTTCGAAGTGTCGTTAAGGGCCTCACGGCGAGGTTGATCGACGTCGTACCTCACACCGAGGTTGAGAACAAGGTTGCTGGTCACCTTGAAATCGTCCTGCACAAAGCCGGCCCAGTAGTTGGAAATCCAGCGTGACTGGTGAGAGGGCACGGTCGACTGTGCGTTGTCACCAACACCCAGTAAGAGGCTGGCAAAGCCGTTACCCGTTCCAATCTGGTAGGAAGAGTCGCGGGTTGCTTTGGTCTGACCGCCCTGAAAGCTCAGGTAACCGTTGATCTGATCCTGAGCGAGCGGCGAGTATTGCTGGTAGCGGTAGTCGACACCGATCTTCAGGCTATGACGGCCGAGTTGCCAGTTGACGGAATCGTTGACCCGGATACCGTTATCGATGTTGTCACCAAGCTGGTTGCGGCTAAGCGAAACGTAACCGCCCACGTCGACACGCGGAAAGCCGGCGTTAAAGGGTGTACCAAGTTGCGGGTTATAGTTGGTGCCGCTTTGCGCTTCGATGGAGCCATTGATCGAGTTGGAGCGGTTATACCCCAGGTTCAGGTGATTCAGCAGGGTCGGAGAGAAGGTATGGTCCCATCCGGCACGGCCAAAGTGAGTGATGAAATTTTGTGTCTGAACGCTTGGATCGATCGGGGCTGGAAGTGTTAGGAAGGTTGGATTGTAGCGGGTGTTCTGACGCGAACTATAGCTTCCGAAGATCTTGTCGTGAGGCCCGAGATTCTGGTCGACGCGAACGGTATAGGTCGTGTTGAAGATGGCGGAGGATGATGCAAGCGTGAAATTGCCGTTCAGGTTGTTGTTATTCGGCGTGGGATAGAACGCCGCAATCTTTGCACCGACTGCACTGAACCGCGTTTGCTGGATGCGATTGCCCGCGAAAGCCGTACGGCATGCAGTTGCGTTGCCGGCGACGGGACGAGTCGTGGCAGGGTCAAAGATCTGGCCGTTCAGAATGGCCGTGTTGTCACAGGGATTGATCGTGCCGTTTGTTCCATTATTCAGGCGATCTGCAAAATCTCCACCACGCTCCGCGACTGTCGGCACATTGCTCGTCGCCACACCGCCCAACGCACGGCGGTACTGTTCCCAGGAGAAGAAGGCGAAGGTCTTGTCGCGTCCGTTGTAGAGATGCGGAATGGTGAGGGGACCACCGGCGCTGATGCCAAAGTCATATTGCTTGTCGACTGGACGCCGGAAGGTTTGCGCAGACGCTGCGTTGCCGATGCCTTTGAAGTACGCCTGCTGCCCATTGTTAAACCAGTTGTTCGCGTTAAAAGCATCGTTGCGGAAGATGCCAAATGCCGTGCCGTGGTACGAGTTGGTGCCGGCTTTTGTGGCAAAGTTTTCGATGCCGCCAGTGGTGCGGCCGAATTCAGCAGCGGGTGTCGACGTGGTGACTTTGAACTCGGCGATAGCTTCCACTGAGGGCGCTTCTTCGTCGAAAGACGAACCGTTTTCAGAGCGAGTCTGGCTGGCACCGTCTAAAAGAATTTCATTGCCGAAGTTCTGGCCTCCGGAGATTTTCGAAATGAAGATGCCGTTGAGAGTATTGCCGCCAGAGCCTGGTCCTACTGTTCCGGGGATGAGGAAGACGAAGGCCTCTGGCGATCGCAGGGCACCAACGCCGCCAAGGGCAAGGGGCAGCTCGATGATCTGCCGGTCGTTTACCGTACCACCTACGTCAGAGGACTGCGTTTCCACTTGTGGGCTATCTGCGGAAACAGTGACTGTGTCGCTCACACCGCCCGCAGTCAGAGTTACATCAAGGCTGGTGACGGTGCCGACGCGTACTTCAACACCGGTGCTCACCGTCTGTTTGAAACCGGCACCGGCGGTCGTGATGGTGTAGCGGCCAAGCTGGATGGAGGGGAAGCGATAGTTACCAGCGTCTGAAGACTTGGCCGTGTAGGTTGTTCCGTTTGCTTCACTCTTGGCGGTGATCGTGGCGTTCGGCACGACAGCACCGGTGCTGTCCAGCACATTGCCGGCGATCTGGCCTTGATTTGTTTGCGCGCGGGCGCAAACCGCGACTAACAGCAGGAGCAACCCCGCGTAGATGCGTTGTAACTTGTTCATACAGCAACCTCCAAAGGTCGTGTTTCTTATTGAAGCCGGCATCCCTGGCCTGGCTTTCGTGTTTTAGGAAGCGGGAGATCGGGGGAGTTGGGGCGAGTTGGTGTAAACGCCTACATCGATTCGTCCAACCACGGGAAGCTAGCGGGTCCATCCAATGGTTGTCAATCGGCTCATTCGATAGGTGGACCATGGAGCAAGTCCATTGTCGATTTGTCATAGCTCTGCGGTTTGGCGGCAGGCCAGCGTGGTGGCCCGGTCTGAAGAGGAACCCGCGATGTCCGTCAAGCCGGTCGATGAACTTCGACATCATGGCCGCAGCGTGCGAGTTTGCTTTGGGTATTCTGGGGCGGCTAAGGTTCTGGCATGCGTCCTGTCGGTGTTCGCTCAACGTGGATGGTACTTGCGGTCTGTGTGGCCGCGCTCTGCCTTCCGGCTACACAGGCGCAGGCACCAGAGGTGCGGCAGGCCTTTGAGCGCGGCGCGGCTGCCATGCACAACGGTCAGCCAGCGCTGGCGGAGCAGGCCTTTCGCGATGCGGTAAAGCTGGCCCCGCAAATGGCGGAGGCGCATCTCGATCTGGGGCTGGTGCTTGGCCGTGAGGGCAAGCTGGACGAGGCCGTGCGCTCGGTACAGCAGGCGCTTGCACTGGATCCATCGCTGCCCTCCGCCAACATGTTTCTCGGGATCTTTCTCTTCCAGGCGAACCGGCCCGATGAGGCGCGCAGTGCCTTGCAGATGGAGTTGACTCGTCAGCCCGACAACGTGGAAACGCTCACATGGCTCGGCAATGTGGAGCTGGCCACGGGGCATCCCGCGCTGGCTGCGGCGGTGTTTGATAGGGCGGCAGAGAAGGCACCCGACAACCTGGACCTGCTCGAACTGCGTGGCAAGGCGCATAGTCAGGTGGCGCACGACAGCTACGCCCGCATGGCGCGTCTGCAGCCGGACAGCTGGCACGTTCACCGCGTGCAGGCGCAGCTTTATGCCGACGAGGGGAAGCACGCGGAAGCCGCTACGGAGTACCAGGCCGCCATCAAGCAGGAGACGCGCAATCCCGACCTGTATGAGGGTCTAGGCGATGAGTACCGGGCGGCCAGCCAGATGGAAGCGGCCCAGGCGGCGTACCAGAAGGAACTGGCACTGGCGCCGGCGAACCCTGTCGCCATGTACAACGTCGGCAGCGTGGCCATCGAACGCGGCGATAGCGCCGCCGGTGTTCCGCTGCTGCTGGCGATGGTGAAGAGCTATCCCGGTTCACCGGTCGCCGAGTATTACCTTGGCCGCGGCCTTGCGTCACTTGGCCGGGATCAGGAGGCGGCGGACTGGCTAGGCAGGAGCGCCGCTGCCGACAAGGATGGCGAAATCGGCAAGCGTTCGTTGTACGAGTTGGTTCGCGTAAACCGGAAGCTGCACCGGCCTGACGCCGCCGCAGCCGCGCTGGCCGATTACAACCGCATTCGCGAAGCGCAGGAGAAGGCAAGCACGCAACAGGTGCAGGACTGGAAGAAGCTGACGCAAGCACCAGCAGAGAGTACCGAGGCAAGCGGAACAAAGCCCTGAGGGCGCTCGACGACTGGAACAGTCTCGGGCAGCTGCCGGAAAGGCAAGCGTTTGAGCTTACTCGGCGGACTTGCCGCCGTAAAGGCCGGAGCTTAGCTCGAACTCACGCTTCGCTTCTGTTGCCATGCCGGCTGCGCGGTAAAGTCTGCCGAGCTGGAAGTGAAGACGAGAGTTCTTCTCGTCAAGAGCTACAGCGCGTTGCATCGCGGTTAGGGCAGAAGTGTTTTCGCCCAGGCCGGTATAAGCCCGCGACAACTCCGCGAAGGCGCGGCTGCTCTGCGGGTTGCGCTTCGTGGCTTGCTGCAAAGGCCCGATCGCCTCGCGGAAGCCGTTGCGCGTATTGAGCAGAGCACCATAATCCACGAAGGGCTGCTCGCCCGCGCGCTCGTCGGCCTCGGCCAGCTTTACCGCGCGCGTATAGGCTTCTACAGCGGCGTCGGGCTGGTTCTCTGCTTCAAGGCAGATGCCGAGGTTGTCCTCTGCTTTTGCGCTGAGCGGCTGCAGTTGCAGGCTCTTGCGGAGAGCGGCAGCAGCGTCGGCGAACCTGCCCTCATGCATCTGGGCCCGGCCAAGGTCATACCACGCGTCTGCGTTGCTTGGGCTGAACGCGACTGCGCGCGCAAGCCAATGGAGCGCGTCGGGATAGCTGTTGAGCAGGACATAGTCCAACGCGATCACGCGCAGGTCTTCTCCCGTGGGCTGCCGCAGCTTTGCTGCCGCCGTGAACGTCTCCAGCGACTCCTTCGGCAGGTTGCGGCGCTGGAGTGTTGAACCCAGCAGATACAGCGTGTCCGGGTCTTGCGGACGAGCCTCAAGACTTGCGCGCAACGCGGCCTCCGCAGAAGGCAGATCGTTGAGCCGCAATAGGCTGCGCGCCTCCATCTGCAAGGCTTTTGCCGCTCTAGAGGGGTCGGCTCTCCCCGCCACAGCAGCGTTTGCAAAGCATGTGGCAGCCTCGCGATATTTGCCTGACGCATACGCCCGGTCGCAAAGGGCAGACGCTGTCTGCCCCGAGCCTGGCTGCTGCGAACAGAGCAATGGGCACAGCAGGATGCTGGTAATGACGACGCGGAGCAGCGTGTGCCACTCGCTCCTGGAGAAAGGCTTCATGCCCAACGCTTCACTTCTTGAACGCCGAAGGTTCTCACTCTGGCAGACCAGTGTAGGCGTAAGGAGTAAGCAGACAGAAGCAGGTCGCCCTTGCCGCCGACGCGCAACCTGAGCCCTATGCAGCGGCGAGGGCATTCGCGGACACGAAGCTAGGCCTTACGGGAATGACTCAGCCGCTGGAACGATTATCCCAGCGGCTGAGGAAACTTGTTGAGCTCGTGGCTTCTACTTTGACGAGGAAGCCAGTCCGTACCAGCATCGACTTCGTTGCGGAACTGTCCGGAGCTACAAGCGGTGCTACTGAACTACCTGCACGTTGCCATGATTGTCGCAGTGGCCGTTGTGCTGGTGGTGCAGGTGACCCTTCACGAGGTAGTCCACATGGTCGCCGTGGGGCACAGCCTCGTGGCCGCAGTTCGGTCCGTGGACGTGGCCGGCTTCGTGGCCGTCGCACGCGTGGCCGTTCGTGCAGTCGGCGGGGTTTGCCGCGCTGACTTCGAGCGTGTGCTCGTCTACGTGACCCTCGTGCGGATGGTGCAAATGGCCGTCATGCAGAAAATCGACGTGGTTGCCATGCTGCACGGCGGTGTGGCCGCAGCCGGTTTCGTGCTGGTGGGGATGATTCGGGTGGATTGTGTGTTCGGTCGTCATGGTGATCCTTTCTGTGCTGCTGGAATTGGTTTTGTTACCGGCGTGGGTGCTCTGTTGCGTGTTCCAGGCCGTTCGCGACCAGGTCGTGCATGTGCCGGTCCGCGAGGGAGTAGAGCACGTGCTTGCCGTCGCGCTTGCGCGTCACCACGTTCTCTGCGCGGAGCACGCGAAGGCGCTGGCTGATGGTCGCCACCGTCTCGCCCTCCGCCTCGATCTCCCTGCGCAGCCGGGCGGCCAGGGGCCGGTC
>CAXTFT010000058.1:18158-19786 GCA_964243585.1 uncultured Terriglobus sp.
CGTCTCGCCCTCCGCCTCGGCCAGTTCGCCCACGCAGGCCGATGCCGCCGCAAGACGCGTGATGATCCGCAAACGAGGCGCATCGCCCAGGGAACGGAAGATGCGCGCACACCGCTCAATGGCATGCGCATCGAGCACGACGGCGGGGGTGTTGCCGTGGTGATCGGTTGCGCTGCAGGTCTCGGTGGTTTGTTTCATCTCTCCATAAACATATCAACACTTGCGCATGTATGCAAGTGAGACTATCAAGTGTTGGGGTGTTTCTGACCAGTGCCGTACTGCACGCGTCGGCGCTTAATCTTCGTGCGGAGCTTTCGG
Organism: uncultured Terriglobus sp.; assembly: GCA_964243585.1. GTDB lineage: Bacteria > Acidobacteriota > Terriglobia > Terriglobales > Acidobacteriaceae > Terriglobus. The sequence continues at coordinate 18,477 of CAXTFT010000058.1, forward strand.
CCCGTGATTCGCCGGACCTTAACCGAAGCGCGGGAACGTTCCTGTAGACTTGAGCTAGTGCGTTCGTGCGCCCTTCTGCGCACCGGGAACGCTGGCGAGCTTCTTGCGTCAGGGCAGTTCCATCCGCACACCACATTCTGACAAGCCAACAAGAACAGGACACCCAACGCTGTGAGCACCGCCGTAAACACGCCCGGAACCATCCGCAACATCGCCATCATCGCCCACGTCGATCACGGCAAGACCACGCTGGTCGACGCCATGCTTCGGCAAAGCGGCACCTTCCGCGCCAATGAGGCCGTGACCGACCGCGTGATGGACTCCAACGATCTTGAGCGCGAGCGCGGCATCACCATCCTGGCCAAGAACACCGCCGTGCACTACGGCGAAGGGAAGATCAACATCGTGGACACGCCGGGCCACGCCGACTTCGGCGGCGAGGTGGAGCGCGCGCTGAAGATGGTGGACGGCGTCGTGCTGCTGGTAGATGCGAGTGAAGGTCCGCTGCCGCAGACGCGCTATGTCCTGTCCAAGGCGCTCGAGGCCAAGCTCACGCCGATCCTGGTCATCAACAAGATCGACCGGCCCGATGCGCGCCCGCAGGAGGTGCTGAACGAGGTGTACGACCTGTTCATCGACCTGGATGCGGACGAGTCCGTGCTGGAGTTCCCGGTGATCTACACCAACGGCAAGGCCGGCACGGCGACCATGGACCTGGCGCAGCCAGGGACCGATCTGCAGCCGCTGTTCGAACTGATCATGACCACCATTCCGCCGGCGACGGGCGAGATCGACGGGCCGCTGCAGATCCTGGTGACCAACCTCGACTACTCGGATTACCTGGGCCGGCTGGCCATCGCGCGCGTGTTCAATGGAACGCTGAAGAACGGGCAGGAAGTGGCCGTGTCCAAGCGCGACGGCTCGATGATGAACGTGAAGATCACGAAGCTGTTCAGCTACGACGGGCTCAAGCGCATCGATACGACCGAGACCGTGCTGGGCGATATCGTGGCCATCGCAGGTGTGCCCGGCATCACCATCGGCGAAAGCTTCTGCAACATCGAAGACCCGCAGCCGTTGCCGCTGATCACCATCGACGAGCCGACCATTGCCATCCAGTTCAGCGTGAACAACTCACCGTTCGCGGGACGCGAAGGCTCGTATGTGACTTCGCGCAACATCAAGGAACGGCTGGAGCGGGAGCTGCTGACCAACGTCTCGATCCGCGTGGAAGACACTGCCAGCCCGGAGACCTTCAAGGTGCTGGGCCGCGGCGAGCTGCAGCTTTCCGTGCTGATCGAGATGATGCG
>CAXTFT010000059.1:0-19468 GCA_964243585.1 uncultured Terriglobus sp.
TCGTTACAGGGGCGATCGCCGCTGCGCCTAACCGTTGACAAAAGACATGGAAGGGACTCCGTGCCTGGCGCACAAGCCGATGAAAAACGCTCCGTGCAGCCCCAAGGGTTTGCTTCCTACGGGCCTTTCAGGCCTGCCCTTGCAGAGCACTTTCCCACAACTTGCGTTGTCTGCTTTGCCCACAAGGAACCGTAGCTGGTTCACCAGGTGCGGCGACAGGACGCTTGTGTAGCCCACGTTGATTTCATGTTCGAATGAGTGGGCATTGGCAGCAGCCTCGGGTAGCACGGTTCCTCCTGCCCCGGTGTTCAAGACCACGCGCCGTTCGTACGAGTAGCCGATTTAGAACTGATCGGTGCCGCGAAAGGTGTAAAAGCCCCGCGCCGAATAGAGGTCGTGCGTTGTGGGATTGACCACATGGTTTGCACCTGGCCGGATGGTGTTGCCGCCAGCACGACGGCCTGCTGGCGGTTGAAATCGTGGTTGCCAGTAAGCAGAAATGTGGAGCCATGGCCTAGGTGCAGCGGCCCTGTGAGTGCGCCCTCAAAGTAGACACGCTGCTGCTGCGGCTTGCTGGAGGCGAACCGCTCACGCGCATCAAACACCGAGTTCCGGTAGAGAAAGTTGCCGGAGCCGTGAAAGTGGTCGGTGCCACCCTTTGTGGTGATCTCAAGACGGGCCCGTCCGGGCGCTAAATAGAGCACAGTATATGGGTTCTGATTGATCCGGATGCTCTGGATGCCAGACGCAGAAACGCCAGGGCCGTTCGCTTCCACACTGTGAACAACCAGCGACACGCCGGCGGTACCGGTCACATCAGAACTCAGGAAGCGGGTTAGCGTGGCGATGTAGTCTGCATCGAAAACCGGCAGGCGGTCGAGGGCATCGCGGTCCAGGCTGATGGCATTTTGGTGTTCTCGGGGTCGCGCGTCAGCTGCAATGGCTGGCTATCTGTTGTTACGTTGATATCGACCGTGGCAGACGCCCTGAGCACAATGCGCAGCGCAGACCGCGTAAGTGGAACGTCGAAAGGCTGCTCCACACTAGCGAACCCGTCCGCGTCTGTGCGTAGCAGGTGATGGCCACTCCTGAGTACGGAAAGCCTGACACGCCCCGCGCGCAATCAGATTCTGCTTCCCGGATAGATTTACTGTTTTGCACGAGCACCAAGTGTACGCGTGGAATGAGCGCACCAGTCTCATCCTGAACGTTGACTTCCACGCTCGCGCTGGTCTGTGCTGCCGGCAACGCAGGCGATGCTGCTGAGAGCAGTAGCGCAAGGGACGCCCTCCCGTACTTTGCACGCATTTGCTTGCTCCGGGCCATCCAGCGTTTCCCCTGTTTACCTAACCGCGTCTGAAGGTAGCGGGGCAACCTTAAGGCGGTCTTAAGGGCGACGGCTGTATTGAGCTTCTCGCAAAAGCAGTGACAGGAGGACGCTTAAAAAGCGCATTCAGGAACGACCATTTGAGTCGTACTTACCTTTCTGCGTGACAAGCATCTGTTCACACGTATCCCCTTGCCTCGGGCACCCGACGCGTCCGACCGCCTGGCCAATGAGTAGAGCTCAATGCTTCATGCAGTGCTGATATGACAACACGATCCAACCGCCTGTTTGCCAAAAACCGAGTGCCGTGCATTGCGCGCCGATTGTCTTGGTGTGTGCTGGCAATGCGACTCGCCGTCCTGACCACCTCAGGACAATCTCTGAGCCTGCACGATGCCGTAGAGTCCGCGCTGAAGAGTCCGCAGGCGCAGATGGCTGCGGCACAGACCGACGAAGCCAGAGGGCAGCTCCGGCAAGCGGCTCTGCGACCAAACCCACGGCTGTTTTTACAGTCGGAGGACTGGCGGCCCTGGGGCAGCGACTTCGATTATGGATCGCAGACCGAGAACTACGCCTTTGTGAGCCAGGCGATCGAGACCGATGGAAAACGAGGCAGGCGCATTGCGTTGGGACGTGCCCAGCTGGCACAAGCCGAGGCTGAGGAGCAGGCCGCGCGACTCAACCTTGTCTCGCGCGTCGCTGGCGCGTACTACCAGGCTGTGGTGCTTGGGCGCATTACGACGTTGCTGCGGCGTGACATGCAAACCGTTGACGAAATGGTGCATTACGACGAGCAGCGCGTGGACGCCGGTGCCATGCGCGGCGTGGATCTACTGCGCACGAGAATCGAGCGGGATCGCCTCCTGCTAGCCCTGCGCACTGCGGAGCGCGACGCGACTCAGGGTCAGCTTGAGTTGCTTAAGCAGATGGGTCGTACGCCATCCAGCCAGACCCTGCAGCTCACTGACACACTGGACACCATTGCTCCCGTTGCGCCGTTGCCAGTCGAACAGGTGCTTGATCGCCGGCCCGACCTGCAGGCCAGCCGCGAAGCCGTGAGGGTTGCCGAGTCAGACCTCGCGCTGCAACACGCCGTTCGCGTCCCGAACCTGGACCTGATCGGCGGGTATAAGCGCAACAACAACAACAACACCTCCAACACCGGCTACAGTTCGCTGCAGGTCGACCTGCCGTTCGGCAATCGCAACCAGGGCGAGATTCAGCGCGCGGAAGCAGCCGTACGTCTAACCAAAAGTTCATTGGAAGCAGCACAGCTGCGGGCGCGCAGCGAGATAGCGCAGTACGAAGAAGCGTACCAGCACCAGCGTGATGTGGTGGAGCACGTGCTGCCTGATATGCGTACAAATGCCCAGCAGAATCTCGCGCTGCTCACGGAGGCGTATCGCATGGGCGGTGTGGACCTCCTGCGGTTTCTGGACGCGGAGCGCACCGCGTTCGATGTGGAGATTACGGCATTACGCACACTTGCGGAGTTTCAGCAGGCTGAGCTACGGCTTCAGCTTGCCTACGGGCTACAGCCATGAACCGCTTACAGTCTTGCCTGCCGCTGCTGCTACTGTCCAGCCTGCTGACTGGATGTTCCAGGAAGCCGGCAGAGAGCGGCAGCTCTGGCTCACCCTCTTCAGACAAGTCTTTGTCCGCTTCAAGCACTCAGAACCAGCCGGATAAATCCACGAAAGGTGAAGCACAGGCAAACGACATCGTGAAGATTGCGGTGCAGGACCAGCAGCGTGCAGGCATCCAGATCGCCTACGTTCTGGTGCAGCGCATGCCGCGCACGCTCTCCGTTGCTGGCCAGGTTGCATTGGACGAGCAACACACCTCGCACCTCGGAACCATCGCGGACGGTCGCATCACGTCGGTGAATGTTCTTCCCGGCAGTCCGGTGAGGCGAGGACAGGTGCTTGGCAATCTGCACAGTCACATGGTGCATGAAACGGTCGGGTCGCTCATTCAGGCCTACGCCGAGGCGAATCGCCAACGTGGCGCAGTCTCTTTTGCGAAGCAGGCACAGGCGCGTTACCACCGTCTCTACTCCATTCAGGCTGCTTCGCTCGAGGAGTCGCAGCGCTCCGATCAGGAAGTTCTCCAGGCACAGAAGCTGCTGATCGATGCCGAGGCAAACGTTCACATGGAACGGGAGCATCTTTCCGAGCTACTTCAAATTGCTCCAGAATCGCTCAATCCCGGCAACCTTTACGATTACGAACTCATTCCCATCCGCTCAGTTATCGACGGTGTGGTGATAAGCCGCAATATCAGTGTCGGTCAAGTGGTAGAGACTGGCTTCGTCGCCTTCGACATCTCCAACCTATCGACTATCTGGGTGACGGCCGCCGTCAACCAGCAGGATCTCTCCTTGATCCAGCAGGGCGCAGCAGCAGATGTCGTTACTGCAGGCTTTCCAAACCAGACCTTCCATGGCCGCGTCGCCATGATTGGCGACATACTTGACCCGGAAACACGTACGATTCCGGTCCGGATCGTCATTCCAAATCCCGGTACGAAGCTACGCCCCGGCATGTTTGTTTCGGCGCAAATTGCTGAACCTGCAACACACGACGCCGTCTTTGTTCCCGAAAACGCGCTGCAGAACATTAATGGAATGCCAGTTGTCTTTGTCGTGAGCGCAAATGGTACAAGCTTTCAAGCCCGCACAGTAAACATGGGTACGCGGTCTTTGGGCAAAGCGGAGATCGTGGATGGACTAGCACCCGGAGACCGCATCGTCGTGAATGGCGCGTTCATGGTCAAGTCCGAGATGCTCAAGGGCACAATGGGAGACGGCTAGCATGCGTAAGCTTGTCGACTTCTTTCTCTCAAATCGATGGCTCGTCGTTGCGCTTCTCCTGGTGCTTGTGGTCGGCGGCGTCACGGTAATGCTTCGCCTGCCGCTGGAGGCGTTCCCTGACCTTACGAACAACCAGGTGGTCGTCACGGTGCAATGCCCCGGCATGTCACCGGTCGAGGTGGAGCAGCTCGTAACCTATCCCATCGAGACCTCCATGATGGGCATGCCGAAGCTGCAGATGGTGCGCTCCACGTCCAAGCTCGATCTGTCGATGGTCACGGTCATCTTCGACGATTCGATGGATAAGTATCTCGTCCGGCAACTCGTCGCCGAGCGGATCAATCAGGTACAAAGTCGTATCCCTGCAGGTCTGCAGCCGCAGATGAATCCTATGTCGACGGCCTTTGGCGAGGTGTACCAATACACGGTTTCCGCGCCGAAGATGTCGCTCATGCAGGTAAAGATGCTGCATGACTGGGTCATACGGTACGCACTGCTTACCATCCCCGGTGTCAGCGAGATCAATTCATGGGGTGGCGAAACCAAGCAGTACACCGCAGAGGTGGACCCGGAAAACCTCCGTCGCTTCAATCTAACGTTGCATGACGTCGTGAAAGCAGTCACCGATAACAACGCCAACTTCGGCGGCAGCTACATCGAGCATGCGGAGCAGCAGTACACTGTGCGCGGGCTGGGCCGGGCGGAAAGCATCGACGATCTGGGTAACATCGTCGTCTCCACCACCAACGGCGTTCCCGTTCTGTTGAAACAGATCGCCAGCATCAGGACTGCTGCCCTGCCGCGCCACGGCGCGGTCATGCGCAATGGCCAGGGTGAAACCGTTTCCGGCATGGTCATTATTCTGCGCGGGGAGAACGGGCAGAAGATTATCAAGGAGATCAAGGCGAAGATCGCTGGCTTGAAGCTGCCGGAAGGCGCTAAGATCATCCCCTTCTACAATCAATCCGACGTGATCGACGCCACCACCGCGACCGTTCGCCGCAACCTCATAGAAGCCGCCCTTCTCGTTATAGTCATCCTGCTTCTTTTTCTCGGGGACTGGCGCGCGGCCCTCGTGGTGACCGTCACTATTCCGCTGTCATTGCTCTTCGCTTTCATCGGTATGGACCTGTTCGGCATTTCGGTCAACCTGATGAGTCTGGGCGCGATTGACTTCGGCACCATCGTCGACGGCTCCGTCGTGATGACCGAAAATTGCATGCACCGGCTTGAGAACGGCGGAGCAGGCAAGCCGTTGATCGATGTGGTGCGTGAGGCCACCCACGAAGTCTCGCGCCCGGTGATCTTCGGTGTGCTCATCATTATTGCCGTTTACTTGCCGGTGCTTACGCTGCAAAGTTTGGAAGGCCGGATGTTTCGTCCGATGGCGGTGACAGTCGTCTCTGCACTTGCAGGTTCGTTACTGCTCGCGTTGTTCGTTGTCCCAACGCTCTGCACGGTTGCCCTGCGGCACCGGGCAAAGGTTCTCACAGCGGATGGCCATGAAGAATCCTCTCCCGGGACGAACTGGTTTAACCGTCTGCGGGATGCATATGGCCGATCACTCGACAACAGTGAGCGGCATCGCACTCCAATCCTGATCGCTTCCATCGTGATGATTGTGGTGGCACTCGGTTCGCTAAAGTTCATTGGCACGGAGTTTATGCCAACCCTCGACGAAGGTTCCATGGTCGTCACCTCGAAACGCCTGCCGGGTATTGCATTGACAGAGTCTGTCGCCATAGGAAACCAGATTGAGAAGACCATAAAGGCTCAAGATGGTGTCACCAGTATCGTGACCAAGCTAGGGAGGCCCGACCTTGCGACTGAAGCCATGGGCGAGTATGAATCAGATTCCTACCTGAGCTTTACACCTAAACTTCAAAGCGCAGGCGCTAAGGGAAAACAGGAGTTTACTGACGCCCTGCAGAAGTCGCTCGACAAAATACCCGGCGTGACGTACGAGATTACTCAGCCCATGCAGATGCGTATGGACGAGACCATCACCGGCACGCGAGGCGACGTTGCTCTGAAAATCTTCGGCGAAGACCTGAACACGCTGGAGCAGATGGCACATAAGGCCGAGAAAATCATTTCAAACGTGCAGGGCGCGTCGGAGACGCAGATGGAGATTATCTCTGGAGCGCAGGAGTTGCAGGTTCAAGTTAATCGTCGCGAAGCTGCCCGCTACGGCGTCAACGTCTACGATGTACAAGAGGTGATCGAAACGCTCTACGGCTCCAAACAACTCTCCGAAATGTTGCTGGGGGAGGAACGCTTCCCCATTGCCGTCCGTCTTCCTGCCGGCATCCGCAACGACCCGGAGCGCCTCCGTTCTCTACTAATGAAGACACCGCAGGGAGAGCTGATTCGGCTGGATCAGGTGGCTGAAATCAAGACTGTTGGTGGTCCAATCCTTATCAATCGCGAGGAGGCACATCGTCGCGCCGTGGTGATGAGCAACGTGAGCGGACGAGACCTCGGCAGTTTCGTCAAGGACTGTAAAGCCGCTATGGCGGCAAAGATGCCTCTACCGCCCGGCTACCGGCTGGAGTGGGGCGGGCAGTACGAGAATCAGCAGCGCGCCCAGCAGCGGCTGTTGATCGTCTTCCCTGTGTCTCTGCTCATCATCTCCGCGCTGCTGTACGCGACCTTCCAAAACGCCAGACAGATGTTCCTTATCCTGTCCATCGTTCCCCTCGCCCTGGTAGGTGGCGTTGCAGCCCTGTGGCTCCGTGGAATCAACCTGAATCTCTCCGCGTGCGTCGGTTTCATCGCTCTATTCGGCATCGCCGTACTGAACGGAGTGGTGATGGTGAGCCACATCAACTCACTTCGGAAAGATGGCAAGGAGGTGGACGACGCTGTTCACCTGGGCGCGTCCGACCGGCTGCGGCCAGTGCTAATCACCGCCCTAGTCGCGAGTCTCGGATTTATTCCAATGGCAATCTCCACTTCACGAGGTGCCGAAGTTGAAAGGCCTCTGGCGACAGTCGTCATTGGAGGTCTGATTACCGCAACGATCCTCACCCTCTACGTCTTGCCGCTCATGTACCCCTGGTTCAGCAAAGGCGTCAATCGAGTTCAATGACACATTAATCTTGATGGTCGTCTGGTACATGGTCTCGAGTGCTGGTAGGAATGATTCGGAAGTCCAATCTATCTCCGTAGTGCACGGCAGCTTCGGCTTCGTGGCTCCAATCGCGTTTACCGCGCTGGCGTGGATCTTTGCCCGTATCCGCAGGAGGTTCGGCGCATCCGGAGGTAAGACGGACGCTCCTGGCGTTCGAAGTGGATGCACTCCTTTCTGCTGCGCTTCCGGGTGTTGTCGGTGCCCTTCTTAATAGGGCTGCATCGACGAAAGATGCTCGTATTGCTCTCGGAACGGGTGCGGTGACACGGCGGATTGAGACCGACTATTATGTGGCGTTGCTGCCGCGCTGGTGGCCGCAGGCGCTGCGGCTTGCAGTGTGTTCTATGTGCCAGGCGCAGTGAAGGCATTGGAACCGTACTTCAACCTGTACAAGCCAAGCGGCGTGCTGAGTGGTGTGAGCAGCGCCGCAATCCTGGTTTGGTTGGTGACATGGGCTGTGCTGGCCCGACATGGGAAACATAGCGCCGTGCATTTGGGACACGTCAGCGCCGTCGTGCTTGGATTGCTGGCCCTAGGACTGCTGCTGACGTATCCGCCCGTCGCGCGGCTGTTCTAACAGCGGTGCGACACGATGCCCTATCTGGCACTTGTCCAGCTTGACTGGTTTACTTCTTTGCCCAAATCCCGACGAAACAGCGCCTAGCAGGTACTTTGCTGAGCCGGTGTTAAACAGGAAGTTGTCTTTGGAATGGAAAATTGCCGCACCGAGCCGCGGAACTCCGTGCTGATCCATGCCAATCCCGCTTCGGCAAGCAGCTTAAAACAGTCTTAAAGCCTTGGAAGTCTATCGTGCGGCTAAGTCATGCGTAATTGCGTTGTGTCACTTGGCACGACCGCCTGTTCTCGACTGTGCTGCAAATTTATGCATCCCTTAACGACATGTAGTTGGCCTGCTCCTTCAGCACATTGTTGCCTAGCAACAGAATCCTCTCTGATTTTGGAGAGAAATCGAGCATTACTCACGGCGCGAACTTATTTAGTCTGGGATAGACGCGCAACTTGGGCACAGGATGGTTGTCTTGAGTTTAGCTGCACTTACTCACGACCTGACGCTTGCAAGAAGGGGGATGATCCAAGCGGTTTCATGCTGTCTCCTTTTGGTCCGGTGCAGAACGTCGTATTGGTACTCGGCGGTAACCAGCACGAGGCGGGCGATCTCTGCTGCGAACTCTCGTATCTCGATACCGCGAAAGTTCTTTTTGCTGATCTCGCTGGACAGCATTGGCTCGCCACGACGCAGGTTGATCTCAGCCTCAATCTTGCGCAGTTCTTTGTACGCGATAACCAAGGAGTTGCCGGAGCCGCAGGCAGGATCGAACACCCGGATGCACCTGAGAAGATTGCGCAGGTTAAGCAGTGTTCGTGGATTGGTACCCGCGACCTCAGTTCATTCCGGCAGCCTACCTCATGAACCCTGACAAGATCTCGTTATTGGTGGCAAAGCTCACTTAGTTCCTGCCACGATGGAGGAGACGTCCAGCAGGTAAATCTGCCTGCCGTTTCCTCCATGAGGCGAGTCAATCGTCACCTTAAGGCCGTTTCGGCTGGACCGTGGATGCGTGTCACACCGAAATTCGCCCGTGTACTCCGGCGGTGTCCGAAAGTCGCCAAGTGGAAATCTCTTTCCTGTCTTGATCTGGTACAGGAAAGGGTGCTGTAGTCGCTGCTTGTCCGGATAGGTGTCATTCAGAATCCACTGGTTACCGGAGAGGTACGTGCAATGTCCGTTTTCCGGCATAATGCCTGCTCCGATCTGCTCCACGTCACGCGTACGGTCCTTGTATACATAGAAGCCATCACCACCGGATGGGTGCCAGGACCATGCCAGGATGTGCTCCGGATCGCGCCAGATGAAATGTGATGTTTTGCCGTAAGGGTCCAGCGAGTACATGTCCGTGCCGTCAGCCTTCGCCGTGACAAGCCGCGTGACAAACGCATCGGAATTTTCGCGCACATCCCAGCGATGCAGGAAGCAGAAGCGTGAGCCGTCCGGGGAGATCAAGAGGTGTTCAAGCCGCTGCTTTGCGGTGCCGCGCTTGCTGATTCCGTCATTCACTGCGTCTGCATCCGCAATGGAAAGCAGCAGCCTGTGTTCGCCGGAGACAAGGTCCAGGCGCCAGACGCCGGAGTTCTTCGGAATGGACACGGCCTCGTTTGGATCGGGAACGCCGGCATAGCCGTATCCGGGACGTGATTTTTCGAGTCGTGAGAAATCTGTGTAGATCGCCCACTTGCCATTAGGGCTAAGGGAATAGATGGGTGCCGGCAAGGTTCTTCTCTTACCTGTATTCACATCCAGCACATGCGAGACGAAATGATCGCCCTCCCGGTCATTCCAGATCACCTGTGACGTTGTGCCGGGTATCCACTGCAGCATGCATCCCTGCTGCCAGCTCCATGCCTTCGATTCCCCAAGGTGGATCCAGCGGTCATTGTCTTCGGTGTCGATCATGCCCACTTGAATCGTGTCATCCGGCTTGGGCTTGCGTCCTTCAAACATCACGTGGTTGCCGAGAACGTACCGTCCCGTGGGATCGAACTGTAGCTTGTCGTAGTAGCCGAACCAGTGGAAGCCCGGGCCCTTTGTGATGGCTCGTACAGGAATACCCGCTGCAGCGGCTTGGGCCAGCAGCCAGTTGGTTTTACCTGACGTACCGGCTGCGATGGCTCCGGCGGCAGCGGAACTCAGGAACGAGCGTCGTGTAGGTCTCATGTCTCTCCTTGCATTGCGGTCCAAGTTTCGGAAGCTAGAAGTGGAGTTTCAAAGCGGCCTGCAGGGTGCGCCCACTGCCCGCCGAGGTGATCTGGCCGAAGGACTGCGAAGCCAGCGCAAGATTCGGGTTATACGTAGTGCGTGTCTGCAACAGCAGCGGAGGCGTATTCGTCAGGTTGAAAACCTCCAGCCGAAACTCGAGCGTGTTGGCTTCGTAGAGTTTGAAGTTCTTGATCGCCGCCAGGTCCGTGTTGAAGAGGCCAGGACTGCGGATTGGATTACGAGGCGAGGTGCCCGGCAATTGTGGTGCCGCCGCAGAAAATGCGGCTGTGTTGAAGAATCGCCTTGTCGTGCGTCCCGTTCTTAGGATGGGGTCGCCGTTCAGGTTGGGTCGCTGCAGCAGGCTGTAGGTGTTAGATGTGTTGGTCGCCTGCTCCACTTCCACCGGCTGCCCGTTCTGCGCCGTCAGCACATGGCTGATTTGCCAGCCCCCACCAAGGGCGTTAGAAATGCCGTGCAGTCGCACCGCGCGATCCTCACCAAATGGCAGATCCCATACCACGGAGGCGACAAAGCGATGCGGTATCTCAGCAGTCGAATCCGCGCGTTCCCGGCGCAGATTATAGATGTCCTCTGGCCAACTGCCGCCCAGGAAGCCATAAGCCTCTGAGCCGTTATCGATGTACTTTGCCCAGGTATACGACAGGAGGTAATTGAACCCGTACCGGGTCCGCTGCTCCAGCTTTGCCTGCAGCGAGTTATAGGCGGAGTTACCCCACCGGGGATTGATGGCGTAGACGTTGTTGAAGTTCACGTATGGCCGCAAGGGCGCGGTGACAGGATTGCTGGTGTTCTGGGTGGCCGCCGCCTGACGTGCGACACCGTACGGCACCTGGTTCAGGTTGATGTAGTTGAGCCGTCCCAGGTCGAACTTGTGCGCTACGGAGGCGACATACGACACGTCCATAGTCATGCCACGCGTCAGTGCCTGTTCCACGCCCAGGTTCCACTGGTACGCATAGGGAGCAGTGTTCGGCGATTGCACCTGAACGTTCGCGCCGAAGCCAAGCTTTGGATCGGTGATGGCAAACTGCTGCGCGATAACTGGACCGGCTGCCAGCGTTGAAACCGGACTGATGCCGTCTGGACTGTTCGCAACCGACGTGAACTCAAACGGGAACTTTGGAACTCCGTTTAACGGGTTTCCACCAGTTCCAGTAATGGGCGAGTAGAAGATGCCGAAGCCGCTGCGCAGGAGTGTGGTTCCGTTGTTGAACACGTCATACGCCAGGCCAACGCGAGGTGCCAGGTTCGCGAGCGACAGCGGGGGAACAGGCCGTTGCGCACCTGCAAGCACGCGTTGTGATGCCAGATCAAACGTGGAACTAAAACCACGCTTGTCTGCCAGCCGTGTGTTCACCTCATACCGCAGTCCCAGGTTCAGGGTCAGTCGGCGAGTGGCGCGCCAATCGTCCTGCAAGAAGCCCGCATAGTACTCGCCATTGACAAGCTGCCCGGGATCGACCTGTGTGTACTGCGTAGAATCTGCCTGCCCCAGCAGAAAGCTGGCGAAAGCGTTTCCTGTGGCTGACGAGAGCGAACCGGGGGCAGAAGTCTCTGCAGACCGGAAGGCGAAGTAGCCGTTGAAGTAAGAAGGCTGAAAGTTCTTCAGCCGGTAGAAGCGGCCCTCAAAGCCCGCCTTTAAGCTGTGCTTGCCTTTCAGGAAGGTGAAGTTATCCAGGATAGCGAACATGCGCTGATTGTCCTGCAGGTACGTGCCGCTGGCGCTGGGCCCAAGCTGCTGAATGCCGGAGATGTCCATCGTGGGGAGTCCCGCCTGGTTGGTGACGCCGGCAATGCCCAGTGACCCAGCAACATTCTGCTGACTCAGATAGGGCACGGCATCCTGCTTCACCTGTAGGAACTCTCCACGAACTTCATTGAAGGTATTACTCGACAGGGTCGTGATGAACGACAGGGAAAGCGACCTCTGCTTGGCCCGGCTCACATCGAAGTCACCCTGTGCCGACCGGAAGGGAACCGAAACCAGCGGCGCGGAGTTGTAGTTGGAGTAGCGGCCAAACAGCCGATTACGGGTGTTGATGTTTTCATCGATGCGTATGTCGTAGCGATTCGTATCCGCGCCGGAGGACGTTGCCGTAACCAGATTCTGCGAAGCAGCTCCGTTGGTTGGGTTGGGATAGTACGCCAGCAACTTTGCTGCGACTGAGCTGAAGCTTCCGGTCGGAATCTGGTTATTTGCAAACGGCGTTCGTACCCTCGTATTGCCGACGATCCGCGTTGTTGCAGGATCGTACAACTGCCCCTGCCGTATCGGCTGGCCAAGTGCATCCACGCCGATCTGGTTACCGAGAAAAGCAGAGAAATCGCCGTTGCGCATCGCCAGCGTCGGCACGGTCACGTTAAACACTGTCTGAGAACGAGTCCGGCTGCCCTCGTAATCCACGAAAAAGAAGGTGCGGTTGCGGCCGTCATACAGCTTGGGGATATACACCGGTCCGCCCAGCACAAATCCGAACTGGTTCTGGCGCAGCACGGGCTTCTTCTGCCCCACGGGCGCGAAATAGTTTCGTGTGTTCAAAACATCATTCCGCAGAAACTCCCATGCGGTTCCGTGCAGGGCATTGCTCCCTGACTTTGTAGCGATGTTGATCAGACCGCCTGCTGCACTGCCGAACTCGGCCGTAAAGCCGCTGGTCGCTATGCGGAATTCGTCGATGCTGTCGATCGGAGGCGGCGAGACAGGGTCGCCGCGTGTCTCCGGTGGAACCTGGCTGACGCCGTCTACCAGCACTTCATTTCCGCGGGAACGTATGCCGTTGAAGCGGATGCGGCCAGAGTTATCAGGTGCCGCACCTGGAACCAGTCCCTGCAGGCTGTACACGTTGCGGCCATTAAGCGGCAGTTGCGTCACCTTCTCGTTATCGATGACGGTTGCAACGGCAGAGGACTGTGTATCGATCGCGGGAGGAGCGGCGTCCACGGTAATGGTCTGATCGACCGAACCCGTCTGAAGCTGCAGATTCAGCTCCAGTGTCTGTCCGACCTGCACCGCAATCCCCGAGCGCTTCAGCGAGCTAAACCCTGGCGCAGAGACCTGCATGACATAGTCGCCAGGAGGAACAAACGGCACCGTGTATACACCGCTGGTATTTGCCGCTGCCTTGTACGCGACGTTTGTCTGCGTGTTGATCGCCTGCAGCGTTGCATTCGGCAATGCGGCACCACTGCTGTCGGTGACTACACCCGTAATCTGGCCGTTGGTCGACTGCGCATAGCCACTGCTTGTCGCTGCGACAGCAAGTGCAACCACCGGTGCCGCCTTCCAAGCAGCAGACAGAACGCTTAGCAACAGGCGGGAAGAAAACGGTACGGAAGCATGCGCTCGTTGGATCATGACTCTCCTGATCAGTGTCAATTCCTTCATGAGCGGTGCGTCCTTCAGAACCTTGCGCAACGCCTCTTTGGAGGAGACCGAACAGTAACTCGCCGGAGAGACGGCTGAGATCAGACAAAAGTATGACTAACGCTCACTTTGTGGACGGGGTCTTACAGGTGGGTCAAACCACGCTGCAGCGCCGCCAAGACGGCCTGAGTGCGGTCCTTCACCTCAAGCCGCGCAAGGATCACGCCCACGTGGCACTTGACCGTCGCTTCAGAGATTCGGAGCGTCATCGCAATGTCACGGTTGGATTGGCCAGCGACTAGCAGGTTCAGCACCTCACGCTCACGCACGCTTAAGTCCTGATAGGACTTTCGGCTCCGGATCGCCCGCAGCACCGGCGGTGGCAGGAACGCTTTGCCGCCATGAACACGCCGCACTGCATCCAGCAGCATCTCTTTTGGCATACCCTTCACGAGATACCCACGGGCTCCTGCACTCAGTGCCTGGTGAATGTCTTCATCACCCTCGTAGGTCGTCAGCACAATGCACTGTGTCCGCGGCGACAATACCTTGAGCCGGCGGATTGCTTCCACTCCACGAATGTCCGGCAACCGCAAATCCATCAGGGCAATGTCCGGCGAGTACTGAACGCCCATCGTCACAGCGTCTTGGCCTGTTGACGCCTCGGCCACAACGGCAATGTCCGGCTGCCCGCTCAGCAGCGCAGAGATGCCAAGCCGCACGAATGGATGATCGTCAACGATAAGACAGGCGATCATGCTTTCCTCGCTTGTCATCCTTTGTGGGGACGCGAAACAGCACCGTAGTTCCTTTGCCTGGGCTGGATTGCAAACGGAAGCTGCCTCCAAGGCGTTCTACCCGCTCCTGCATGCTGACCAGCCCATAGTGACCCTGCTTTGGCGCAGACAACGTATCCATACCGCGGCCATTGTCGTGAACATGCACGGAAAGGTCCACGCCCTCAGCCGCCACACGAACTTCGACCCGTTTGCACTCGCTATGCACCAGAGCATTGTAGATGGCCTCGCGCGCGACCATTTCAATCTCATGCACCCGGTCGGCAGGCAACGCGATGTCGGGTCCGCGGTACAAGCAATCGATGGGCGTGGGCCACTCGGATTGCAGCCGCTGCGCAAGATCGTTGAGAGACGTACGCACGTCCACACTGTTCTGTTCCGCGCCTCGCATCCACTGGATAGCACGCCGGGCATCGTCCATGGTGATGCTGATCTGGTCTCGCGCATGTTCCAGCAGAACCTCTGTCTCGGGCAGGTCCCGAGGTGCGTGCCGGCAAGCCTCCAATAGAGACGAGACGCCTGCGCATCCCTGCAGGATGGTGTCGTGTACCTCACGCGAAAGGCGCAAGCGCTCCTCAAAGACGGCACGAAGCCGCCTGCGATGCAGGTGAACGCGCATCTTATGCGCTGTCCAAAGGAGCAGGCCGAACAGCAGCGCTGACAGGATACGAAACCACATTGTGCTGTAGTAATGCTGCTTCTTAACGATCAGCAGCGCCGTCTCGGACTCACCTCCAGCAAAGCCTGCCTTGTATGCCTGCAGATGAAATCGAAAGGTACCTGCAGGTAAGTTCGTGTAATAGGCCGTCTTGCGTGTTTGCGCAAACGTCCAGCCAGAGTCCACTCCCTCCAGCCGGTAGCGGTAACGTATTCCATCCTGTGGCAGAAGCTGCACGGCGCTGTAGCTGATTTGCAGGTTCTGTTCGTCTGCCGTCAGAACCGGCTGCGTACTCTTCAGCAGGTCCCTTCCATTTGCTATGACCGCTTTAATGCGCAGCGTGAAGGCTGGCTTATGCGCATCGTGCATGGTGATGTGCACAGGTCCGTGATCGGAAGGGAACCAGACATCGCCCGCCGGTCCCATCGCTCCACTTGACTGGATGCCCCCGTAAAAATTGAGAGCGCCATGTTCATCAGAAGCGTAGAAGATCGTCGGCACAATCTCCTTGCCGGTTTGCGCGTGCGTCAGCAGCTCCTGGCGACTCACTGCGGAGATCCCTCCCGGTCCACTCAGCCAGATTCGATCGGGTGAAGGCAAATCGGGCGCCGACAATAGAATTTTGTAAATGCTGTTACTCGCCAGCCCTTCCTTTGTCGAGAAGTGGAGCAGCCGTTCCCTATACCAGCAATAGAGGCCGCTACTTCGCGTACCCACCCACAGCTCGCCACCCGGACCAGAGGTCATGCTCCAGACCTTTTCCGTCGCCAACTGCTTTGTAAGCGCATTGGGAACGATCTCTCCTCCATGCAAGTGGCTCAGCCCCCTTGCCGTGCCTACCCAGATGTCCTTCTTGCCATCCTCAATGACTGCATGAACAACCGGGTGAGGCAGACCATCCGCCGTTCGATACGTGCGTACGACATCGCCCACGATGTGGCTCAAACCGTCGTCCGTGCCAACCCAAACAGAACCGTCCGCCGACACTGACATCACACGGACGGCATCACCGGCAAGCCCTTGCCGAACACCGAAGTGGGTCACCGTTTTATTCTTCATGCGAAAGATGCCACTGCGCGAAGTTCCTACCCAGAGCGACCGGTCCGGGGTATAGACCACACTACGCACATCCGCATCGTGGATACGGGGCAACTGTACCGCGTGTGGAACACCATTACGAACTTGGAACAGTCGCCGCCCAGCAGCCCAGACTGCACCCTGCGTGTCCAAGTACACGGTGCCAAACTCGGCCGCATGCACGTCCGGGAGGTGGACCACTTCCAGCGAAGACTGCAGCATCTGGAACATGCCTGTCTGTGTGCCGATCCAGAGCGTTCCGTTCGAATCTTCAAACAACGCGGTAATCGCCTCCGCATGGAAGGCTTCCAAACTCTTCACAGCATTGACACGTTCGCCTCTGATCTCGAAGAGCCCATCCCGAACCGTTCCCGCCCATAGCTGGCCGTCTTTACCCAGAAGCAGAGCGCTGATCGAGTAGTGCATGGAGGCGACAGGCCGCAGCTTGCCACCGCCCGGCTTCGCGGAAAACAGACCCTCGTCCGTTCCAACCCAGAGCGTGCCGTCCCGATCCTTGCAGACAGCATGAATAGCAGCGTGCCGATAGAATCCATTCGACACATGCCCGGGGAAAGAAATCACTTCGTTTTCCGCATCAAGATCCAGAGACCTGGGGTAATCTTCGCGGCTCAGGAGGTGGATATCGTTCGCTCTTCCGTTCAGATCTTTCCAGGACGCGACGCCACTGTCACTCGATAGCCACATGCGGCCACGCCGGTCGCGTGTAATCGATCGCACCGAAGCGCTGGGCGGAACTCCCGGGACGGCATACACACCGAAGTGATGGTCTGCATACCGGAGGACGCCGCCTCCATCGGTGCCGATCCACAGAACGCCACCTGCCTGGAAAAGTGCAGTGATGTTGCTCTCTTCCATAGCCTTGGTGTTGTTGTGATCGAACGTCTCCAACGAACTGCCGTCGAAGCTGACAAGGCCGCCCGAGGTCCCAATCCACAAGATACCTTCCGGCGTCTGCGCAAAACTCTGCACCCTGTTTTCTGGCAATCCATCAGAGACCCGCCATTGCCGGAATACTTGTTGCGCAAATGCAGCAGACACGCCAAAGAACAAGGAACAGAAAACAAAGTGCTGTAACCTTCCACGGCCCGCAAGTACCATATCGCTACCGTCCCGCTCGAGTATCTTCCGCAGATCTCCAAGTTTCTCCTCAACTTAGGTCGCAGTGGAGTAGACCAACCTATGTGCGCAGGAATACCCCTGTTCTGTACCGACTTTGGATTGTACGCTGCTGAGATCTCGCCCGCTTTACTCTTACGGTTAGGCTTGCGGGTTTGCGCGCACGTCGGACAGTTCCTGCCAATACTCCCGTAAAGAAGCCACGTCATCCATCGACCCAATCAGCGCGAACTGGAGTTTCATTGCATAACAGTTTTGGGGCGAGAGACGCGTGGGAGATGAGGTTTGCTCAGCCTACTTTGAAGTATGCTCTGCGGCTCGTCAGTACTGCCAGAAGCGCACTGACAGCCAAAGCGGACCCTCATTACGACGGAGCTACAGCCCCAGGCTGTCGTTGACTGCAACAGCAATGTCCTGCTCAGAGCCAAGTACCGTTAGGTGGTCTGTATGGAGGAGTGGCCAAGCAGAAACTTAATCTGCTCCAGATTGCCTCCGGCTTTGCGGCAGAAATTTGCGCAACTCCTCCTGAGGTCATGCGCGCCGAAGCGCTCGATTCCGATCTCCTTGGCGGATTGAGGACGACGGCCCAGACCGAGAGGCTCTCGCCGATTTTGCAAACTTTGTTTACGGAGCGCAGAAGCGGACCTTGGTCGATCTTCCCGGCGGCCTGCCAGCCGTTGAGTCCCTGCTTGACCCAACCGGGATAGCGACGGTGCGGATACGGCCGCCCTTGCCGCATAGGTCTGCGATGACCCAGCGGTTCTCCCGCATTTGGATCTTAGACGGTGAGCGAGGCCAGTTCCCTTCGCCGCAACGCA
The DNA here is from genome assembly GCA_964243585.1 of uncultured Terriglobus sp. Lineage (GTDB taxonomy): Bacteria > Acidobacteriota > Terriglobia > Terriglobales > Acidobacteriaceae > Terriglobus. Next base: position 17,921 of record CAXTFT010000059.1, read on the forward strand.
CATCCAACCGTGGCAAGATCGCGTAGTCGCGTTTACCCTTCGTGCTGAAGCGGTCGGGCACAGCCAACAATTGCTTCGCCTGCTCCCTGGTGAGCCAGTTCCCTGACCGCGTTCCCCGCAGCGCAAGATTCGGAACGTCGATCATCTGCGACGCTTCGTCTCCTTCGATAAACCCGGCCCGCTTTGCCTTGTCTATCAGCCTGCGGATCGCGGAAAGCTTCACATTGATGGTGGAAGGGCTGAGGTCGCGCTCCAGCAGAGCCGCCCGGAATGCGAGGATCAGTGATCGAGAGATCGGCTGCTGCCGCTGCTCCGAGAAGGCGGAAAGCGCGTCTAGGGCAAGCGCGTACTTCTTCTTCGAATCCTCTACCGCGACGCAGTGATATCACCCGTAAGGTGCATGAAGTACGGGCTGCACGGAACAGAGACTTGCAACTTTACCGCCGGATTATCGTTCCTCTTCAGCATTCAGGAGGTCTGCGATGATCCCGGAATGTTGTGGCTGCCAATTGAAATGCTGCCTGGTCTTCTCGCTCGATGCTGGAAGGTCGAGCCCTACGGCTCTTGCCAGCCAACCGAAATGTCCTTGCGCCGCCACTTCGGACATTGAGACGACCGGCAGGCCGAGCCGCTGACCAATGGCATCAGCTATGTCGCACATAGCAACGCCTTCCTCTGCGACCGCGTTGTAGACGGCCCCTGCTCGCCCTTTCTCCAAAGCAAGCCGGTAAAGCTGTGCCGTGTCGAAGACGTGTGCCGCAGGCCATCGGTTGAGGCCTTCCCCGATGTATGCGGAGATGCCTTTCTCCCGTGCGATCTGCATGGCATAGCTCCAAAGGCCTTGCTTTCGCGTGTCGTGAACCTGTGGAATCCGCAGCACCACAGTCCGGCAACCCAGCTTTGCAACAGCGTGCGCCGCCTCCTCAGAAGCGGCACGAGGATGGACAGCAGAACTCACCGGTGCGTCGTCCTCCTTGGCGATTGTGCCCGATTTAACTGCCGCGGCTCCGGTAATAGACGTAATGATGAGTGGACGATCTGTGCCGGCCAGTACCGAACCAAAGGCTTCGATGACTCTGCGGTCCTTTTCGCAGTGCATTGCGAACTGTGAGAAGTCGTGTTCGAATGCCGTGTGGATGACCGCATCGGCAGAAGCTGCGGCGGTGCGAAGAGAGTCGGCATCCTCTAAGCTTCCACGCTGAACCGCAGCGCCTGAACGGGCCAGAGCTTCTGCGCTTGCTTCCGACCGCGCAAGGCCGACGACCTCGTGTCCTGCATGGATGAGTTCGGGGACGATCGCCGAACCGATAAACCCGGTCGCGCCGGTGACAAAAACTCGCATGGACCTTCTCCTGTCGTTGCTTTTCATGCAGCGTGTTCGCGCGTGCCTGACATACCTACGAGATGCCTACGGATTACCAGGGCACGGGACCGTTCTCATCAGAGAACGTGCCCGTCGGACCGTCTGGGCCGATAAGGGCCAGTCGAACAGGCTCTCGAGCGCCTTCTTCTACGCTGCGTGTGCCGTTGAAGTTATTGAGCGCCGTT
>CAXTFT010000060.1:0-4474 GCA_964243585.1 uncultured Terriglobus sp.
TCGTTGCTCAAGGCGAAAAGAGCATCGTCCTCAATCAGCGGGTCTACCCTTTCAGCGCAGGTCAATACCTGGTCATACCGCTTGATCTGCCGCTCGTAGGCCAGTTGATCCAGGCCAGTAAGCATAACCCTTGCCTGTCCTTGACGATCGAGCTGGATATTGCCGAACTAACCTCACTCATGACAGAGACGACGCTTCCACAACCTGCCTCGCGAACACAACCGCAAGCATTTGTAATCAAGCCGCTTCATGACGATCTCTTGAACGGCGTCATCCGCCTGGTAAACCTCTTAGACAAACCGGAGGAGATCAAGGTTCTTGCTCCTTTGTTACTTCGAGAGATCTTCTACCGGTTGCTTCTCTCTGCAGACAACACCTTGATGCTGCGCGTCGCGAATCAGCAAGCACAGATGGGAAAGATCGCCCTTGGCATTTCCTTCCTGAAACGCAACTTGAGTCGAACTGTCCGCATGAGCGAGCTTGCCCGGGAAGTACGGATGAGTACAAGGAGAATGCACGTCTGGTTCAAAGCGGCAACCGGCATGACGCCCGGACAGTTTGTGAAGAGCTTTCGATTGCAAGAGGCACGGCGCATCATGATCTTCGAAACTTTGGATGTAAACACGGCATGTCAACGTGTCGGTTACGTGAGCGCCTCGCAGTTCAGTCGCGATTACTCGAGGCACTTTGGTGTTTCTCCGGCTCGTGACGTGAGAGCGATACGGGCGGACCATCAACTGCAAGCCGGGCGATCCACGCAGGTTTGTACTAAGTAGCGTTATTCATCATTTCTTTGCAGACCCTTCACAGAACGCGTGATGAGACCCGTCGTTCTTTCGTTAGGGTCAGACCATGCCTGACAACCACTTCCATCCGCTTCGCTGCTTTGCGACGGCTTTGCTGCTCTGCGTACTCACCGGCGGTGTGGCAGCTGCGCAGTACGACAACGGCAGTGTGCTCGGGAACATTCAGGATGCGAGCGGCGCCGCCGTACCCGGAGCCGTAGTGCAGATCCGCAATCTTGAGACGGGTGTCGTACAGAACACAAAGGCTGATGCTTCAGGGCATTATGAAGTGCCGTCGTTGCGCTCCGGAAGGTACCAGATTGAGGCATCGGCCGAGGGCTTCTCGCATGCTGTCGCTGACAACATCGCCATCCAGGTGGGTGGCCGGCAGCGGCTCGACCTGCAGTTGAAGATCGGTGGCACCGAGACAACGGTTGAGGTCAGCGACGTCGCCCTGCAGGTAGACACCGAATCGAGCCAGCGTTCACAGACTGTGACGAACTACCAGAGTGCCGCGCTACCGCTCGTGACTCGCAACTACGCTGATTTGCTGGGTCTGGTAACCGGTGTGCGTGCCAACACGGATGCCGCACCGCGCGCGAGCACCTCCACCCTGACGCGGTCCGGGTCTTTCAGCGTCAACGGGCTTCGGTCCACGCTGAACAACTACCTGCTCGATGGTGTTGACAACAATTCCTACAGCGCCAGCAACCAGGGCTTCGACAATCAGAACATCACGCCGCCGCCCGATTCCGTATCGCAGTTCAGCGTGGTGACCAACAACCCGAATGCCGAGTTTGGCCGGGCACCGGGAGCCACTATCAACGTGGCGACACGCGGAGGCACCAACAGCTTTCACGCGACCGTCTACGAGTTCATTCGGAATACCAGCCTCAATGCCATTGGCTACTTTGCGCCGACGGGCGGCGTGAAACCGAAGTTCAACCGCAACCAGTTCGGTGTGAACTTCGGCGGACCGATCCTGAAGGATAAGCTCTTCTATTTCGTGGACTATGAGGGCTTTCGCCAGGTCGTGACACCGGTGGCTTTTGCCAGCCTGCCGCTCAGCAGCGAACGAGCCGGCAAGCTCAATGTCGACGTGCAGGATCCGTACAGCGGCGCCGTCTACAAAGCGAATACGTCGATCTTCTCCTCGCCCAACATCTCCCCGATCTCACGGCAGGTCGTTGGCTTCCTGAATACGCTCGTGCCAATCGGGGACTCGGTCACAGGAACGAGCAACAACTATACCGGCACCTCTCGCTTTACGGATAACTCCGACAAGGGCGACCTTCGCCTCGACTACCAGGCCAGCCACAAGGACGCAATCTTTCTGCGCGTGAGCGACCGCAAGGAAAACGCCGTTAACTTTCCTGTTCTCCCGTTGCCGCTGGATGGCGGATCGAATGGAACGCAGCGCATTCTCGACCAGCAAGTAGTTGTCGGCTGGACACGCACGCTGAGCAACAACCAACTGTTGGACGTGCGGCTCGGCCTGACCCGTACGAAAGCAGGGAAGGCAAGCCTCTCCATCGGCAACACGGCATTCAACATACCCGGCCGTCCCACCAATCCCATCGTGTTCGGCGGGCTACCCACACTTTCCATCACAGGAGGCTTTTCCACGCTGGGCCGCCAGTCGACGAATCCACAATGGCAGAACCCAGCGCTGGTCGATCCCAAGGTGAACTACAGCATCGTGCATGGGAAGCACTCGCTGAAGTTCGGCTACGAGTTTGAGCGGCTTGGGATGTCGGTGCAGAACACCGATCCGCTCGGCGGCAGCTTCGGTTTCGCGGGAGGCTTTAGTAAATGCCCGGCCAACTCAGCCACGTGTAAGAATCCGACGGCAACGCGCGATACTTACTTTGCCGATTTTCTCTTCGGCGCACCCAGCCAGTATGCGCTCTCAAGTTTCTTCGTTGCGTACCTACGGCAGAATCAGCATAACTTCTACGTGCAGGACGACTGGAAGGCAAGCAGCAAGCTGACACTGAATCTCGGCATCCGCTGGGACTACGGTTCGCCCTATTACGACCGCGACAACCGTGTCACGAACTTCGATCCAGCGACGGCATCGTTGCTGCGCGCACGTGCCGGCGGCGTGTATGACCGCACCTTGGTGCACCCAGACTTGAACGACTGGGCTCCGCGTCTGGGCATCGCCTATGCCGTCGATCCTAAGACTTCAATCCGTGGCGGCTACAGCGTGGGGTACGTTCATTTCACCCGCGCCGGTCCGAGTGTATTGCTGCCGATCAACGCTCCGCAGGCAGTGTCCGCATCAGTCACACAAACGCTGAGTACGACTGGTTTCCGCCGCCTGCAGGACGGCTTCCCGACGGGTCTGACCGACAACTTCGACCCGTTAAAGACGACCGTCATTTCAATTTCACCGAACACCCGCGATCCGTACGTGCAAAGCTTCTATCTTGCCGTGCAGCGTGGTCTTGCCAAGAACTCACTGGTCGATATCGCCTACGTTGGTAATCATGCCGTGAAGCTGCAGACGATCGGCAACCTGAACCAACGCGATCCCAGCAAAGCCTTTGCACGGCCCATCCCCACTTGGAGCGAAATCACCAACCCGCGCAATGCAGGCTATGCGAACTACAACTCGCTGCAGGTGCGTTATGAGCAGCGATTCCTTGCCGGCCTGACTCTTCTAAACTCCTTCACTTACTCCAAGAGCATGGACAACGATAGCGGCTCGCAGGACAGCAACGGCCCTTCACCGCAGGACGCGCTGAATCCGGCGGCGGAGTACGCGCAGTCCGACTACAACCAGCCGCTGGTGAATACCCTCAGCCTTGTCTACGAGCTGCCCTTCGGCCATGGCCGTCACTTCCTGAGCAGCGGCGGCTTTCTGAACCAGGTGGTCGGCGGATGGCAGGTCAGCACCATCAATCAGTCGGCAGCCGGAACTCCGTTCAACATCACCTATGGCCCGTCTTCAGGGAACCAGGTGTCCCCTGGCCTTTCCGCCACCAACCGGGGGGCGAATCAGTACCGGCCCAATCGTAACTATGGTGTGCCGCTTGGCAAGCTGATTAAGTCCGGCAACAACGTGCAGTACCTAAACCTTGCGGCGGTCTCGCTCCCTTCCGCGACGACAGCCACCGGCGCCGTTGCAAGCCCGTTTGGTAACTACAGCCGAAACGCTGGCCTCGGGCCTTCTTACTTCGACACGGACGTCGCGCTCAACAAAACTTTTGGTGCCAGCGACAACGGCCTGCGCGTCCAGTTCCGCGCAGAAGCCTACAACCTGCTGAATCGGACGAACTTTGCTCCGGTGAGTGGTGGCGTCAGCGGTTCCAACCCGGTGATTTCAAGCTCGGGCGTAAATCCCTGCTCCACGGTCTCGGGTGCGTTTGCCGGCACGTGCAGTCTGAGCGGCGGCACCATCGGCTCCACCTATCCTGCGCGCATTCTGCAGTTCGGCTTAAAGGTGAACTACTGATGGCAAGCTCAGGGAAGATGGCCACTGGGCGGGGCGTTTTCCGTGCGACAGGGTTCGCTTGTGCGGCTCTGGTGATCGTCTCCACTGCATCGCGGCTGCATGCCCAGAGCATGCCGGAAGCGCATGAGGTGCGGCGCTTTCAAGCAGAGGAGGCAAACCAGGGCGTAGCCACCGACGCGGACTTCTTTTACGCAATTGCCGATCATGAAATCGGCAAGTACGACAAGCA
>CAXTFT010000060.1:4484-19371 GCA_964243585.1 uncultured Terriglobus sp.
GTGGAAGGGCGACCCGCCCGCCTTCATTCACATCAATAGCTGCTCTGTCGTAAAAGCAGACCTCGTCTGTGCCATGTCAAACTTCCCCGGCGTGCCCATGATTAGCTCCATGGAACGCTTCGACCGCTCCACGCTCAAGCATGTAGGCACCCATGCCTTTGGTCCTGGCCGAGGCTCGCTCACATGGATCGACTGGCATGAGGGCAGCTGGTGGGCATGCTTCGCCAACTACGACGGCCGCGGCGGAGAGCCGCCACGCGACCATCGTTCCACGGTACTTGTCCGCTTCAACGAGCAATTTGTAGAGCAGCAATCGTGGCTTTTCCCTGAGGATGTGCTCACCAGCTTCAGCCACATGAGTGCCTCCGGCGGCCGTTGGGGCGCGAATGGCTTCCTTTACGTGACCGGTCACGATCTTCCGGAGATATACGTGCTGCGGCTGCCAGCGAGCGGTTCGCGGCTTGAGCACGTGACGACCATCAAGATCCCGACTGGTGGCCAGGCGTTTGATTGGGACTTCAATCATCCAGAGATGATGTGGTCCATCGAGCGCAAGGGAAACTCGGTTGTGCAAAGCCGCATGCCGGAGCTTCCGATGCCGAACCTGAAGCCGGTTGAGCAGTCGAAGTAGACGCTGCTTCGCAAGCTGGCCTTTGTACGCTTCTAACTTGCCCTCGCCGGTCTACGGCAGCAGACACCTGTTCAGGCAGTTCTGTATCGACTCACAGACTCGTTCCCCTCTGAACCTTTTGGCCAGCCTTCCGCACTGCTGCGCGTGTTGCTGCGGTAGCTCCTGCCCTCAGTAGCTGAACGATACCACCCGAGCTCGCCCGGGCTTCCGTACACCTGCTTACAGCAAGCTTGCCTTCGCAAGATCGCATGGGTCATGACTCATGAACGCAAGGTAAACGCCTGATAATAGGCCGTTTCGCTCCTGAATCAGACCTGCACCTGTGAATTCACTTGGGACGCGATGTGGTCACTGCTACATCTGCTCTAGGTTCACCAGGAGATTTCCTTCTTCGGCTGGTGAGCTGACTTCAGGCATTACAAGGCGACCGTCATGAGATCAGATAGAGCTTCCATTTTGCGCAGGGCGTGCTCCGCAGGTTTGGCGGCAGCCGCTGTTGTTTGTGGTTCACAAGCCTACGCCCAGTACACCGCAAATCTGCGGGGAGCGGTGACCGATCCGACGGGGGCAGCCATCCCCAAAGCCTCCGTCGTCCTGGAAAATCAGCAGACAGGCGCAAAGCAGACAAGCACCACCGACGGGAGCGGCAACTATCGGTTCAGCTCGCTGCCGCCGGGAGCTTTCCGGATCACCGTGACAGCCCCCGGCTTCGGTCCGCGAACGGTCGAGACCGCCCTGACCACGGAGCAGACCGAGGGCGTGGACATCCGATTGGCACCGGGCGCTACTTCGGACGTTGTGAACGTGACCGACACGGCTGGCCCTCTCATCAACCCAGACGAAACGCGTCTGCAGGTGACGGTGACGCAGAAGCAGGTGGACGAATTGCCTCTGCAGAACCGCAACATCTACTCCATCGTGACGATCGCGCCTGGCGTAACAGGCTTTGTTAACGCCGGCAGCAGCGATGACTTCGCGAACGAGAACCGAGTGCAGGCAAGCGCCAACGGCCACTATGCCACGGCAAATGAATACATCTTGGACGGCTTCTCCATTACGAGTGCCATTGTCGGCGGCACCGCAAACGTCGCGCCAAATCCGGACTCGGTACAGGAAGCTGCATTACAGACCAACACCTTTGCCGTGGACCACGGCCAGGGCAGCTCGGTGCAGGTTGCGCTGACAACACGCTCCGGAACCAACGGCTTGCATGGCGCTATCAACTACTAATACTCCGACAACAACCTGACGCGCTTCGGCTACTTCCAGAAGGCCTACAACCCGTTCCGGCGTCACGATGTATCTGTATCGTTGGGCGGTCCAATCTGGAAAGATCACCTCTTCTTCTTCGGCTCCACGGAGATCAAGCGGAGGCTCGTCGGTGCCAGCACAGGCAATCTCACAACGGAAACACCGGCCTTTGTGGCGTATGGCCGCAGCCTCAATCCGAACGGTTTGGGTGTTCGCCTGCTCTCGCAGTATCCGGCGGCGCTGGTCAATACGCAGACGGTGTTGACGGCAGGGCAGGTGCTCGGCTGCACGGGCGGTACGACAACGACGGGAGCGTTGCCGTGCTCCACACCCTTTGTTGTTTCCGGACAGAACCCCCGCGCTACGCCCGACAATGGCAGGCAATATAACTACCGCATCGACTTCACCCGGCCCAGTGGTAAAGATCGCGCTTATGTGAACTACTACAACACCACCAACGCGGCCGGTGTCATCCTTGCGCGGCCTGGCTTTGATGTTACGACGACACTTACCAACTACTTTCTCTCCGCTAACTACACGCACACCTTTGGCGAGCGGCTGCTGAATGAAGCAAGCTTCGCAGCCTACGGTGTAGACGGCTTCCAGGCAAGGGGAGCGACGAACTACAACGTCCCCGTAATCAACATCAGCCAGATCAGTACACCGCTCGGCATTCTGAACGGGCCCGGTTACTTCGGCCAACGGAACTATACCTGGCGCGATCAGGTGAGCTATCTGCATGGGCGTCAAAGCCTCCGCGTTGGCGCACAGGTCCGTCATGAGAACGATAAGGCAGACTTCGCCGCGCGCCTCTCCCGTCATGTGTTCACCTTCCAGACCGTTCAGGAAGTGATTGCGGATAACCCGCTCACTGAAAACAACGTGACCTTCGACCCACTGACCGGACTGCAGAAGCTGGATCGCTACGGTGGCCAGGACACCCTTTTCAGCTTCTACGCGATGGACGACTTCAAGATCACGCCTCGTCTGCTAGTGACGCTCGGCGTGCGCTATGACGACTTTGGCAACGTGTCCCCATACGGATTCGCGGCCTATAACCAGACTTCGAACGTAATCCTGGGCTCCGGTAGTGATTACCTGACCCGCACCCAGGGAGCGCACGCAGTGGTTGCGCCCGGCGGCGTCTACAGCGGCAGGCGCGACCTGAACGTTTCTCCGCGCGGCAGCTTTGCCTACTCGCCGAATCCCACGCTGTCGATTCGAGGTGGTATCGGTATCTTCCGCGACGAGATCGGCGTCGGCCAGGTGGCAGATCGCGTGAACACCAACCCGCCCGTGTTTCTGCAGCCCACCTTTGATCGCCGCGTTGCGTTGAAGCCGGTCTTTTCCGTAGGTACGCAGGGAACGGTAGATCTGAATACGCAGACACCCAATCCTTTAGGCTTCACACTGCCGGTCTTCCCGGCGACGCCGGTCGATGCGCGTGGCGGCATCCCGGGGCTGAACGCATCGGTAAACGCCATCGATCCCAACCTGCGCGTCCCTAAGTCTGTGAACTACATCGCAGGCTTTGAGCAGAGTGTCGGCAAAGAACTAGTCTACGGCTTGAACTACAGCGGTGCCTACCTGTACGACCAACACATCGGTCCGAATCTGAACCGCATACCAGGAGGCATCAATCTGACGACCGGTCAGAAGACCCTGCCCAACAACAGCTTCGGCGCAATCAATGCTGTCTTTAACGGCGGCTTCGGGCACTATGATGCACTCATCGCAACACTGCGGCAGAACCACAAAGACTGGCTCTCGTATGAGGCTTCGTACACGTGGAGCCACTCCCGCGACAACGGCGTTGCCGGCCTTCGCAGTACCTTGAGCATCGGCCAGGATGACTATCCCGACCCGACGAACTTTAACCGTTATTACGCAAGCTCTTCTTTCGATACACGCAACCGCATCACGGTTGCCGGGTATGTGCGTTCGCCTTACAAGCACAGTAACTTCGCCCTGCGGCAATTACTGGACGGGTATGAGCTCAGCACCATCACCGTTGGTCAGAGTGGCCAGCCGTTCACCGTCTTCAACAGCGCGGCCTATAACGTCGTCAACGGCGTAAATACCGGCGGCGATTACCAGGGGCAGGGCTATAACTACGCGCTTCCGAACCAGCCGCTCAAGAACTACAACTATCCCCGAACGCGCGCGGAATATGTGAGCGGCCTCTTCGCAAAGTCGGAGTTCAGCGCTCCTCCCGTAGGCGTCTTTGTGCAGGGTACCGAGACACGCAACCATTACACAAATCCCAGCCTGCTGAACATGGACGCAAGCATCATCAAGGGCTTCAGCGGTAGCGTCCGCGACCACGCGCTCTTGCTCAAGGTCCGCGCCGATTTCTACAACGTCCTTAATCACACAAACCTTACTGGTGTAACAAGCGACCTTAACTCCGCGCTCTTTGGGCGCTCCACTGGAAATTACCAACCGAGGACCATCCAGTTAGGTGCGCGCATTGAGTTCTAGCAAGAAAGGTGGCCGGTGGACACGCCGCGATTTCACAAAGAGTAGCGTAGCCGCCATCGTTCTACCCAGCCTGGCTCTCCCGCAGACCGGGTCGTCGCAGGCAAAGGATGCACCGAAAGGGTTGGCATCTACGGCGATGCAGCCACTACCGTTAGGCAGCATCCGGCCGCAAGGCTGGATGCTGCGGCAACTCCGCATCCAGGCAAACGGTCTTACGGGGCACTTGGATGAGTTCTGGCCCAGTGTCGGCCCGCAAAGCGGCTGGCTTGGCGGCACCGGAGAAAGCTGGGAGCGCGGACCGTATTACCTGGATGGTCTTTTACCGCTGGCCTGGTTGCTGGACGAACCACGTCTGAAAGCAAAGGCGATGCGCTTTGTTGAATGGACGCTAACACACCAGCAGGCCAGCGGCATGATTGGACCCACCAGCAACAACGACTGGTGGCCGCGCATGGTGATGACCAAAGCCCTTGCGCAGTATCACGATGCAACCGGAGACGCGCGGGTCCTAGCCGTGCTTACTCGATACTTCCGCCACCAGTTAAGTGCCTTACCCGGCAGGCCACTTGAAGACTGGGGTAAGTATCGCTGGCAGGATCAGGCGCACGTCGTCGAGTGGCTGCATGAACGTACCGGCGAAGCCTTTCTGCTCGACTTACTTCATATTCTGCAAGTTCAGGGGTATGACTGGGTCGCCGCCTTCCGGCCGTTCCAGTACACCGGCACGACACTGCGCCGATCGCTGGACGAGGAGGCGCGGCTTGGTGGCCGTATGGAGAAGATGCGCACTCATGGCGTCAACCACGGGCAGGCCCTGAAGGTGGCGGCTGTGCGCTTTTGGCTGAATTATGATCGAACCCGCGAGCTCGGTAACTTTCACCATCAGCTTGCCGAGCTGGATCGCTGTCACGGGCAGCCCAATGGCATGTTCTCCTGTGATGAACAGCTCGCCGGTCTTGAGCAGACTCACGGAACCGAACTCTGTACCGTAGTAGAGACGCTCTACTCGCTCGAGGTCGCGTTGGCGACGTTTGGCGACTCGCGCATCGCGGACCGGATCGAACGCATCGCTTACAACGCTCTGCCGGGAACCTTTGACGAGAGCATGTGGGCACACCAGTACGACCAGCAGTGCAACCAGGTCGAGGCTGCCCTGTTGACCAAACCCTGGACCTCGAACGGGCCGGAGTCGAACCTCTTCGGCCTTGAGCCGAACTTCGGTTGCTGTACGGCAAACTTCCACCAGGGCTGGCCCAAGTTCGCGGCACACTCGTGGATGCGTACACCCGACCGCGGTCTTGCGGCATGCTTCTACGTGCCTTGCGATCTCCGCACTACGGTGATGGATCGCCCGATCTCCGTGAGCGTACGAACGGAGTATCCGTTCAAGGAAGCGGTGCAGATTCGCCTGGCCATGCAGGAGCCGGTAGAAGCCCCGTTGCGGCTGCGCATTCCTGATTGGGCGCAGGGCGCTCAAGTGACCATCAACGGTAAGCCCTCCGAGGGTGCTGTAGCACCGGGAACGTTCCTGCTTCTCCGGCGCGTTTGGCGCGATGGAGATCAGATCGATCTTCACCTGCCCATGTCCGTGCGTGTGGAACATGGGTATCGGGGAGCCGTGACATTGCTGCGCGGCCCAATCGTCTTCAGCCTGCACCCCGGGGAAAGCTGGGTAGAGTTGGTGAAGCGTGGACCGACGTCGGATTGGCAGGTCTTTCCAACTAAACCGTGGAATTACGGCTTAATGCTTGATAACGCGCCGCTACAGATCATCGAGAGGGAAGTTGCAGCGATCCCATTCAGCGGAAGCGAGCCACCGGTCGTCCTGCAGGTAAAAGGCCGGCGTATTGCAAGCTGGATTGCGGAAGACGGTGTGGCTGGGGCTGTTCCGGTAGAGAGCGAAGGCGAAGCAGGGGCGGAGCAAACCTTGGAACTGATACCCTACGGTGCCGCACGCTTACGGCTTACGGCGTTTCCGAAGGCCTAGAGAAGCGCGGCTTGTTAGTGCTGCGACTCTGCGGTACCCGATGCGTTTGACCTCACGTTCACCTGATTTGGCTAGACTGTGGTTCGCTCATGAAGGATTCTGCGGTTCTCAGCTCTGAGTCGCTCAGACACACACGCGACCAACGGTCTTCAGAGACGATGAACTCTGAGGCATACCGGCGTGAGCTTCTGCAGCGAGTTCTTCGCTCGACGCCCTTCGCGAAAAGTGAGCGTCTGGCAGCGTTGCTGACTTACATCTGCGAAATGTCCTTCAAGGGCAGCGCGAACAAACTCAATGAGCAACGCATCGGACGGGCTGTGTTTGGCCGGGCCGAAGACTACGACTCATCCGTGGACGGCATCGTGCGCAGCCAGGCAAGCAGGCTGCGCCAACGCCTGGACCAGTACTTTGCGGACGAAGGCCGCGATGAGCCGCTGCAGATCAGCATCCCGCGCGGAAGCTATGCACCGGTCTTCTCGGAAAAGCCGATACCCGGTGACACAAGTAAGGAAGCTACCCAGGAGCCGGTCAAAGAAATCACCCACTCTGAGCAGCCTCCATCACCGATGCTTCCGGTCCTTGCTGCGAGACAGCGCAGTTCCGCGGTCTTACCGTGGCTGCTGGTTGTGCTTCTCGGAGCCCTTTTGAGCGCGGTCTGGCTTCACAGCATGCACGTGCATACGACGGCAGATACGCCAGCAAAGGCTGAAGATCCCTTGCTCGTCCAATTCTGGGATGGCATCTTCACTCCGGGTGCTGCGACGCTGATCGCTGCACCGGACTCCGGGCTTGTGATGTATGAGAACTTCTCCGGCGAACGTGTCGATCTGAAAAGTTATCTCGACGGCAAGTACCGTGCCGGTGTAAACGAAACTCCACGGCAAGAGACAAGTTCGGTTCGACACGCGCCAATGCTTGACCTTGCGAACCGTCGCTATACGTCGATCGTCGATGTGGAAGCGATCCTCCACATGCAGGAACGAGCCCACGCGACAAACAGCGCAATTCAGGTTCGCTTTGCGCGCGATCTGCGGCCCAACGATTTGAAGGGCGGCCACGTCATCTTACTCGGCGCGTCCACTGCTGATCCCTGGGTAGAACTTTTTGAGAAAGACATGAACTTCGTTCTAGAAGATAGCTATACGGGTGACTGGGCTATCTTGAATCGCCAACCCGTCAAGGGTGAACCTGCCCGCTGGTCCTTCCAGCGCGGCAATCCCAACCGGGAAGTGTTTGGCGTCGTGGCCTTTCGCCCAAACCTGGCGGGAGATGGCAATGCCCTGATCCTGGAAGGGACATCAATGTCAGGAACAGAAGCCGCAACCGACTTCATTATGGATGATGCTCAGTTTGTGCCGTTCCTTAAGCAAATAGGTTCCACAAAGAACCACGTTCCGCACTTCGAGGTCGTTCTTACAACAAACAACTTAGGCGCAAGTGCCGGCCGGCCCAAAGTCATCGCCTGGCGAAAGATGTCCAACTAAGGCTGAACAGAGTAGAACAGGATGTCTTAGTTATCCAGCACAGCGCAGCAAAAGCTTCGGCTCAAAGCGCAGCATGTCTGGAAAGATACAGAACTCCGGGTTGCCAAGTTCGAGCACCGGTTCGGCTTTTACGATTTGCTCCACATACTCTCTTCGCATCGCTTCAAACTGCCGTTTCTCCGCATCGCTGAAGGCTGCGACCTGGTAAGACAACGTCACGTGAAAAGCATAGGCATCATGGTCCGGCAGCCGGAAGCCATACGCTGTCGCGAGTTGGTTGCGTACCGAGCGCAACTTGGTCTCTTCCGCGGTGTCGATCGCCTTCATTCTCAAGGTGCACGCACGTGGGTAGCTCAGCGTTGCGGGTACGTCCACAGCGACTCGGAACGGTAGCTCACACTGCAGACGAAGCGCCCGCATCCGCGCTTCCACGGCAGAGTTGCAGGCCTGTATGGAGGCGTCCAGTGGAACGTAAGAAGGCCAGCCGGTCGCTTTGCGTCCCTTGTCATTGGCGCCCGGAAAGATCGTCATGTGATAGCTGTCCGTCGTCGTAAGGCCAAGGCGGTTCTTAAAGGGCGCAGCTTCCAGCTTGCTGCGAAAGTCACTTATCACGTCACGCATCGCACACTGCGCGGGCAAGTGGCAGATGACGGTGTTTCCCGCAAAGGGTTGCACCGAACCTTTTGCATCGAACTTAAGCGTAGTGTCGCGGTTCGGTATGGTCTCAGGTGTTGTCACCTGCTCAGGTATGCCTGCTGCCTGGATCAATGATTTAGGTAGCAAAGCAACCGTTGCAGCCGCCGCACTATGAACCAGCATTGCTCTTCGTGTAAGTGACATTTCCATTCTCCATCTTTCTATCGACCAACGAAGTGGATCATCCGAGCTAACAGGCTTCTTCCTACGCCATTAGAACTCCAGCCGCAAAGCCACTTGCACCTGCCGGGACGGGTACACACTCGTGCTGCCGGTGAATGTGCCGAAGCTGGAGTTGAAGGTCGGCACACCCGTGGTGCCATTCACCGTGGCGACATTTGTAGTTGGGCTGATGTAGTTGGTGCTGTTCAAGACATTGAACGCTTCAAGACGGAACTGCAAACCGATGCGTTCAGGAGTGATCGCAAAACGCTTGTGCGCTGCCAGGTCGAACTGCCCGAAGGCCGGTCCTCGCAGGATGTTTCTGCCAGCGGTGCCAAAGAGCTGCGTTCCGGAGGGCACGGTGACGGCCGATCCGGCGACAAGGTAACCACCCAGGGAAGAAGCCGTTTTCACCAGGGTTTGCCCGTAGACCTGCTTTGGATTGCCAGTGAGGTTAGGCCGCAATTGATACGCCACGCTGGTGGTGGATACAACCTGGCTGCTGCTGGCGGTGTAGGTAAGGTTGATCGGAACACCGCTGGTGACAACGTTGATGCCCGTCAACTGCCATCCACCCAGAAGCTGTTGTTGCCACCCCGGCGCATTGCTGCCGAAGCGCCGACCTCGCCCGAAAGGCAAATCGTAAATAACAGAGGTGGTGTTATTCAGAGGCTGGTTGTAGCCGGAAGGGCCACGGTCGCCGAGCGGGTTAGCCGCGTTGATGAGAGCACCGTCACCATTTCCGTTCTCAAGGTCTGCCGACGACAAGCTGATGCCCCTTGACCAGGTGAACGAATTAATGAGAAACAAGCCATTCTCAAAGCGCCTCTGCAGTTTGGTTTGCAGGGAGTTGTAGACGAGGAAGTCGCGGTCGCTCTCCGTTAAGATGTCGGTAAAGTTTGCAATGGGACGGCGGTTGAGCAGGGTAGTGTTGCACTGACCGGGCGCGTTGGCCGGGATCTCACTCGGCAAGCAGGTGCGAGCCTGGTTGTAGTCGTACAGCGTGGCAACGTGCACGGCATGGCTGCCAACATATGCGACCTCAAGGGTGGAACGTAGCGGCAGCTCCTGCTGGACCGACAGGTGGTAAGCCTGCACATACGCGGTTCTAAAGTTCTTCGGCTGGTAGCGCGTCTGTGCCTTGGTGGTGGAGAAGTTCGTCGGACCGGCGAAGCTCGTCTGATAGCCGTCCTGTGTGCGGCGGAAGCAGGTGCTTGGGTCCTGTGTCAGTGAAGCGCATAGGCCTTGGTTAGGCCTCTGGTTCGATGGCAGTGTTGCCGCGTAGTTGTTGGGGCCGTTGTAGGCCAACAATCCTTCTCCGCCAAAGCGGAACAGGTAAGCGTAGCTGATGCCATAGCCGCCACGGATCACCGTCTTCGGCGAAACCTGTTCGGCAAAGCCGATGCGCGGACCGAGGTTGTTGCTTGGGTTGACCAACCCGCGGTCGCTCAGGGAGTTTCCTGCCACATAATGCAGCGAGTACACGTGACCCGCGTCAGTTCGACTTACATCGGTTCCGCTGCCCGCTCCGAGCAGACGGTTGGTAGCCGGGTCGTAGTTAAAGAGCTTGTTGTCCTGTTCGTAGTTCGGTGACATGAACTCATAACGCAAACCGAGATTGACGGTGAGTGAGGGTAGCGGCTTCCAGTCGTCCTGCACGTAGCCCATATGCCAATGCCGCAAATAGTTAACTTCATTCGGAGCATTCAGGGTGTAGTTACTGCGCGCGCCGAAGAGAAAGTCCGTCAGGTTTGCGGCTTGTGCTGTGGTGCTGCTGCCCGCGGAACTGTACGCGCCGGAGTAAGTATCCGATCCATATTTTGGATGAAAATCGGAGATAGCCTGCGATAACCAGCCGTACTCATACCCGAGCTTGATGCTGTGCTTTCCCCGCAGCAGGGTGTAGTTCACCTTGGGGTTTGCCTGGGTCGGATTGTTGAATTGGGGATTAGTAGCCTGCTGCCCGAACTGCGTAAATCCGGAGACGTTCTGAGCATTCAAGACGCTGGTGTAAGCCGGATCGTTGGGTACATTTGGAATGCCGGCAAGCAGGCTGGTCTGGCCCAGGAAGGGCGGCTGCTTGCCGCTCGCCGTCCAGGTCTGGCCGAAGCGCAGCTCAAGAACAGACGTGGGCGTCAGCGTCCAGTTAAAGCCGGCGGCAAGCTGCCGCGTGCGTGCGTACAGTGTGCCGTTGTTGTTGCCACCGGCCAGCCCGGGAAACGATGGCGGCTGTGTGTAGGTGACCGCACGCTGGCTCCAACGGAAGAAGCCATTCTGCCGCTCATTGCGTACCAGATCGATGCGTCCATCGCCCTTGTCGTCCACCGTGGGCGCGGCGGGCAGGTACTGGAAGTTAGCCGCCGTCAGACTCGCGCCCGGAATGTTCGGCGTCGGCAGCAGCTTGAAGGCAGCCAGCGCGACCGGATTGATATTCGGATCGTTCAGCGGAACCTGGCCGCTGGCATAGACAACGTTCGTGTAAGGGTTCTTTACCGGGACCGGCGTACCACCTGCCGTACCGTCAGAGGTGAACAGGCCGGTCAGCTCCGTCGCGGTAGGCAGCGTGGCCGTGGTGAGGGAGTGTGAAATGGCACGTAGGCCCTCGTAATCCGCAAAGAAGAAGACGCGATCGTGCAGGACGGGGCCGCCGACGCGCGCGCCGAACTGGTTCTGCACCAGCGTGGGTTTTACACCCGTGCCGCGGAACGGTCCAAAGGCGTTGAGCACGGTGTTGCGCAGGTAGTCGTAAGCCGCGCCGTGCAGCGCGTTTGACCCGCTGCGCGTGGTCGCATTCACAATCGCTCCGCCGGCACGGCCATACTCGGCGGAGTAGTTGTCCGTCTGCACACGGAACTCCGAAAGCGCGTCCGGTGAGGGGATGACGGCCTGATTGGAGTAGCCCTGGTTGGCTTCTTGGTAGGCGTTGTTGTCGATCCCATCCAGCAGAAAGCTGTTGTCCATCGACGTCAGGCCGTTCACGTTGTATGAGGCGTCACGTGGCGGCGTGGACGCGACCGTGGCAATCAACGAGCGGCGCACGCCCGGTACAAGTTGCGCAAGGTCTGCATACGAGCGCCCATTGAGCGGAAGCGTGACGGCTTCTTCACCCTGGATCGTCTGACCGCGATCGCTGGTCTCGGTCTC
The DNA here is from genome assembly GCA_964243585.1 of uncultured Terriglobus sp. GTDB lineage: Bacteria > Acidobacteriota > Terriglobia > Terriglobales > Acidobacteriaceae > Terriglobus. The sequence continues at coordinate 16,321 of CAXTFT010000060.1, forward strand.
CAGCGTTGCCGCCGCGCCGGTGACCGTAACGGTATCGCTGACCTGCCCAAGCGTGAGCGCCAGGTCCACCCGTCGCCGGGTACCCGCGTCGATGTGGAAGCTGTCTGTTTTGGAGCCGCTGAACCCGGCCGAACTCACGAGCAGAACGTAGTCACCGGGCTGAAGACTGTCGAACTCGAACGCCCCGTTCGAGTCTGCCTGCCGCACAATGTGGGTGCCCTTGCCGACAACGGTTAGTTCCACCCGTGCGCCTGCCACCAGTGCACCCGAGTTGTCGCGCACGGAACCAAGCACAGCGCCCGAGTCAAACTGCGCAAACGCAGGTACCGCAAGCGTTGCACATGCTGCCAACAGCGCGACCCGCGACACTGGAAGAACGTACCGGTCCGAACTAAAGATTCTGCCCCTCATTGCCAGCCCTCAATCGATGCATCTCCCCGGCGCGGACTTTAATCCTGATCGCTGTTGCGGAGTACCCAACATCTACCAGCCCACCTACCCCCGCCCTAAAGGATTCACTGCGACATCCCTGTTACACCGCGCAAGCCTGGCAGTATGAACGATTTACCGGACTGACATGTGTCCCCCGATACAGGCTTTTTGCCCTGCGGTTCACTGAGCCTTCACACAGGTTTGCTGCAATGCGACCATACGTCATGCCGAAAGCCGTCGATCAGGTCGTTGACACACAGGGCGAGGCGGCCTCTGCCGCAGCAGTGTGGACACGGTCCGCTCGACGAGAACTGGTTGGTCGCGTCGTACATTCCACGGCCTTCGCGCGCAGCGAGCGGCTCTCGTCCCTGCTCACCTATGTGTGCGAGATGAGCTTGAAAGGCCGGAGCGCTGAACTGAATGAGCAGCGCATCGGGCATGCCGTGTTCGGCCGCAAGCCCGACTACGATTCTTCCAACGACGGGATCGTACGGACACAGGCAAGCCGGCTGCGCCACCGGCTGGATCTCTACTTCAGTGGTGAGGGTGTCGGAGAAGCTGTCCGGATACAAATCCCAAAGGGCGGATATGTTCCTGTTTTCCTGGAACAGCCCTCTGCCTCATTAGCAGCACAAGCCACCATTCCAGAACCTGCAGCCGCAGTACTTCTCGAACCTGCTCCGCTCCCGCTTTCGCAGCACTCGATGGAGAGAAGTTGGCTTCGTGCCTCGCCGTGGCTGATGTGCGGTGCGCTGGCTCTGCTGGCGCTTGCAGCGTGGCTGCGGCCCCGCAACGCCGTTCCACCCGCGCCACCACCGCACCTGCTTTGGAGCAAAGTCTTCAACGCCGCCCGGCCAACGCTGGAAGTGCCGGGCGACTCCGGCCTGGTCCTGTCGTACCTCTTCACGCAACACGGTCTGAACTTGAGCGATTACCTTGCCGGGCGCTATCGTATGCAGCCACAGGCAGACTCCACGACTGACAGCCAGTCCATACCGGCCGACGTTGCAAATCGCCGCTATACCTCGATTGTCGACCTTGCGATTGCCGTGAACCTGCAGAAATTGGCCGGCCGGCATGGAAGTTCCTTGCAAGTCCGTTATGCGCGCGATCTGCGACCCAATGATCTGAAGAGTGGAAACGCTGTTCTCATCGGCGCTGCTGAGGGTAATCCGTGGCTGGAGATGTTTGAGCCGCGCATGAAATTCCGACTCGTGAATGACTATCGGCAACATGTCTTCACCGTCTTCAACAATGCACCCAAGGCAGGCGAACCCACTCGCTGGCAGTCGACACCGGCAGACCCGCTCAAGCACGTCTACGGCGTCATCGCACTGATGCCGAACCTGTCCGGTGACGGTAACGTCCTCATTGTGGAAGGCACTTCCATGGCAGGCGTCGAGGCGGCATGGGACTTTGTCGCAGACGATGAAGTCTTACTCCCGGTGCTACGCCGGATGCAAAGACCGGATGGCACGCTACCCAGCTTCGAGATACTCGTCAGCACCGAGAATATGGGAGCCAGCGCTTCCCATGCAGATCTAATTAGCTGGGTAGCCCACTAAGCGGGACCTATGATTACCCGAAAACCGAGTGATTTATCAGCCACAGCGGTAAACACGCTCGTGCAGGCTGTCCAAAGTTTACTGCGGGAAGCTACAGATGTTATTCAACGCACGGACCAGCGCGCCCTGGCGGTGAAGATGCTACAACTCGACAAAGACCTGAGCAGGAGGCCCGGTGAGTTTGCCCGCGCAGTGCTTGCCCTGTATGAAGGTCCCAGAGCTCGTGGCTCCGTGCTGTCCGGCGACTACTCCCTCGACAGCATCGGTCTCTACCGCAACGGCGACGCTTTTACAGCCAACGATCCGGTACTTTGGGCAGAAACCCTGCGCTACGGCGCGTTGCGGTCCGAACTGTACGGCAACGCCCTGCGGCTATGGCAGTCGTGCGACTTTGCCCGCATTCCCTTGCCGCCGCCCGGCGAGGTTGAACAGACGCTGCTCGAAGATACTCATGGTTCGCGTATCGTGCGGCGTGGAGGCACTTACTTCGCGCTGTACGACACCGGTCGTTTTGTAAGCGAGTGGCACGAAGTTGAAATCACCCGATGCAGGCCGAGCAGGGCATGCTGGGCCCGGTGCACTTCGAGCGCATGATCCTGAAGGCAAGCTCCTGACCACACTTCATTTAGGCCCGCAACACGCCAAAGTTCGCGATCGTCATCCTCGTTCGAGCCATTTGACTAAGCGGGGATGCCGTCTGCAGTGCCCGGCTCAACGCGCTCACGATCATTTCGCTGCGCGCGATACTTGATTGCCTCTTCGTACGCTTTGAGGCGCGACCGCATAACGCCACCCAACGGCTGGTGCGCTAGCAAAGCATGCCAAGGACTAAAGCTCATGCGCTCATCCACGTACGTCTGCCTCGCATCGGAGTAGGACTCCTGCGCGGGGACGACGATGCGGCCTACCGTCTGCCAAGGGCTCTCGTCCTCCGGCCACTCTTTGCTGGCGTCCTCGATCGCGAACTTCTTGTCTTCTTCTGCGACGGCCGGCTCATGCAGCGCCAGTTGCACCTTCACGTCCCAGACAACATCGTTGTCTCGCATGAACTTTT
>CAXTFT010000061.1:0-7689 GCA_964243585.1 uncultured Terriglobus sp.
TCACCCACGTAGGAAAGGCTGCCGACGAAACCCGCGATTTCACGCTCCAGTGTCAGGTTGAATTGCTCAATGTAGCTGGACTTGAAGTTGGGATCGAGCGCAGCGGTGATGCTGCCGCTTGGGTTGGTGTAGCTATTCGGGCCGGGAAGGGGCAGACCGGCAGCAAATCTTACGCCAGTCTGAGCTGAGGTAAACGGACCGTAGGTTGCCGTAAATGGTTGATTGACCAACGCAGAACCTGAGGTGGTATTTTCCGGCGCAAAGGTGAGGCCAAAACCACCGCGGATAACGGTCTTTGCTGCTGGCGTGTAAGCGAAGCCAAACCGTGGCGCAACATTGCCGTAGTCAAACTGGATGCCGCCATGTGAACCCGTGTTCAGGCCGGCGACCAGGATGCTGCCGTACCGGATATCGAAATTCGACAGAATGTTGTTGACCTCGGTGTAGGGCGTGAACAGGTCGTAGCGCACGCCCAGGTTGACCGTGAGGTTCTGCGACAGGTGCACATCATCCTGAATAAAGCCGTGGGGCTCCCAGGTGCGGTTACGCGGTGTGTACAGGATTTCGTTTCGTCCGCCGCTCAGATACGTTCCGCTCAGCAGGGTGGAGAAGTCGGTAAAGGTCCAGTTGCCATTCGCCGTGTCGGTCTGCGTGGTCGAGTCCTGCCGACGGATGACGCCGGCACCTACCTTGATGGTTTGTTTGCCAAGGATGTAGTTGACAATGGCTTCATATTGCCACGTGTTCTCGTGATAGATGATGGGCGGCCGGTTGCCCAGCGTAGGCGTTGTGCCTTGATTGATCGTTACCGCGGAAAGCTCAGCCGTACGTCCATCTACGTTAATGTTGGGCTGTCCGAATGCCGTGTTAATTGCGTTGCCGAAGTTCAGCGGGAACTGGGCATTATCCAGCAGGGTGTAGCCGGCCTTAAGCTCGACCAGTAGATTCGGCGTTAAGGTATGGATGTAGTTCAACTGAGCCTGGTGCGCACGCGTACGAGCCGGGCCGGGGTACTGGCCCAGGTTGCCGCCCGGCAGGATGCTGCCTGCCGCCGTGTTGACCGCGGGGAACAGGCTACCGATGGTGGTATCGACGGCGTTGTAGCCATAACGCAGGTAGAACAGGTCGCCATTGCCAAAGCGGTGATCCAACCGGCCGTCGGCAGTTTTGTTGAACTGCGAATCGGCGCGGGCGCCCACATAATTACCGGAGAGCGCATTGTTTGTTGGCAACGGGAACAGGTTGAAATACTGCTGTCCGACCTTGTCGAATTGCGCAGGCGCCACATTCGGAACAGCACACGTTGTAACGCCGTTTGTTGTCGTGCACGTATCCGTGAAGTTACCGGGGTTCTGCCGCTCGAAAAGCGTGGGCACCGTGGTCGTCGTGGGGTTCTGGTTGCGGACGATGTTCAGGCCTTCGTAGTCCGCGAAGAAGAACGTACGGTCTTTAAAGATCGGTCCGCCCAGGCTGCCGCCAAACTGGTTCTGTCGAAACTTGGGTTTGGGGATGTTGGCACCGAATTTGAACGGGTTCGCATTCAGCTTGTCATTGCGAAAGAACTCGTAGGCCGTGCCATGCAGGCTGTTGGTGCCGGATTTCGTGATGACGTTGATGATGGCACCAGCCGCGCGGCCCACCTCCGCAGTGAAAACGTTAGTCTGCACGCTGACTTCCTGGATGGAATCGACCGAGGGACGCAGGCCGATAGAGCCAATGACACGCTCGTTGTTGTCAATGCCGTCGATGGTCTGGTTGTTCATCATGTCAGCCTGGCCGTTGACGGAAACAGACGAGGTCTGGCGGCGGTCGTCGGGACGGTTGCCGCTGGCCAGGCCATTGTTCAGGCCTTCCGTAGCGCCGGGCGTCACCTGAACCAGGTTGATGAAATTGCGACCGTTCAGCGGCAGTTCCTGCGTAGCCTTTTCTGTCACGGTGGTGATCAGTGCGGAGGAGTCCGTGCGCAACGCCGGCGTGGTCGCCTCTACGGTGACAGTTTCGCCAGCGGATCCGGCCGCCAGGTGCGCGTCCTCACGGGCACGGTCTCCAGCAGCAATGCTGAACGACGTGATCTGGAAGGACTTAAAGCCTGGTGCAGTTGCTGTCAGCGAATAGGTGCTGGGCTTTAGCAGCGTAAAGGTGTACTCACCACCGGAACCGGATTTCGCCGTGCGCTTGTCGTGCGTGTTGATGTCGGTCAACTCGACGGTAGCATTGGGAACCACTGCTCCGGTCACGTCTGTAACGGTCCCAACGACATCGGCAGTGGTGTTCTGCGCGAGCAGTGGCGCGGTTGCCACTGCTGTCAACATGCCCACGCGGAACATGTTACGTAGCATGCTGCCGGTGTAAGGGGCCTCGAACAGGCTTTCAGTAGACTTGCGAGTCGTCGGAGCATCCTTCATGTACAGCCTCCTGGAAATTTGTAGAGCGTTTATATTTCGCTGGGCTGTTCCCATGAGGAACATGCCCTGTATTCTCAGGCTGCCGGCACTGATGCAGCTTCCCCCGATCGCACCGACAGTCAAACATCTCTAACGTGCGGGCAGTTCGACGGACTTCCGCCTGGACAGCACTGAAGAAGTGTGTCGAAGCGCTGGTGACAATGCGGTGCAAATCCGCCTAGCGAAATCACTGGTGATGTGGGTGGTAGACAGATAATAGCCGGGCATGTTTACCGGGTCAAGCAGGTGCGGGCGCGTGAGACCGCAAGAACATGCTGACATCATTAGGCGAACTGGCCGATGTTCTTCGGGAATGTTATGTGCATTCTTCGGACCCGATGGAGATCACGTCGTACACGGTAATGACACCTTGCCGTCGGCAGTTCATCCCCTTGCTGCGCTGCCGCCACGTTAAGGCAAGCAGTAACGGTAAGAGAAAAGAAGCCATGACAGCGCTTACAAGGTGTGTTTTCATGATGAGCGAACGCACCGTTTCGCGCAGACGGGCGCAACAGGAGCGGCATCAGCATGGCGGAGTGTCGTGTCAGCGGTCCCGCGAGATCGATTTCCCCGCCCTGCTCGCAAACCTGTTTGCCTGTTGCGCTGCTTGTCTGCGATCTTGCCTTGTGTACGTGTCTCCTTCATGGGCAAGCTGCCAGCGCACCGCAGGTTCCGGTTGTTGCCTCGACAACAGCCTTCGCGAGCTACGATGTGGTCTCCATCAAGCCCAATGTCTCCGGCAGCGGCAGTATGAGGATCAGTGCGCGAGAGACTACCTTTCAAGCAACGAATACTTCGCTCAAGATGCTGCTGATCAGCGCCTACGGCACCCGTGATGCGTTGATCTCAGGGCTGCCGAAATGGACAGAGACAGCCCGGTGGGACATCAACGCCAAGATCGTCGATTCTGCGCCGACAGGAGCAAGCAGCAAACTCAGCAGCGAACAAGGGAACGAGCTCTACCGGTCGAAGGTGCGATCGATCCTTACTGAGCGCTTTCACCTTGCGGCCCACAAAGAAACCAGGATCCTTCCGATCTACGAGTTGATCCTTACAACGGGGCCGCTTCGTTTTAGGAAGAGCGAGCCTTTGGAAGAGGAACACGCCGGCACCAACATTCACAACAGGGAGATGACGGGTACGGCCATTCCCTTGAAGGCGTTTGCGGCCTTCCTGTCCGACCAAGTGGGTCGTACCGTCGTGGATAAGACCGCTCTCGAAGGAACCTATGATTTTTCTTTGAAGTGGTCAGCCGATGAGTTAGCCGAGGCGACGAAAGACCGAAGTTGGCGATCGCCCGCCAGAAATCTATACCGCTCTGCAGGAGCAGCTTGGCCTAAAACTTGTGCCCGGCAGGGGGGCTTCCGAAGTGCTCGTGGTGGATGCCGTCGACCAGCCCGTGGTGGATGCATATTGAACTTCAGAAGAGACATTTCCGTACCTGCACGTACCGTCATCCTCTTCGTACGTCCAAGGCTGCATAGCCGTAACCTGTTGAAGTCCAGCCGTCCTTGCAGGCGTTGTGCCTGGAGGGTGAACTGCAAAGGAGCTCCACAATGATCCTGTTGCGCCGTGAAAATGTGCGTCTTCAAATTACCCGGGGACTTTTGATCGTTGGCATGTCGGTCGTGTCTATGCCGGTGGCCGGTGTACTGATGGCACCCCATGCCTTCGCTCAGGCAGCGGCAGCCAAGGGGATCGAAGACACGTGGCAGGGTACGCTGCACGCCGGCAAAGATCTTCGCACCGTCGTCAAGATCGCGAAGGCACCCGATGGGACCCTGCGCACGATTTTCTACAGCATCGACCAGGGTGGCCAGCCTATTCCTGTTAAAACGACGACATATCAGGGTGGCGAGCTGCGTCTGGGTGTCGAGGTCATCGACGGTGTGTTTACCGGCAAAATGTCTGCGGACAACAACACCATTACAGGAGAGTGGACACAGGGCGAGAAGCCGTTACCACTTATCCTGATACGAGCCACACCGGACATTGCGTGGGCCATTCCTGAGCCGCCACCTAAAGTTCCGCCAATGGACCCGAAAGCCGATCCCAGCTTTGAAGTTGCGACCATCAAGCTTAGCGATCCAAACGCGCCCGGCAAGGGTTTTGGCGGGCCTCCCGGCAAGTTCCAGACGCGCAACACCACGTTGAACGATCTCATCATGTTTGCCTATCAGGTTCAGACCAAGCAGGTCTCAGGTGGCCCGAATTGGATGGAGTCTGAAAAGTTCGACATCATGGGCAAGCAGGACACCCCAGGGCAGGCGAACGAGGAGCAGACGCGAGGCATGATGCAGAAGCTGCTTGTCTCCCGCTTTGGCCTGAAGTTCCACATGGACAAGCGGGAGCTCAACGCCTATGTCCTCTCCGTCGCAAAGGCAGGGCCAAAGCTGGAAAAGAGCGCAGCGGACCCGAGCACACCAAGCGCGTTCTTCTTTCGTCAGCTTGGCAATCTTACCTTCCGGAATATCACGATGGAAGGCTTTTCAAAGTGGATGCAAACGGTTCTTGACCGTCCTGTTGTGAACCACACAGATCTGGCTGGCCGCTTTGACGGCAAACTGAAGTGGAATCCTGACGAATCCCAGTTCGCAATCTTTGGAGTTAAGGTCGTACACAGCGATGAACCGGATGCCCCGCCGGATTTGTATAAAGCCATCCAGGAGCAGATCGGCCTGAAGCTCGATGCAGGCAAGCCAAACGTGGACGTGATGGTGATCGACCATGTCGAGAAGCCGAGCGAAAACTAGGCGATGCGTCTCCACTTTGCCATTGCAGCACCACGCGCGCTTGCCGGCTGCCTGTTGCTGTACGCCGGCGTGGCGGCAGCCGCGGAACACCACGGACGTGTGCTGTTCTCAAGCTTGCCGGTACCGGGTGCCACGGTCACGGCGACGCGCGGCGGCCAGCAGCTTTCCACTGTGACGGACACACAGGGCCTGTTCCAGTTCGCGGAGCTCCCCGCGGGCGAGTGGGTCCTGAGCGTGCATATGTTCGGGTTTACTCCCGTGGAGACGAAGGTAACGGTTCCGGCCACGACTGGGTCCATGCTGGAACTGCAGATGCTGCCCCTGGCCGAAGTGCTGGCAAGTGCAGAAAAAGCGAGCGTCGCACCCGCCATAATTGCAAGCCGCGCGCCTGCTACTGCGGCGAAACCGGCAACAACAGCCGCAGAAGGCGCACCACCGTCACCGGCCAGTCCTGAAGCGGAGCGAGCAAATGACGGCTTACTGATCAACGGCAGCGAAAACAACGCAGCCACATCGAAGTACTCTATCTCTCCGGCGTTTGGAACGCGCAGGGCAGGCACAAAGGCGCTGTACACCGGCAGTGTCGGCGCGCAGTTGAGTAACTCCGCTTTCGATGCGCGACCTTACTCGCTCACAGGTCTACCCGTACCGAAAGCCTCGTACAACCGCTTCACCGGAACCGCCACACTCGGCGGCCCTATCCGCATACCGCATCTGCTGCTCAATGGCCCGAACTTTTTCATTGGTTACCAGTGGACGAGGGACAGCGAAGCCAACACGATCTCCGGGCTTGTGCCTACTGTGGCACAGCGCGCGGGCGACCTGTCCGGTACGGTCACGTCGCAGGGTGCGCCTGCCACGGTGCTGAACCCTGCAACAGCTCTGCCCTACACCGGCAACATACCCGTCAGCACACAGGCCGCGGCGCTCCTGCAACTCTACCCACTGCCGAACCTCAGCGGCAACACGCGTTACAACTACCAGACACAGGTTTTGAACAACACCCACATCGACGCGCTGCAGAGCCGCCTCGATAAGAGCGTTGGTCGCCGCGACAGCTTCTACGGAGGACTTGCATTCCGCAGTGTGCGATCCGACAACGAGAACCTGTTCCACTTTCGCGACCTTCGGAACACGCTTGGCCTCGATGCGAACGTGAACTGGTCGCACCGCTTCCCGCACCAGCTGCTGCTGGAGACGGGCTATCGTTTCAGCCGTCTGCGCACCGGCGTGCAGCCTTACTTCGCTGGACGCGCAAATATCTCCGGGAGTGCAGGCATTGGCGGCAACGAACAGAGCGCCACCAACTGGGGTCCGCCGAACCTCGAGTTTGCCAGCGGTGTCGCCGCGCTGGACGATGTACAAAGTGCCTTCAATCGCAATCGGACGGACGCTCTGTCGATGACCGGCACATGGAACCATCGCAGACATGTTGTCAAGGTTGGCCTCGACTTTCGGCGACAGGAGTTCAACCAGCTGCAGCAGGAAAACGCGCGCGGCTCGTTCACCTTTACCGGAGCGGCAACAAGCGGCGCGAACACGACCGGATCCGATTTTGCAGACTTCCTTATTGGCGTGCCGGACACCAGCCGTATTGCCTTCGGCAACGCAGACAAGTATTTTCGGCAGTCGGTCACCGACGTATACCTGTCAGACGACTGGCGTGTGCAATCGAATCTGACACTGAAGGTAGGGCTGCGCTGGGACTATGGCGCGCCCATGACCGAGTTGAAGGGCAGGCTGGTCAACCTGGACGTTGCGCCGGGCTTCACCGCAGTAGCACCTGTACTCGGGTCCACCCCGAAGGGCGCACTCACAGGGCAGTCTTACCCTTCGTCGCTGGTGCGTCCGGACTATCGCAAGTTTCAGCCACGCCTCGGTTTGTCCTGGCGGCCCCTGCCGACCTCGTCGCTTGTGGTGCGCGCCGGTTACGGCATCTACGTGGACACCTCCATTTATCTGAACAGCGCGGAGTCCATGTCGCAGCAGGCACCACTGTCCAGGAGCCTGAGCGTCTCCAACAGCAGCGCGTGCCCGCTCACGCTGGCAAATGGTTTTCGCGATTGCGCCGGCACAACCGCAAACACCTTCGCCATCGACCCGGACTTTCGCACCGGGTACGCGCAGACCTGGAACTTGTCCGCACAACAGGACCTGCCCAGCGCTCTTGTGCTCACCGCGACCTATCTTGGCACCAAGGGCACGCGCGGTCCACAGGAGTTTCTGCCAAACACCTACGCGCCGGGCGCGGCTGCCTTTTGCGCCGCTTGTCCGCGTGGCTTTGTGTACCGCACCAGCAACGGCGCATCGATCCGGCACGCGGGAGAAGTGCAGCTGCGACGACGCCTGCGCAGCGGGCTGACTGCCACGCTCGACTATGTGTTTGCGCACTCCATCGACAACGTTTCCCTGCTGGGCGGCAATGGCTACACCTCGTTTGGCAGTACCGCCGACGTGACCCAACCCGCAGAATCGATTGCGCAGAACTGGCT
>CAXTFT010000061.1:7699-19244 GCA_964243585.1 uncultured Terriglobus sp.
GATCTGCATGCGGAACGCAGCCGGTCCAGCTTCGATCAGCGGCACCTCTTGAAGCTTTCGCTGCAGTACACAACAGGCGTTGGAGTACGTGGCGGTACGTTCCTGACCGGATGGCGCGGAACGTTGTTGAAGAATTGGACGGTTGCCAGCCAGCTTTCCGCCGGATCGGGCCTGCCGCAGACGCCCATTTATTTCACTCCGGTTCCAGGCACTGGCTTTACGGGAATCATCCGTGCAAACCGTACTGCGGCACCGCTGTACACGGGTCCCGCGGGGTATTTTCTGAACGCGGGGGCCTACAGCACGCCCGCTGCAGGACAGTGGGGCAACGCCGGGAGGTACTCCATCGAAGGGCCTAATGCGGTAACGCTCGACTCCTCGTTTGCACGTACCTTTCGGCTGCGCGATCCAACTACCTTCGACCTGCGGGTAGATGCGACCAACCTCTTGAACCATGTGGTCTACACCGGCTGGAACACGGTCACCAACAGCACCACCTTTGGTCTGCCGTTATCCACGCGGTCGATGCGAAGTCTGCAGATCAGCGGGAGGCTGCGCTTCTGATGCTTAACTTTGCTACTTTGTTCGCGCTGATGGTGTTTGCTACAGCCTCTGCCCAGCAGATTGGGACCAACGCGGTACAGGGCAAAGACTCGACTTTCACGCTCAGCGTAAAGTCGCAGCTTGTCACGGAGACGGTCGTCATCAAGGACAAAGGCGGCAAGTTCATCCCGGGGCTAAAGGCAGAAGATTTCACCGTCACGGAAGATGGCGCACCGCAGAAAATCCGAGTCTTTGAACACGAAACATTGCCGGTCGATGCACAGCCGTTGCCGGTAGCGTCGGCAGACGATGAGCAGATCAAGATCTACAAGCGGCTGACAAGCACATCGTTTGCCGCAGAAGGTGACAAGCGGCAATACAAGAACCGTCGGCTGCTTGCCTTCTACTTCGACATGACAGCCATGCGGCCGGACGACCAGCTGCGCGCGCTGTCCGCGGCCGAGAAGTTCGTGCGAACGCAGATGACCGAAGCCGACATGGTCTCGATCCTGCGCTATGGCGGCGGCGCCGTCGATGTGCTGCTCGACTTCACGGCAGACCGCAATCGCATGCTCTCCATTCTGGAGACGATGATCGTCGGCGAAGGCCAGGGTTCTGCCGAGGGGGTGGACGACAGCAGCAGTGCGGACACTGGCGCGGCCTTTGGACAGGACTCGGGCGAGTTCAACATTTTTAACACGGACCGGCAGCTTTCCGCACTGCAGACTGCCGCGCGCATGCTGGGCCAGATGAATGAGAAGAAGGTGCTGCTGTACTTTGCCAGCGGCCTTCGGTTGAACGGCAACGACAACCAGGCGCAGTTGCACGCGACCGTGGACGCGGCGGTTCGGTCCGGTGTTTCGTTCTGGCCGGTCGATGCACGCGGCCTGGTGGCGCAGGCTCCGCTCGGCGATGCCACGCAGGGTTCACCCGGCAACCAGTCCATGTACAACGGCACGGCGGCGCAGGCCGGCAACGACCGCTTTCAGCAATCGCAGGACACGCTGTACTCGCTTGCGGCGGACACGGGCGGTAAGGCCTTCTTCGACAACAACGACCTGACACAGGGCATTGTGCGTGCGCAGAAGGCGGTGTCGGACTACTACCTGATCGGTTACTACACGACGAATACCGCGCAGAACGGTCACTTCCGCAAGGTGAAGATCACGGTACCCGAAACTCTTAACGCCAGCCTGGACTACCGCCTGGGTTACTACGCGGGCAAGGAGTTCGGCAAGTTCAACGGCACGGAGAAAGAACGGCAACTGGAAGATGCGCTGATGTTGGGCGACCCGGTGACCGATTTGACGATTGCCATGGAGGTGAACTACTTCCAGTTGAACCGTGCGGAGTATTTCGTGCCGGTCACCGTCAAGATACCTGGCCGTGAACTCGCACTCGCCAAGCGCTCCGGCAATGAACACACCGTGATCGATTTCGTCTGCGAGATCAAGGACGAAGTCGGCGGCACCACGGTGCAAAATGTGCGTGACAATGTGGACGTGAAGCTCAGCGACGCTTCTGCCGCGGAGCTTGCCAAACGCCCCGTCGAGTACAGCACCGGCTTCACCCTCCTGCCTGGTCGCTACAACATCAAGTTCCTCGCGCGCGACAACGAGACCGGGCGCATCGGCACCTACCAGACTAGCTTTGCCATTCCAAACCTGAACAAGGAAACCAAGCGGCTGCCCATCAGCTCCGTTGTGCTCAGCAATCAACGAGTCGACACGCATCAGGCGCTGTTCAACACCATGAAAGGTAAGGATCAGGCAAAGAACGACGCCGCAGATCCCCTGGTCAACAGCGACGGCAAACTGATCCCAAGCGTCACGCGCGTCTTCCGGGTGGACCGGACCATGGAGGTGTTTCTGCAGGCTTATGTAGGAAGCACGGTTTCGCCCGGCGCGGCGAACCCTGCCATTACTGCCGCAAGCGGTGCAACGCTGCAGGCAACATCAGCCAAGCCTCTGGTCGCGTTTGTCGACTTCTTTCGAAACGGCAGCAAGGTAAGCGAGACCCGGCCAGTGCAGGCCATGAGTCTGGCTGAAAGCCGACTCGGCGTAACGCCGGTGAACATCAAAGTGCCACTCGCCGGTATGCAGCCAGGCGAGTACCAGTGCCAGGTAACAGTGCTCGATGCAGCTGGTCATCGCGCTGCATTCTGGCAGGGTCCAGTAATGCTCGCTCCTAACAACACCGCTCATTGATATGTCGTCCTGCAGATGACGGATTGAGTGCGCGGGTAAAGTTCGCGTACTTAGTCGTAACGCCTTAGGTACAGAAAGCAACTATCTAGTGCATCTGCCTTCCGACCCTCTTGTACTTGACGGACCTAAGTGCAAGTCCATAGGAATCAAGTAGAAAAGGCTGGTCCGTGTTCGCCTGCAGAGGCGCTGTTCGGCTGTATGTGTAGAGGGTGCACACCGCTGGCGTCCAATGGCGCAGAGCAAACGTGCTGTGTTCATGATTGATCCTCTATCGTTGAAAGGAGGGCGGCTGGGCGCAGGAAAGTTCGCTCGTCCTTCTTATAGGGCATCAGCTTTGCAAGGCTTGCCGCAGTCAACAAAACGCAACACCGCGGCGATTCCCTCTACTCGCAACTTCTGAGTTTCGGTGCAGGTCATCCGCCGTTTCAGGAGGTACCATGTTCATCTTTTCAAAACCCCGGCTTCACATATTCTTCAGCGTCAGCGCTCCTCTTGCATTGGTGTGCACCGGCGTGGCACATGCACAGTTTCGCGCATCCATTCAAGGCACCGTAACGGATGGCAGTGGCGCGGCTATACCCGGAGCCAGCCTTACATTGACTGATGTCGAGACAAATCGTACGCTGACTTCTACCTCGAACGAGAGCGGTGTGTACACCTTCAACGCGCTGGCACCGGATCACTACAAGCTGTCTGCAACTGCTACCGGATTTGCTCCACGTCAGCTCGACAACTTGACCATCACGCCGGACCAGCAGAACGCGGTCAATGTGCAACTGGCGGTTGGCGATGTAGGCACCAGCGTGACCGTGACCAGCGATGACACACCTGCGCTGGAGACGGCTACAGCCACCATCAGCGGCACCATTTCTGAAAATCAGATCCAGCATCTGCCTTCCGCGGGCCGCGATGTATTCCAGTTGGCACAGCTTGCGCCCGGCGTGTTTGGCGACGGCGCCCAGGCTTCGGGCAGCACTGATGCCGGCAGGCTGCCTGGCACGGTTGGCCCTGGCGGCGCAGCGCGCGCCAACGGCATTTTCCAGACGGAGAACGCACCGCAGGCCAACGCCAACGGGGGGCAGAACGGCACGAACGGCATCTCCATCGACGGCATCAACACAGTCAGTTCGGTGTGGGGTGGTGCATCGGTCATCACGCCGTCTGAGGATTCGGTCAGTTCCGTGCGCGTGGTTTCGAACGGCTACGACGCAGAGAACGGCCGTTTTAGCGGCGCACAGGTTCAGGTCAACTCCAAGACGGGCACGAACCAGTTTCACGGCAGCGCCTTTTTTCGCGCAAATCGCCCCGGACTGAACGCCTATCAACGTTACAACGGTTCCAATACCTTCAACGCGGGCTCAGCACTTGATCGTGGTTTGATCCGCGATGCCACGCGCTCCAATCAGATTGGCGGCAGCGTGGGCGGGCCCATTATCAAGGATCGCCTGTTCTTCTTTTTCGCATACGAGACACAGCGCGATCATTCCACGCGTCCCAACAATGAGTGGTACGAAACAGCCGCATATCGCGCCCTGGCACCGGCAGGCAGTCTCGCGTCCACTTACCTGAACTACGCGGGATCTGCGCCAAACGGCGCAACGCTGATAAACAAAACCTGTGCAGACTCAGGTTTTGTGGAAGGTGTGAACTGCCGTACAGTAACTGGTGGCCTGAACCTGGGTTCGCCGGTAGGCACCGCGCGTGGCACGCAGGACACCACATGGCAGAGCAACTCGAATCCCGGAGTTGGGAGTGGCCTGACCAACACGCCCACCATCGCGTACTACCAGACGCAGAACCCGACCAACCAGGTTGGGCAGCAGTTCAACGGTCGTCTCGATTCGGATGTGACGAAAAAGGATCACCTGACCTTCACCATTTACTGGGTGCCGCTCACACGCACCAACCTTACGGGTACCACGCGCAGTTACAACCTTTACAACCACAACCAGATCAACGACGCCTACTCCGCCATTTGGAATCATGTCTTCTCATCCAGCTTCCTGAACGAGGCGCGCGTGAACGATGCAGGCTACCGCTGGAACGAGTTAACAGACAATCCGCAGGAACCGTTCGGCCTGGCGCAGTCATCCATCGATTCGCTTGGTACACAGAACATCCAGGTAGGCTTCTTCGGCGCGCCCGGTCCCAGCAATCTGAACCAGCACTCCTACACCTACAAGGATGTGGCGACCAAGACGACTGGCAACCACATCATTAAATTTGGCGGCGAGGTCAACCGGCTGTATTACCTGAATAACCCACTGTACTCAGCGCGTCCGTCGTACAACTTTTACAACATGTGGGCGTTCCTGAACGATGCGCCGCACGCTGAGAGCGCGCAGTTCAATCCGGCCACTGGTCTGGTCACCACCAATCGTCAGGACACGCGCGAGACGCTGTACGGCTTCTTCGCGCAGGACGACTGGAAAGCAACACGCAACTTAACGCTGACCATGGGCGTGCGTTACTCGTACTTCGGACCGCTGTCGTCGAAGCAGAACAACATCGGCAATGTGCAGTTCGGGACCGGTGCAGCAACGTACACCGGCATGAGCGTGCGTGCGGGCGGCAACCAGACCAACGCACAGAAGGGCAACGTGGGCCCGCAGTTTGGGTTCGCCTACAACCCTGATTTTGCAGCGCATAAAATGGTCGTTCGCGGTGGATATGGCCTGAACTACAACCAGACCGAAATTGCCATTGCAGGAAACGAAGCGGGTAACTTCCCGTTTGTGTACTCGCCGTCGTTCAACAACAGCACCATCCAGAATGGTGTCGCGAATATAGATCCGCGCATTCTGTACACGACAGGTACCAGCGCGACTTCGCTGTATGGCTTTCCCGCAAACCCGAACGCGGTAACCGGCATCAACGCCGCAAACCTGCCGGTAGGCGGCGGTGCAGGCCTGGTGGCATACCAGCCGAACCAGCCCACCATCTATAGCCAGCATTACTCGCTGGATACCCAGTTTGAACTGCCGTGGAAGCTGGTGTTCACTGCCGGTTACCAGGGCAGCGTAACCCGCCACCTGACGCTGCAGAGCCAGGCCTACGTACGCACCTTTACGCAAGGGCTTGCGCAGAATCCGCTGGTGCAGAACATCGCGTACTTCCATAACACCGGGACGGCCAATAACAACCAGCTGCTGGCCGGCTTTAAGAAGCAGATGTCGCACCAGTTTTCGTTCGATGCAGAGTTCCAGTACGCCAAGGCCATGGACCAGGGCTCGCAGCCGTACTACCAGGACCCGTACTCCTTCGATCCGCGCCTAGCCTATGGCCGGTCCGATTACAACTTCGGTAAGGCGTTGAAGATCTTCGGTACCTGGCAGCCGGTGTTCTTCAAGGGTCACAAAGCTGTGTCGTCCGTTGTCGATGGATGGACGCTGTCGGGCATCTACAACGTCCACACTGGCTTTCCATTCACCGCAACCTATAACGTGCCGGCAGGGAACCTGTACTACGGCACCAGTGGCTACACGTCGCTGCGCCCGTCGTCGTACACGAACACCGGCGGCCGCAATCACAGCACACGCTCTTACGAGCAGGGGCTGGCAAACGTCAACTTCCCGAACGCTGGTACCAACCAGAACTACTTCGGCATTCCGACCACGGGCATACCAGCGACGGGCGCCGCTTATGGCTTGCCCACGCTGCCAGGTGTTGCGCGTAACTCATTTGACGGGCCGGGATACCAGAGCCTTGACGCGACCGTCAGCAAGGCATTCGGTCTGCCCAGCTGGCGTTACCTGGGTGAGCACCCGAACCTTGAGGTCCGCGCGGATGCCTTCAACCTGTTCAACCTGACCAACCTTTCACCGAGTTCGGTGACCGGTAATATCCAGTCCGCGCAATTTGGGCAGGCAAGCTCTGGTTTGTCAGGCCGCATTGTCAATCTGCAGGCACGCTTCAGCTTCTAGGCTCGGTCTGACCTCAAAGAGGGGTGTGCCGCTTCGGCTCGCCCCTCTTCTTTTCCCTAACATTCAGTAAGGACTTACCATGCGACTTACTCCGCTGCTCTCTATTCTGCTAGGTGCCCAAGTACTGTCCTGTGTTCCGGCGCAGGCGCAGTCTGTGGAGACCGTCACCGTGGACACCAACGCCAAGACGACGCCCTTTCCGCACTTCTGGGAGCAGACCTTCGGCTCCGGCCGCGCGATCCTGGCGCTACGTGAGAGCTATCGCAACGATCTTCGAACGGTTAAGCAGGCTACCGGCTTCAAGGCCGTGCGCTTTCACGGCATTCTGAACGACGAAGTAGGTCTGTACGATCCAGACCGCGTCACCAAAGACCCGGGACTCGCAGCGCACAAGGTGCAGGATGCGTCGAAGTACAACTTCACCTATGTCAACGAAATCTACGACGGCCTGCTGGCAAATGGTGTGAAGCCTTACGTCGAGATCAGCTTTATGCCGAGGCAGATGGCCGCCGACCCCACCATGCTGCACCCGTTCTGGTACCACCCCGTTGTCTCGCCTCCGAAGGACTATGCAGCGTGGGACGGCATGATGACGGCCTTTGCGCAACACCTGATCGAGCGCTACGGCATTGCTGAAGTTGCCACCTGGAGGTTCGAAGTGTGGAACGAGCCGAACCTTGATTTCTGGGGCGGTGATCCGAAGCAGACGACTTACTTTGAGTTATACGACCACACGGCGCGCGTCTTAAAGGCAGTTTCGCCGCGCCTGCAGGTGGGCGGTCCATCCACCGCGCAGGCCGCGTGGGTCACACCTTTTCTGCAGCATGTGAAAGCGGCTCATGTGCCGGTCGATTTTGTCTCAACGCACGTCTATGCAAACGACACTGCGCATGACGTACTCGGCACCGAAGAGCAGGTGCCACGCGACCAGATGGTGTACCGCGCCGTGAAGAAAGTCCACGAAGAGATTGCACACTCCGCCTTGCCAGAGCTGCCACTCATTTTCAGCGAGTACAACGCCAGCTACAGCAATGAGCCAAACGTGACCGACACAACCTATATGGGGCCATGGCTGGCCAACACTATTCGCCAGTGTGACGGCCTGGTGCAGGACATGGCGTATTGGTCGTTCTCTGATGTCTTCGAGGAGCAGGGCGTGAATCACACACCGTTTTACGGTGGCTTTGGCGTTGTGGCGACAGACGGCATTCCGAAGCCATCATTGAACGTCTTCCGCGTTTTGCACCAGTTGGGTGACCGGCGCATTGCTCTGCAGTCGCAATCCGCGCTGGCAACAACAAGCAACTCCTCCGTATCGATTGCGCTGTGGAACTATACGGCACCCGCAGGCACGGGGGCGACTTACACGGCCCCGCCCGCGACGCTTGGACCGGACCGCACCTTTGCTCTGCATCTGGAGCACGTGCCAGCTGACGCAGCTGTGGAGTTGTTGCGTGTGGATCCCACGCACAGCAACGTGGTCGCCGCGTTCGACCGCATGGGACGTCCACCGGGCGATCTGACGCAGGCGCAGGTGACAGCATTAAAGGCCGCCGGTGCCATGGCCCCGGCAGAGCATCTTCACCTGCAGAACGGTCGTATCGACATCACGGTACCTGCACAGGGACTCGCCGTGTTGCTGGTGGAGCGGCGGTAGAGATGAATCGTCGCGAAGCGCTTGCCCTGCTTGCTGGAACGGCTGCGGACGTGTCGCTGCATGCCGCCCTACGGAAGCCGCACCCTGTACATCTGCCAGCCTCGTTACTCTCGCATGAAGACGATGCCTTTCTGAACGAGATGGAACGTCGTGCCTGCCTTTACTTCGTCGAGCAGGTCGGCGCGGAAACAGGACAGGTACTGGACCGCGCTGCGTTTTACGGCAACAACGGCAAGCGCGATCCACGGAGCAATGCCAGCATCGCGGCGACCGGATTTGGGCTTGCGGCGCTGTGCATTGGTGATCGCCGAGGCTTTCTATCGCACGCTGCGGCGCGAAAGCAGGTGCTGCGCACGCTGCGCTTCCACGCAGAACAATTGCCGCACGAGCACGGCTTCTTCTATCACTTCAACGACATCGACACTGGCAAGCCGATGGTGTGGAGCGAGGTGTCTTCCATCGACACCGCATTGCTGCTGTGTGGTGTGCTGACCGCGCGCGCTTACTTCCACGCAGACCGCGATATTGTGCGGTATGCGACCGCGATCTACGAGCGCGTGGACTGGCCGTGGATGATGAATGGCGGACCGCTCTTCCACATGGGATGGAATCCGCCGGAGCGCAAGAATGCCGGCTTTATCGATGCCACGTGGAACCACTATTGTGAGTTAATGATGATCCCGCTGCTCGCCATGGGTTCGCCCACGCACCCAGTGGGCCCGGAGGCCTGGACAGCGTGGTCACGCCCCATGATGACCTACGATGGCATCGAGTACATCAGCGGAGACGACCCGCTGTTCGTCCACCAGTACAGCCATGCCTATTTCGACTTTCGCGGCAGGCACGATGCGTTCACAAACTACTTTGATAATTCTGTAAAAGCAACGCGCGCACACAAGGCCTTCTGTCTTGGTATGGGTACTCCATATTCCGAAGATTACTGGGGTATTACAGCATCCGATTCACAGACGGGCTATCAAGCCTGGGGAGGCCCACCGAGGCTAGGTCGCCTCGACGGTAGCGTAGTGCCATGTGCCGCTGCTGGTTCTCTGCCGTTTCTGCCTAAGGAATGCATTCGCGTTCTGCGGTCGCTGCAACAGCAGTATGGTGAAAAGTGCTGGGGACGGTACGGATTTTGTGATGCACTGCACCCGCAGACCGACTGGTACAACGCCGATGTGCTCGGCATCGATCTTGGCATCAGCATGTTGATGGCAGAAAACCTTCGATCCGGCCTTGTGTGGAATACGTTTGCACACAACAAGGAGGTTTCAAATGGAATGTTGCTAGCCGAATTCAGTTCTGGACATTAGATACGACAGAGTAAGCAAGCCTGACGTGGGTTGCAGTTGTTAGAACAAACATCCACTTTCATGACAAGTACCAATCGGAACCGAGACTGCGCGCTAACGGTTTGAACTTCAGGGTTCAAGGTAGTCTCCTATAAATAGATTGCCAGATCGCTTCCAAACCTGTAGGTATGGTGCGATTCCTGAAACGTGTGTAAGAGCGGCGTAGCATGATGCCATGAGATATCTTTTAGTGGCTTGCTTGCTGATGGCGTGGAGTAGCGATTTCGCGCAGGTTTCACCTGCCGCAACAGGCACAGGAGATCTTTCCAAGGCCCGCGTGTTCAAGCCGGATCAGGGAACGGTCCGTGCCATGGCGAACGGTGGCGAAAGCCGCAATATTTTGCGCGCCATGCTCGCGACCGGTGAAGCACTTTCCGTTCACGAATCGATACAGAAGCCCGGAACAAAGCCGAATCCGCCGCACACAATTCAGCACTCTGAGTTAATGCTGGTGCGCGAAGGGACCTTGGCCTTTGAACATGACGGCCTGTCGGAGAAAGCCGAACCCGGCAGCATTATCTATGTGGCTTATGGAACGCTGCACACCGTTCGCAACATTGGGACCACCACTGTGAAATACACAGTCATTGCCATTGGCGGCGATCAAAAGCAGTGAGTTACACTCCGTGTCTACAAAGCACTTGCACTAGTCAGTTCTGCTCAGTGCCTCGTAGCTCTTGATGCTTTCAGGTACCGTCACAATGTATTGCGATACCGAATGTTTCCTTTAGCGCCATGGCGCCAACTTCACCATTGCTGCGAGGTATGCCAAGCAGCTGCTTTCGCATTGCAGTTGTGATCCAACCCGCGTCTCAAACGCTTCCTGCACGGAAGAAGGAGATAAGAGCAACAAATGCAATTTGGCTGGTTGCACACAGCTTGCGTACACCGATGTAATGTGTTCCGTAGGCGTACGAAAAAGAGCAGGCCTCCCGAAGGTGCCTGCTCTTGTGCTGTGCCGTGTGAGCCTGCTTACTCTGCCTTTACCGGTGGATGCTCCGCGTATGTTTTTCGCACTAGTTCCACGCTTTGCTTGGGCTGCATTGTCTCTGAGAACAGGCCCTTGCGGTTGAACCCATTCTGCAGTTTAGGTATATTGCGCGTTGAAGAACGGAAATCCGCTAGCACCCACACCGTAACCCCACGCATTTGTGGAATGCGGCGGATCATGTCGAACTGATGCTGCAGCACATATGCCTGCTGCTCTTCTGCCCAGCGGTCGTGCATACCGCCGTGATTACCGGGTGTGGCCTCCGCTCCGAACTCTGTCATAATGAAGGGCTTCTGCGGCAAGGTCCAAGTCTTAAGGTCTGCATCTTCTGGCGTACCGTCGTACCAACCGATGTATTCGTTCTGACCTACCACGTCCAGAGCCGCCATAAGCGGATCGTCCTGCACAACGCTGTTCTTGTCTGACTTGGGTCCAATCAGGGCGCTGGTAATCAGGCGCGTCGGATCAGTATGGCGTGCTTCGTTTGCGAGATCGGTCAGGAAGTGGGTACGCGTGGGATTGTTGGGCGTTTCATTGGAAACGGACCAAAGAATGATGGATGCCTTATTACGATCGCGACGGATCATCTCATGCACCATGGTGACGGCCTTTGCATACACCTCAGGTTTTTCAAACGAAACGCGCTGCCAAATGGGGATCTCTGACCATACCATGATGCCTTCATGGTCGGCTGCACGCGTAGTGCGCTCGTCATGAGGATAGTGGCAAAGCCGCACAAAGTTCGCGCCTATCCCGTGCAGCATGGAAAACATGTTCTTGATGTCTTCATCGTTGTTGGCTTTGCCGCCGCGGACCGGAGCTTCGCCGTGCATATTGGCCCCAAGCAGCGCAACCGGCTTGCCATTGAGCAG
>CAXTFT010000062.1:0-1066 GCA_964243585.1 uncultured Terriglobus sp.
GGTTGGCTCGTTCATGACCTTGTAGAAGGCCGTCTGGAACTTCTTCATCTCGTCCGGTGTACCGACGGTAACTCGAACGTATGTGGGCATAATGGGCCAGACACGGCCAATGGCTACCTTCTCGCCCAGCATGGCGCGCTGCACTTCCGCACCCGGTCGCTTTACATCGACCATGAACATGTTGGCCTGCGCTCCCGGAACAAACTTGTAGCCGTTCTTGGAGAGGAACGCCAGCGTGTCGTCGAGTGTGTCCTTATTGATCTTGCGGCGCAACGGCACCAGTGTCTTGTCGTTGAGGCTGGCAGCAGCCGCGGCGGCAGAGGTCAGCGAGATGCTGCCGATCTGGCGATCGTTCGGGGTTATGGTTTCAAAGCGCGCAAGAATGTCCGGCCGGCCGAACGCGAAGCCGGCGCGAACGCCTGCCATGCCGTAGATCTTCGAGAACGTGCGCAGGACAATAACGTCCTTGTCCGCCGCGACCATGTCCAGAACGGAATCCTGATCGGAGAAGTGGTGGTATGCCTCATCGACAATGACAACTGAACCGGCAGGCTTGTTAGCAACCAGCCAGGCGATGTCTTCCTTGGGGGTGATGGTACCCGTGGGATTATTCGGGTTCACAATGTAGTACGCGCCCGGATTTGGATGTGCGGCCAGCATGGCTTTGACATCGTACTTGTAGGTGGTCTTATCCAGCGGAATCATGAAGGTCTTCGCCTTCATGGTCGCGGCCGCACGGAAACCCTGCTCATAAGTCGGGTCGCCCAGGACGAGCGGCTTGTCCGGTCCGATGTTGGAATAAAGAGCGAGATCAAGCGGTCCGCCCGAACCCGGGTAGATGCGCACGTAACCTGGCTTCAACTGGAACTGATCGCTGATGGCCTTCGTCATCGCGGTGCTGTATTCACGGTCGTAACGTCCGCCTTTTTTTGCCGCGGTGCCGATCGCTTCCAGCGCGCAGGGTGCTGGTCCAAGCGGGTTTTCATTCGACGAAATGATCACGGTGTCGGGAGACATGGGACGGCGTCCACCACCCATATCATCACCACCCGCGCCCATGCCGCCG
>CAXTFT010000062.1:1076-19084 GCA_964243585.1 uncultured Terriglobus sp.
CCGGGTCACGCGTGGCGGTGAAACTGAACAGCCGGTCGGTCCAGTGGCGGACGGCGGTGACGGTCTCTTGGTTTAGGTTCGACATGGTGCGGTGCACATAGAGACAGTTGTGCCAGTCCTCAAGCGGTTCTCGGGCGGTGGCGCGGCGTCCCTGCCCTGCCTGGGCAGGCTGGTTGGCTGCGGATTGCAGGCCGAAAGCCGGCATAGCCGCCACGGCAGCGGAAGCAATGCCGGCGGTACACATGAAGTTACGGCGTGAGAAATACTGCTGGGCGGATGCGAAGCTCTTCAAATCCATGTACGACTCTCCTCAGAACAGACTGCGGTAAGCGAATCGGAGGTACACGTCGACTGTCGACGCGGCAAATGCGTTGCTGAAAACCTTTGGCTGAAGCTGGGGTCGCCCATGCAGGACGGCGGTTTGCATGAGGATTGTGATAAAGATAGCGTGAAATAACAACCAATGCACAAGGAAAAGTAACTTTTTTTCCGAAGGCGGTGGAAACAGTTTGCTTTCCTTACAATCCTGCCCGCGTCTCAGACGCCATGTAGTCCACCACGGCTTTCAGATCGTTCGTCTCCCGCCACACCTTCAGCTGCCGGTCCGCTCCGCTGCCCTGTTCCAGCATGGTGCGAATGTAGTTGATTTCATTGCGCGAACCGAGCTCATCGACAACGTCTTCCACAAAGTGGAGGTACTCCTCGATCAAGTCCCGCTCAGGTACCTCGACCTCTTTGCCAAAGTCAATTAGTTTGCCATCCAAACCATAACGAACGGCCCGAAATTTGTTTTCCATCAGCAGGGCGCGGGAGTACTGCCGAAAATCAACATTATTTGCATGCAGGCAGTGCAGCTTCATGGCGGTTGCCTGGATCAGCGCGGCGATGGCTACGGACTCTTCCGCGCGCATGGGTATGTCACAGATGCGAACTTCGACCGTGTTGAAGAAGGGGTGAGGGCGAACGTCCCACCACAGCTTCTTCGCGTTGTCGATGCTGTTGGTTTTGATCAGGAGGTTAACGTAATTTTCAAACTCCGAGTAGCTGGCAAAGCTGTCGGGCAAATTGGTGCGTGGAAAGTTTTCAAACACCTTCGCACGGTAGCTCTTGTAACCCGTCTCCATGCCCTGCCAGAACGGCGAGTTGGTCGAAAGCGCAAGGATGTGAGGCAGGAAGTACCGCAGCGAATTCATGATCCGAATGGCGGCTTCGCGGTCTTCAATACCGACATGCACATGCAGGCCAAAGATCAGGTTGGCGCGTGCCACCAGCTGCAAATCTTCAACAACCTGCGCGTAGCGCGGGTCCGGATAGATCTCCTGAGAACGCCAGTCGGCAAAGGGATGCGTAGCGCCCGCAACCAGCACCAGGCCGTTCTCTTCCGCAAGGCGGATCATATTGCGGCGCAGATCGTACAGATCTTCCTTGGCCTCGTGGATGTTTTTACAGACTCGCGTGCCGACTTCAATGACTGACTGGTGCAACTCTGCCTTGACGCGCTCCTCAAGCCGCAGTTTGCCGTGCTCCAGCATCTCTGTGGCGACATGCGATCGAAGGTCGCGTGTCTCCGGATCAATGGTCTGGTATTCCTCTTCAATGCCGAGCGTGAATGAGGGTCGCATAGGTCTTCGGTGCAGTCTACCGCGTACGCAATGGCGCGGCTAGTTGCCTAAATTGCGATTCAGACCTTCATACCAGCGCGCCGGGCGTACGAACAAGACCAGTTCCCCTGGCCTGGTGCGGACAGCGACGCGGCCACAGCCGTTTTGCACGGCAATACCCGTGGTGGTAATGCTCTGCAGGTTGTAGCCAATGGGCGGGTCGCCGTGCATCGGCTTGCGGCAGTCTGTATAGTCGGTCACGGTTGCCAACACGCGAATGGGTTCGGTCGCGGGTGCAGGCATGTTGCCGTATCCTTGCTCGTCCGTCGCAAATTCATAGCCCGAGCCCGCGGGTTCGTCGTACCAAAGCTTTACGTGTGCATTGCGGATAGCGGCACCATTGCGGCCATCAACGACACGCACGCGGTAGTTGAACGACTGCGGCAAACCTGCCGAAGCGCCGCCGGCCATAGGCACCGCAGGGACGGGTGGTATAGGGATGCCCGCAGGCGCGCCAGTCTGCCGCTGTGCCAGGGAGCAGTTCAGACCCACGAAATAAAGGGCTGCGCACAGTAGGCGGGCAGTCACTTGACCGGGACCACCTGCCTGATTGCGTCTCCAGTCGCCGGTAGCGGCTTCTGCTTTGCATCTGCCCCCAGCAGGCTGGCCCAGCGCAGCTCTGGCGGCGTGCCATCGTTTGCACGTGCACGCTCGACCGCGAGGTTTGCAACCGCATTGACGATCCATTCGAAGCTCTCTTCACCCACTGAGGCGCGATCGGCATCAGGCGCGGGATTCATAAAATCAATTGCATAGGGCACGCCGTCTTCCACGGCGAACTCAACCGTGTTCAGGTCGTAACCAAGGGCCTTGCACAGTGTCAGGGCGTCACGCTCTACCCGCTCGATCAACTCCGCTGGGTAGCTCGGCGGGTTCATCACGTAGCGCTCAGCGTGCGGGCGCGTCGGATCGTACGGCATGATGCGGACCTCGCGCTGACCCACCACATAGCAGCGAAAGTACTCGCGGAACTTGACTGCAGCCTGCAACGTCATGCACAGGGTATGGGTCTGGTCGTAGGCATGGAAGAACTCTTCCGGCGTGTGCACGTGGTACACATCTTTCCAGCCGCCGCCGTCGTGCGGCTTCAGAAAGGCAGGAAATCCAACGTAATCAAACGTGGCCTGCCAATCGTATGGGTATTGCAGGTTGCGAAAGGAGATGTCATTGGTTTCCGGCGGCATCTGCTTGCTGGGCAGGATTACGGTCTTCGGCACCGCAACACCGAGTTTTGCCGCCAGGGCATAGTTGAAGAATTTGTCATCGGCGCTCCACCAGAATGGATTGTTGATGACGTCGGTGCCGGTGAGCACAGCATTTTTGAGATAGGCACGGTAGAACGGCACGTCATGCGAGATGCGGTCGACGATGACGGAATAGCCGCACGGCGCCGCCTCCTGCACGGAACCTACCTGTACGAATTCGGCCGTCACACCGTCGACCTTCATCGAGTTCACCCGGTCGACGAAGGCTTGTGGAAAGGTGTTTTCCATGCCGAACAGGATGCCTATCTTCTTCATACCGATCTCCTTATCAGGTGGTGATGCGGAAAGTTCAGAACGCGTTCCTCTGTGCTGATTACAGATAGGTTTGCAGCATGCGCCGCCACCAGGGCCAATCATGGCCGGTATCGTCCTGCCATACGTCAAGCCGCACCGGGATGTTTTTCGACCGCAGGATCGCCGCCAGCTTCTCATTGTCGTTCCAGCACATGTCATGCTGGCCGGTCGCCAACACAAAAGCATTGTGCCGCATCTTTTCCAGCAGGCGATGATCGTGCAAGTTGGGCAGAAAGTGGGTAGGCAGCGCGTAGTAGCAATCGTCGTCGTAGTACCCGCGTAGAAAGCGCGCAATATTAAAGGCACCGCCCATGGAGAGCATCGCGTTTACCTTGTCCGGGTGCTTTAGCGCCATGCTTGCGGCGTGAAAGCCGCCGAAAGAACAGCCGGTCATTGCGAGGTGCGGGTTGTGATTGCGCGTGCGGATGTGCGGCACGAGCTCATCCATAATGTAGTGCTCATACTGCAGGTGCCGGGCAATGCGCCAGCGGCCCACCACATGCTGCGCATACCAGCTTTCACTGTCGACAGAATCGACGCAGAAGAGCTGAATCTGGCCACGATGGATTTTTTCTGCGACAGCCGCGACCATGCCCTGGTCTTCGAACTCGAAGAAACGCCCGCACGAGGTTGGAAACACGATGATCGGCAGTCCCTCATAGCCAAAGACCAGCCGCTCCATGGGCCGTCCCAGCGCCTGCGAGTGGTCAACGTGGTATTCACGATGCATCTGTTTGCGTGCCTCCTGCACCGGGCTGCTCTGCTACCCTTCGAGAGCATCGTCGCACATGGAAACCATTGCCTCACAATCCGCGCTTTCCGCAGACGCATCGTTCAGTGAGCCATGGGTTGTCAGGGCCGCAACCGAGGGCCGCTATCGCCGGATCGAGGGCTGGACGTCGAAGTTTCTTCCTGTGCCGCGCGACCTTTTCCTGTACCTGCCGGAAGCATACCTGTTGCAACCGGCCCGAAGCTTTCCCTTGCTGCTGATGCATGACGGGCAAAACCTGTTCGATGGAAGCCTTTCCTACGTGAAGGATTCCACCTGGCGCGTAGGCAGCACGGCAGATAAGGAGATCGCAGCCGGACGCGTGGCTCCGCTTATTATTGTTGGCGTCGGCAATGCAGGCGTGGAACGCATGGCGGAGTACACGCCTACACCTGACCAACGGCTGGGTGGCGGCAAGGGTCCCCTCTACGCACGCATGCTGGTGGAAGAGATCTTGCCGCTGCTTGCACGTGAGTACCGTCTGCTGGAAGACGCGCGAAGTACCGGCATTGCCGGATCTTCCCTGGGCGGTCTGATCTCGCTGGCGATTGCACTGCGGTACCCCGATCGTTTCGGCAACGTCGGAGTCATTTCGCCCTCGCTTTGGTGGGATGAGCGGACGATTCTGAAGGACGTTCGTTCGCTGTCAGAACACCTGCCGCTTCGTATCTGGCTTGACATAGGGACCGCTGAAGGCATCCGGCATGTGCGTAATGCCGACATGCTGGCCCATCGCCTTGAGGCTCGCGGTTGGCAGCAGGAGACTGACCTTCAATATCACCAGTACCCCGATGCTCCGCATAGTGAGGACGCCTGGGCGGCGCGCTTTGGCGAGATCCTGCAATTTCTTTTTCCAGCAACCTGATACGAAGCCGGATTGCGAATTTGTCGTCTTTGGCCCACAATAGATGGGTTGGTAGAACTGCGTTCGCGGCATGTGCCCGGCAGTATGTTCCCCATCTTTTCTCAGGCCATCTGCCCGGCAGGCGAGCAAGTGCCGCAGGCAACCTGCATATCGTACCAAGTGAGGAAGCAAGCAAAGTGGTCATGATCCGTTTGGCGCGTGTTGGAGCGCGTAAGCAGCCGTACTACCGCATTGTTGTTATCGAGAAGGATCGTGCGCGCAACGGTCGTTCTATTGAAGTAGTCGGCACGTACAACCCGCGCACTGAGCCGAAAGCTGTCGAACTGAAGCGCGACCGGATCAGCTACTGGACTGGCGTTGGAGCGCAAATGTCTGACATCGTTGCCAAGCTGGTGAAGAACAATCCGGCGGTTACTGAAGTCGCACCTGCGTAACACCGAATTGTAGAGAACCTCCCGAACTGGTGCAGAGCCGCACCTTCGTTTGCGCAAGCTTATGAATGTGCGGCTTTTACCATCTTGGTACAGTAGTATGGCTTCGTCGGATATGCTGCAGATGTGTCTGGCAGGATAGCCATGCGTTTAGTGCACACGCGCAAGGGCAGTTCAGTCCGAAGCAAGGTTCATGATGGCCGACATGCCTCACCCGCTGGATCAATCGGTACAACAAATCTCCGATCTCGTTAGCGATATCGCCCTGGCTCTAGTCGACAAGCCGGAAAGCGTTAGCGTCCAAAGTCAGATCGACGAAACCGAGGTTATTTTGCGACTCTTCGTTTCCGAGGATGACCTGGGCAAGCTGATCGGCAAGCAGGGCCGCACGGCTCGTTCGCTGCGGGCTATTGTGAGTGCCGCAGGCCACAAATTGCATTGCCATTGTGCCTTGGACATCCGGTCAAATGAGTAGCTGATTGCCATGGCAGGTTCAGAACAGGAATGGATTACGCTCGCGCTCATTGTGCGGCCCCAGGGCAGACGCGGAGAGGTGCTTGCTGAGCTGTTCACGGACTTTCCTGAACTGTTTATCAGTTCCCCCGGCCTGGTTCTTGTCTCGCCCGCCGGTGACCGGCGATCCGCCGCAATCGAGAGCCAATGGCTGCCGACTGGACGCAGCAAGGGCCGGGTGGTCCTGAAGCTTGCCGGGATTGAAGGCATTTCAGACGCTGAAGCGTTGGCTGGCTACAAGGTGCAAATACCGAAGACACAACGCGTTGCACTGGATAGTGAAACCTATTACGTGAGCGATCTGATTGGCTGCACCTTGCTGGACGACGATGTGCCTCTCGGTACAATTTCTGACGTACAATTCCCAGTCAATGCTGATGGACACCGCTTGCAGGACTCTGCCCCACTGTTCATCTTGGGGCGTGAGGACGGGGGCGAGGTGCTGATTCCGTTCGCCAGAGCCTTTGTTCGACGTATCGACATTGATTCCAGGCAGGTCTTCATGACGTTGCCGGCTGGCTTGCTGGATCTAAATGCCTGAGAACTCCGGCGGCCCGTTGCATGAGTCATGCATGAGCTCGGCTGAAAACCTGTCGCAAAGGGACTGACCAAAGGCATGACTCCTCTCCAGGTCGACATTGTCACGATTTTTCCAACGTTCTTTGAGAGCACGCTGCAGTTTGGCGTCGTCTCGCGCGCGTTCAAGAATGGGTTGGCAGGCGTGAGAACGCTTGACCTGCGCAGCTTTACCCGCGACCGGCATCGCACGGTCGACGATCGCCCCTTCGGCGGTGGCGAAGGCATGGTCCTGAAGCCGGAGCCGCTGGCTGCGGCGGTAGAATCGCTCAACATCGCCCCCAAAGCGCAGCGCGACACGACCCGCGAGAGTGTTGTGCTGCTGTCGGCACAGGGCAGGCCCTTTACCCAGAAGGTAGCGCAGCAGATGTCGACCCTAGCCCGTATCGTTCTGGTCTGCGGCCGGTATGAGGGCGTGGACGAGCGGGTAAACGAAATGCTTTGTGACCAGGAACTCTCAATCGGCGACTATGTCCTGTCGGGCGGCGAATTGGGAGCGGCAGTGATGATCGACGCCATCGTAAGGCTTCTGCCCGGAACGCTGGGTAACGCCGATTCAGCACACTACGAGAGCTTTGGGCATGCATACGAGGCTCCTCGTGATCAGTTCGATCCGCCACCTGCAACCGCGGCTGCCGGCGGCGTGCTGGATTACCCGCACTATACCCGGCCGGCAGAGTTTCGCGGCTTCACTGTGCCGGATGTGCTTGCAGGTGGTGACCACATGGCGATTCAACGCTGGCGAAGACAGCAGGCTTTGCGTAAGACGATGCAGAACCGTCCGGATCTCTTAGAAAGCGCAGTGCTGAGCCGGGATGATCTTGTGTATATTGCTTATTTGAAGAGTGCGCAAAACCTCCAGGATCACTGATGTGCAAGCGAAATGAACCGGTGCCCCTACCTGGTTCGTCCTCAATACCCAAAGGTGCTATTCATGGCGGCATGATTGCGGTACACTGAGAGTCGACTCTAAGCAAGGAAATCCGCACCATGTCGATTCATCCCATCATGCAGAAGCTCGCTGCAAAGCTCGAGCGCACCGACCTTCCGGCATTTGCGCCCGGCGATACCGTACGCGTACAGGTCAAGATCAGAGAAGGCGAAAAAGAGCGTCTTCAGGCATTTGAGGGTATGTGCATTGCCCGCAAGAATGGTCCGCAGGGCAGCTTCACGGTCCGGAAGATGAGCTTCGGCCAGGGTGTTGAGCGCATCTTTCCCTTCAACTCGAAGGTCGTGGACAAGGTGGAAAAGGTACGCTCGTATGAAGTACGTCGGTCCAAGCTGTTCTACCTGCGTGGTTTGCGTGGCAAGGCTGCCCGTCTGCGCGAGGTTGCACGCACCGCATAATTAGTCTTTTCGTTCTAAAAGCGCCGGAAACCCCGGCGCTTTTTTACGTTTGTCTCTGTGCATCAGGGTCTTAGTTTTCAGGTTACCGGCACGTGCGCTTCTTTACACTTAGAGAACAAGCATGCCGAAGTTACCCGCTCTTCGCCGTAAGAATCAGATGGTGCCGGAAGGTTGGACCAAGCAGAAGATGCTAAACCAGTTGATCTGCTCTGACGCACCCGAGCAGGCGCTGCGCTACCATGGCTTTCTCTGCATTGCCGGCGTAGATGAGGTAGGCCGCGGCGCGCTGTTTGGTCCGGTAGTTGCTGCGGCAGTTGTCCTTCCGCTGCGCACAACGCGCCTGCAGAGGCTTGGACTGCGCGACTCAAAACAACTCACACGCGAGGAGCGCGAGTGCCTTGACCGGGAAATCCGCCGGTGCGCTGTCGCGTTGGCCATCGGCGAGGTCGATTCGGAGACCATCGACCGCATCAACATCTACCAGG
Organism: uncultured Terriglobus sp.; assembly: GCA_964243585.1. Classification (GTDB taxonomy): domain Bacteria; phylum Acidobacteriota; class Terriglobia; order Terriglobales; family Acidobacteriaceae; genus Terriglobus. The sequence continues at coordinate 9,283 of CAXTFT010000062.1, forward strand.
CCTCGCGACTGGCCATGCGAATGGCAGTGGATGCGCTTGCTTGTGCTCCCGACCACCTGCTGATTGATGCCATGCGGCTGGATCACCCCTGTGCGCAGACCAAGTTGATCTATGGTGATTCCCTGTCGGTTTCCATTGCAGCTGCCTCCGTCGTCGCAAAGGTTCACCGCGATGCGCAACTGCGCGCGTGGGATCAGGAACACCCACAGTACGGACTGGCCTCGCACAAGGGCTACGCCACGCCGGAACATCGTCGCGCGCTGGACGAGCACGGACCCACTCCGCTGCATCGAAGATCGTTTGCTCCTGTGGCAAAGTTCTACGGCGAAGAAGCCCTGGAGCAGGCGGTCGCCATGACAGACCTGCTGTTCGACGATGTGGAACTGCAGGAGGAGCTGGAACCTTGCCCAAGCGATTAATGTGCGTGGTTGCCCACCCGGACGATGAATGCTTCGCGTTTGGCGGCGCGCTGCTGCTGGCGAAAGAAGCCGGGTTTCAGACATCCGTCGTCTGCATGACGGACGGCCAGGCCGCAACGAACCGCGGTTCCTCCGCTAATGCGCAGGACCTTGGACAGATGCGGCGGGATGAATTTGCGCGAAGCTGTGCGGTTCTGGGCGTGGACAGTCACGAACTTCTGGACTACCAGGACGGCCAGCTTGAGTTTGCCGATTTAAACAGCGCGGCACGTCCTCTGGTAGAGCGCATGCGAACCTGGCAACCGCAGATTGTGCTGACCTTCGGCCTGGACGGGTCGTTGAACGTTCACCCGGACCATGCGGCGGTGTCGTGCTTTACGAGTCTGGCCTTCCACTGGGCGGGCCGAGCGCGGCGCTTTCCCGAGTTAGCCCTGGAGCAGTATGCACCGCAGCGGCTCTACCACCAGAGCACGGTCTTTACCCTGCCAGACCGCGAACCCCTGCTGCCTGCGCCATGGACCGTCGAACTGGATATTTCAGCCGTGAAGAGGCTCAAAGAGGCAGCGTTTCACGAGCACACCTCGCAACTGCCGCTGCTGCCGAAGGTGAAACCGTACTGGGATAAGTATGGCGATAAGGAGCATTACACGCTGGCCGCATCCGCCCTGCCACAGCCCGCCGCGCTTACCCTCAGCCTGTTTGAAGGCGTTGAAGCTTAGACACCGGCATTTGCAGTTCGAGCAGCCTTGGCGGGTTTCAACTTTTGCAGCAGGCGCCAGGCAGGCCGAGCCAGTAACAATCCGGCAAGAATCAGGGTGTCGCGCAACGGTGCCATGACGCCCTTCTTGACCAGCCACCAGTAATGCACTACGCCTAAAACAGCCGCCACGTACACGAGCCGGTGCAGCGTCTGCCACGGCTTGCCACCGAGTTTGCGCATGATCCACTGCGGAGACGTAAGTGCCAGCAGCAGCAGGATGACGTATGAGACGAGACCCACCTGGATGAAGCGACGCTTCCGCACGTCGTCCATCATCGTGGGCCAGACGGATAACCATTGCTGACGGATTGAGGCAAAATCGTGCACTTTCAAGCTCTCCAGCGCCCCGCCAAGATCAAATCCTGAAAACAGGAATACATACGTCAGCAGGTGCAATGTGGCGTAGAAGAAAGCGAACAGGCCAAGCATCCGGCGGAAGCGGATCAGAAAGGTCAGCTTGGGGGAAAGCCGGCGTAAAGGTGTAACCGCCAGCGAGATGAGCAGCAGGTAGATGGCCCAGTTCCCGCTAAAGTGGGTAATCCACTGCACCGGGTCAGCACCAAGATTGCCTGTTCGGAATCGCTGCACCAGCACAAGGAAAGGCACAAGCGCAATCAGAAACACAATCGGCTTCAATGTTTTGATGGTGCGATTGTTCACTGTAGGCATCATCCCTGGCGGATCTGACACGCTTTCGGCGGCTCAGTAGTACCGGTTCAGGTCCATCCCGCTGTAAAGGCCAGCGACTTCGTTGGCATAGCCGTTAAATGGCAGGGTCGCGACGGTACGGGGGAACGTACTGCCATCGATACGACGCTCGTGTGCCTGGCTCCACCGGGGATGGTCATGGGAAGGATTAACATTCGCATAGAAGCCGTACTCCTGCGCGGACATCTCGTTCCAGGTTGTGGACGGCTGCTGATCGGTGAACTTGATGCGAACGATTGACTTGGCTGACTTGAATCCGTACTTCCACGGAATGATCACCCGCACCGGCGCGCCCTGCTGGTTCTCCAACGTCTGCCCATAAGCGCCGAAGGTGAGCAGCGTGAGCGGGTTCATGGCTTCGTCCATGCGCAGGCCTTCGGTGTAAGGCCAGTCAAAGCCGCCGGGCAGGTCCATCTGCTTGTGATCGGCCAGCGAGTAAAACTGCACGTATTTCGCGTTCGGCTTTGGATCGACGAACTTGACCAGTTCCGCGAAGGAGTAACCGACCCACGGAATGATCATGCTCCACGCCTCCACGCAGCGGAAGCGATACGTGCGGTCTTCCAGGGGCTTGTAGCGCATGAGCGCATCCACATCCAACGTCTGCGGCTTGTTGACGAGGCCGTCGATCTTCACCGTCCACGGGCGTGTGTGCAGTTTGCCAGCATTGCTCTTCGGATCGGCCTTGTCGGTGCCGAACTCATAGAAGTTGTTGTAGCTGGTGGCCTTGCCCTGGGGTGTGATTGCATCAGCCACGGCGGGCGCCTTGCCCGGTATCGTGGGCAGCTTGGTTGCCGCCAGCACGGACGGCGTATACAACGGAGGCATTTTTTTGTGCCACTCGTAGGCCAGGCCTGCGGCAGCCAGTCCGCCGAAGATCAAGTTACGGCGATTCAGAAACTTTTCTCGCGGTGTGATGTCCGACGACTTAAATTCAGGAGCCTTGCCAATCAACATCGTGGGACCTCTTTTTGCGCAACTCGCGCCTAAGTATATGACGTAGGCCAGTGCGGGATCGGTTTGCGTCTAAGCCTGCATTGGGCCAGACTGTTTGCTGGCACTCCATGGAAGGTTGACCACAGCATGAGCATCACGGCGGCACGAGAAGCAGTTCTATTGCAAACGGCGGACACCCTGCTGACGGCACGCCGGACGCACGTACCCATCGAGGACCTGCCGCCTGCGTTGACTCCCGCTGACGAAGCCGAGGCGTTCGCCGTGCAGGACATGGTCGCGCAGGCTTACGGCCCAGTGGGCGGATGGAAAATTGGTGCCGCGGGTCCGGAAGGCGTGCCTTTCTTCGCGCCCATGCCGGCAGGCTGGATGGGTGAGAATGGTGCGCTATTCCGCGGCATCAACCACCGCCTGTTCGGTGTGGAAGCTGAAATCGCGTTTCAGATAGGACAGAACCTCCAGCCCAGTGCCACACCGTACACGCGCGATGAGGTGATCTCGGCGATCAGTGGTTGTCATCCTGCCATAGAGATTCTGGAGTCGGCCTTTGTCGATCCAATGGCTGTTCCTCGCGCCAACATGCTGGCTGACCTGCAGATGCACGGTGGCTTTGTAGCCGGGCCCACAGTGCCGCAGTGGCAGGAAATTGACTGGGCCAATGAGCAGGTGGTTCTGACCATTGATGGTGCGGTGCGCGTGGAAGACCGTGGAACGTCACCGGGCGGACCGGACCTGATCCGGCTTCTACTCTTCCTGGCAAACGAGGGCTCGGCGCGTACCGGCGGTTTGAAGCGCGGTGATTGGATCACGACTGGCAGTTGGACCGGCGCAAGCTGGGCAGCGGCCGGTGCCGAGGCAGTTGCGCATTTCAGCCGCGCGGGCCGGGTAAGCCTGATGTTTGCGCCGGAGAAATTCTAATAACATCGCAGCCGCAGGCTCCATATCGCCGTGGACTTGAGCGCTGGTCGGGTAAGACGGCGGCGCAGTCCAAGGAATCGTACTGCACACCTGTTACTCCCAGGTTACTTACAACTAAGTAACGGCATTGACACGGTTATGTAGCTGCATACATCCTCGACTTACACGTGTGTAATCACACTGGTACACAGGAGTGCGTCAACCATGGCTCGTCCCTACTGGTCCGGCACCATCCAGATTTCGCTCGTTTCCTTTGCGGTAAAATTTTTTGTTGCTACCGAGGCAAAGAGCCAGATTCGTTTTCACCAGATCAGCCGTTCCACAGGCGAACGCGTACGGCACCAGAAGGTGCTGGAGTCCACGATCGACGCAGGTGGCGAAGCGCCTCAGGACGAGGACGCCCATGCGGCATCCGCTGTCGGCAAGGACGATATTGTCAAAGGCTATGAGTATGCCAAGGGCCAGTATGTGCAGATCGAGCCGAGCGAAATCGCAAACTTGCGCGTGCCCTCAAAGCACTCCGTTGCAGTGGAGCAGTTCGTTGAAGAAAAGGAGATCGATCCCGCCTACTTTGAGAAGCCGTATTTTGTAGCGCCTGACGGCGACGCGCAGGCTGAGGCTTTTGCGGTGGTTCGCAGGGCGATGCAGCAGGCCGGCAAGGTCGGTATCGGCAAAATCTCCTTCGCAGGCCGTGAGCATGTCGTTGCTCTCATGGCGAACAAGGACGACAGCCTACCGGGTCTGATGGCTTACACCATGCGGTACCCCGAAGAGTTGCGTGCACCTGCTGAGTACTTTGCGAGCATCCCGAAGGTCGAGATTGAAGAGGACCAGCTCGATCTTGCCGAGCAGCTCATTAAGAAGAAAACAGCGAAGTTCGATCCAAAACGGTATCGGGATGGGTACGAGATAGCCCTGCGCGAACTGGTCGATGCGAAGGTCAATAATCAGCCTATTCCTCAGGACGAACCCGTTCCAAAGCGTGCAAAGGTAATCAACCTGATGGACGCGCTCCGAAGCAGCCTGCAGACGCGGACCGCTGCAAAGGATGAGGAAGAAGTCGCGCTTTCTCCTGCCACCAGGAAGGGAGCAGCCCAGGCAAACAAGGAAGTTGACAGTCAAGACAAGCCTGGTCCAACCCTGGTCAAGGCACAGAAGAAGGCACCTGCTACAGCGAAGCCAGCGGCGTCGAAGCCGGCAGCCACTCGACGTAAGTCAGCTTAAAACCACGCATGGCGACCGCAAAAAAGCTGGCCGGTAAGGCCGCCGGGAAAGCGGCCAGGCCCTCCCAGGCGGCTGGTGACGCGGTCGATGAGCAACTCGCCCGTTATCGGTCCATGCGCAATTTCGAAGTCACTGCCGAACCCAGCGGCGGGTTATCTGCGCAGTCGCTTGAAGGCTTACCCTTCGTCATCCAGAAACACGCTGCCACGCGCTTGCATTATGACTTCCGCCTCGGATGGAATGGTGTGCTGAAGAGCTGGGCCGTAGCCAAAGGGCCAAGTTACGACGTCCACGACAAGCGGCTGGCGGTGCAGGTGGAAGACCATCCCATGGAATATGGCGGTTTTGAGGGAGTTATCCCCAAAGGTCAGTATGGCGGCGGCACCGTCATGGTGTGGGATCAGGGCACATGGGAGCCCCATACCGACGTGGAGGAAGGACTGCAGAAAGGCACGCTGAAATTCGCGCTGCACGGCTCTAAAATGCATGGCAACTGGACGCTGGTGCGCATGGGCGGCAAGGCCGCGCACGAAGGCAAGCCGAACTGGCTCTTGATCAAGGAGCATGACGAGTTTGAGCGTGCCACAGGTGCCCCGTGTGTCACCGAGGAGGCACCGGCCTCAGCGGTAACAGGCCGTTCGCTGGAAGAAATTGCCACGGCGGAAACGCACGTGTGGAACTCAAAGGAGACTGCAGGCACGGGGCAGGCGTGGTACCGGCAACGTGCGCAGGATGCGGATGCAGGGTTTGCCCGCCACAAGCCGGTCAAGGCTACCCCACAGGTCAATGCGTCAGGTTCGGCTAAGCAGGGTAGCGTGGTTGGAGCCAGACCCATCCGAAAGGCTTCCCCTTCAAACACGGTTGATGATGGGGAGTCTGACAGTTCCAGGTCACCTGCTGGCCGGGACCAGGACGCAAAGCCAGCCAGTAAGCCGCCGGCTGCTCCGTTACCTGCACTCGATCACTTGCCGAACGAAGCGATGCCCGAGTTCCTGAAGCCGCAGCTCGCAGAGGAAACGGAAGCACCGCCGAGCGGCCCTGAGTGGGTGCACGAGCTAAAACTGGACGGGTACCGCGTGCAGGCGCACAAGCGTGGTAGCAAGGTTGCACTGTACACGCGCACCGGCCTCGACTGGACGCACCGCATGAAGCCGGTTGCTGCAGCGCTGGCAAAGGTAACAGCCGAGCACGCCATTCTGGATGGCGAAGTGACTGTAATGGACGCGGAGGGACTCTCCAGCTTTGCGCGGCTGCAGGCATCGTTCGAAAAAAACGAGAAACACCCACTGACATTCTTTGGCTTTGACCTGCTGCACCTGAACGGCCGGAACACGCGACAGCTTACCCTGCGGGAGCGTAAAGACCTGCTCCGCGTGGCCTTGGGTGAAGACACAGATGAGGTTCGCTTCAGTGAAGATCTTGAGGGCGACGGGGCGGAGATCTTTGCGGCAGCCTGCAAGCTGCATGCGGAAGGCATCATCTCAAAGCGTGTTGACGTTCCCTACAGCGCGGGGCGCAGCACGCGCTGGTTGAAATCAAAGTGCCTGTATGAGCAGGAGTTTGTGGTGGGCGGTTGGGTCGACCTGTCAAACGGTTCGCGCGGTGTCGGCTCGCTGCTACTGGGCTACTACAACGACGCAGGCAAGCTGATTTACGCGGGCCGGACTGGAACGGGCTTTACGCAAAAAATTCATGCCATGCTTCGCGGCAAGCTGGATGGGATTGTGCAGAAGACATCGCCCTTCCCTGTGATCAGCGCGGAGGGACGGCGCGGGGCGCATTGGGTTAGGCCGGAACTGGTTGTGCAGGTACGTTTCGCCACATGGACCGGCGAACAGCAGGTGCGGCAAGCTGCCTATCAGGGCCTGCGAGAAGATAAAGCCGCAAGTAGGGTTCGTCGCGAGCAGGGTCCGCCCACCGCCAAATACAAACCACAGGAGGCGCCTGCAGCACCTCCCATGCAGAAAGCGGACACTCCTCCACAACCCAAGACAAGCAGCGCAAAGCCAAAAGCCGAGACTCTCCGCCCTATGCCGGCCATCCGACTGACGCATCCGGATAAGGTGGTGGATGCGGAAAGCAGGCTGACCAAGCAGCAACTTGCTGAGTACCTTTGGGCCGTTGCGCCACAGATGTTGCCGCACATTGCGGACCGGCCTCTAAGCCTGGTGCGCTGCCCGGAAGGCAGTGGCAAGCCATGCTTCTACCAGAAGCACGTCAATCACCTGCTGCCCGAGGGCGTTGGGTCGGTGATGGTCTCGGACAAGAAAGGCGGTGAGCCGGAGCCATACATCACGCTGAACAACGCCGAGGCACTTGCTGGCCTGGCGCAGATGTCCGTGCTGGAGATCCATCCGTGGGGCTCGTGCAACGCGCACCTTGAGCAACCGGACCGCATCGTCATTGACCTTGACCCGGACGAAAGTTTGCCTTGGACAACAGTCACCGAGGCAGCACTTGAAGTTCGCGGTCTGCTGAAGGCGATGGGGCTGCAGAGCTTTCTCAAGACGACCGGCGGCAAAGGTCTCCATGTGGTCTTTCCACTTGCACCCGAACATGAGTTCGCGACGGTAAAGGCCTGGGCGCATGGCCTGGTGCAGGCTATGGAGCGTGCACGGCCACAACTCTACCTGTCAAAGATGACCAAGGCGGCGCGCAGCGGCAAGATTTACCTGGATTACCTGCGAAACGAACGCGGAGCAACGGCAGTGGCGCCGTATAGCATGCGAGCGCGGACCGGTGCCCCGGTCAGCGTGCCGCTCGACTGGAAGGAACTTGGCAGCATGCGGGAACGTCCACGGTTCAGCATCGGCAACTTCGACGACTGGTCACACCGGCTGCGTAGCAGCCCATGGGGCAAATTGCTGACGCTGAAACAGAGCTTGACAGAGGAAGCAGTGGAGCGCTTTGCGGGACGTCAGCCGAAGCGCTCCTGAGCTTGTGTTTACTTTTCGACTCCGAATGAGAACATTGTGGTCGTGCGCAGCGTCTCGCCCGGCTTCAGTGATGTGGTGGGGAACGCAGGCTGGTTCGGTGAATCTGGATAGTGCTGTGTTTCCAGGCAGAAGGCACCTCGCTTGTTGTAAGGCTTGCCAACAATCCCGGTAATGGCTCCGTCGACCAGGAAGTTACCCGTGTAAAACTGCACGCCCGGCTGCGTGGTTGACACCGTCAGCGTGCGGCCAGACGAAGGGTCCACCACCTTTGCCGCAACTTTCATGCTGCCGTTTGAGCCATTCAGTACCCAGTTGTGATCGTAGCCGCCGCCGAGCTTCAGCTGCTCGTTGTCACTGTCGATGCGCTCGCCGATCGAGTGGGCCGTTCGAAAGTCGAAGGGTGTGCCTGTAACCGGTGCCAGTTCTCCCGTGGGAATCTGCACCGCACTTACGGGCGTGTAGCGGTCGGCATTGATGGTCATGCGGTCCTGCAGGATTGTGCCGCTTCCCTCTCCGGACAGGTTGAAGTAGCTGTGATTGGTCAGATTGGTGACGGTGGGCTTGTCCGTGGTCGCGCTATAGTCCAGCCGCAGGTCGTGGCCGTGCAGGGTGTAACGCACATGGGCGGTCAGGGTACCCGGGTAGCCCTGATCGCCGTCCGGTGAAACAAGCGTCATTTCGACGCCGTCCGGAATCATCTTGCCGGACCAGACCAGCTTGTCAAAACCGGTCAGGCCACCATGTAGCGACTGACCATTGTTGTTTACCGGCACCTGGTAAGTCTTGCCATCAATAGAGAACTGGCCCTTTGCAATCCGGTTGCCGTACCGGCCCACGACCGCTCCGAAGTAAGGATTCTCCGATTCGTAGCCAGCAATGTCGGCGAAGCCCAGCACTACGTCTGCGCGGCTACCCTGCTTGTCCGGCGCAACGATGCTCTGGATGCGTGCCCCATAGGTGATGATCTTCACTTCAAGATCGGCATCCTTCAGCGTGTAGATCTCAACCGGTTTGCCATCCTTGGTGGTACCGAACGACGCTTTTGTCACCTGTGCCTGCATACCCAAACCAACCAATCCGATTGTCAGAAGCGCCACTGCTCTCATCGTCTGCGTGTCCTGTGCCGCTTGTCCTGCAGCGTGTTGAAGTATACCCACAGAGCCATAGGTCAGCACACATTCGTTTTTCAGTGCCAACCGAGGGCGATAGGCGTTACTGCCGGGCAACAAAGTGCAGGCGCAGAGCCAGATTCGCACCCTTCAGGCGTGTCGGCAGTGAGGGATAAGTAAGTTCCTTCGCCGTATCCCATGCCACCTTAGCCACTCCCTCGTCAAAGGAAGCACCCTGCTGACGCATCGCCAGTAGGTGTCCATCGGAATCCAGGGTCAGTTCAAGAACCGCTTCACGATGCCCCGCGACCTGTCCGGCCGGGTTCTCTGCTGCTAAACGCGCCCAGTGCTGACGCAGAGCGGAAGTCAGATCGCGGAGGTACGGATGCAGGTCGACAGATTTGGTGTCGCTCAGCACGTCCACACTCACCGCTACTGTTGCAGGGGTCGCTGCGGCGCTGCGCGGCAACAAAGTAACAAGCAGGACTATGTTCCCCATCAGGCGTACAAGCTGTCGCATGGCGTGATGGTACGCCTCGTTCTGGCCTGCGAACAACGCTCTGGCCTGCCGGCAAACAAAAACGCGCTGAGAAGCAGGTATACTCTATCTAGTTCTTTGCAGTGCTACGTGCATCTGCGATGCTGCTTCGCCTAACCGCTCACAGGAGCGGCAGCGAAGAGGACTAACCCAGAGTGGGGGCGTCACGGCTTCGACGGGATTGCTTGTGGTAGAGAGGCATGCCGGGGTGGGTACACCCGTAATCGCGCCCAAAA
>CAXTFT010000063.1:0-1634 GCA_964243585.1 uncultured Terriglobus sp.
CGCGAGAATGTAGGTGATGAAGAACCACGTGGTCAGCGCGCCGATGCGCTCGTCCGATACGTGGAACTCCGACTTCACCATCTCCTGCACGCCCGGCAGGATGTAGCGGTCGATGTAGTTGACGAGGTTCAATCCGGTCAGCAGTACCAACGCAACCGTGGCTGCCTTCACATTTGCTGCTGTGTTGTCACGCTGCATGAGGCGCAGCTTATCAGGATTCGTTGAAGGAGTATCTAGTTCCGCAGCAGATCGGGCCTAAGCGCCGCCAGCCAGCCGGATGCGCTTGTCCAGGATCTCTGCGATCGCAATCGCGCCCACGCCAAGCGAGACGTGCAGCACCTGGATGTACGGCAGGTCCGATCGGTTCAGGTGTACCAATTGCAGAATGCCGATGACCGGCAGCGAGATGGCCCACAGGATCGTCACCGCAGCCAGCGCCGTAGCCGCGCGCAGGCCGTACACGCCGATCAGGATCATGACCAACGCAATCGCAAAACCAACATAGATGTGAAACTTAAGCGGCACAGCCACCTGAAAGTAATACAGTGCGCCTGAGGCGAGATTGACCAGCCACAGCAGGCGGAACGTCATCAGCAAACCCTTGAGCATCGTGCGATCCTAACCCGCTGCCGTCGAACTTACTTCGAGGGCGTCAGCTGATCATGCGGGCGTGGATAGGTCGCGGTCACCACGGTGCTGATGCCGCCACGCGGTCGGAAGTCACCCTTGATCTCGGCCCAGACCGGGTCGCAAGCCTTCACCATGTCATCCAGCACGCGGTTCACAATGTTCTCCTGGAAAATACCCAGTTCGCGGTAGCAGAACAGGTATTCCTTCAGGCTTTTCAACTCCAGGCAGCGTTCGCGCGGCATGTAGCGTATGGTCAGGTGACCGAAATCCGGCAGGCCCGTGCGCGGGCACACGCTGGTAAACTCCGGATCGTCAATCAGGATCTCGTACGAGCGAAACTGGTTTTGCCAGGTTTCAATCTCCGGCATGGGTTCGGTCGTGCCGGCAGCGGCATGCTGATCGGTGTAGAGGGGGCTGGTGTTGGTCATCATGTTCAATCCTCATTCTACTGTCGTGGAGCCTCCGCATCCATTCCAGGCCTCAATGTCTGCTTTCGGAGATCGACCGACCGCTACAGAGCGTCTGGCCAGGTGGAAAGAGCTACCGTAGCGATCGCTTCCAGCTTCTTGCGATCCGCTCCGTCGCGTGCTGCCACAGACATTCCCTGAATGGAAGCGACGGTGAACGCCGCCAGAACAGCGACATCCGTTCCAAACGGCAGCCTGCCTGACGCCAACTCACGCGCTGCCTTCTTGCGCAACGCCATCTCAATCTCACGCCGGGTAGCAGCGAGTGCGGCCTGTACGTCCGCAGCCGCGTTGGAACCAGTCGCCGCGGCGCTGGCGATCAGACAGCCCTTCGGTGTGTCCTTGCCGGTAAAGGCGACAGCCGCACCTAACAGGATCGTGCGTGCAGCGTGCTTTGCCGTGGGTGCGTCCCGGACGATGCCCAGCGCGGTGTATGGCCCTCGCGTCTGGTAGTGATGCACGGCTTCCAGAAACAAGCGCTTCTTGTCCCCATAGGCCGTGTAAAATGACTGTCAAGTGGTCGCTCATGTTTGATAC
>CAXTFT010000063.1:1644-11052 GCA_964243585.1 uncultured Terriglobus sp.
CATAGGCCGTGTAAAGGCTGGGCGCTGTAATCTGCATTGCCTCCGTCAACTCGGCGACAGAAGTCGTCTCATACCCGTTCCTCCAGAACACCAGCATGGCTCGTTCGAGCGCCGCCGTCCTGTCAAAGGAGAGCGGCCGGCCAGGAAGACGCTTTTGGATGGGCTCTGCATGTTCCATAGCTTTCATTATGAAATGCATTGACGGGTGAGCGCAACTCCTCTAGGCTGTAATTCATAACGTTCGTTATGGAACAGGGGATCTCGACATGGATTTGCAACTTACAGGAAAAGCGGCACTCATCACAGGCAGTACCAGCGGCATTGGCGAACAGATTGCCAAGACGCTGGCAAGCGAGGGAGTTAGCGTCGTGATCCACGGTCGGCGTGAGGCGGAGGCACAGCGCGTTGCCAAAGAGATTCAGGATGCGGGCGGTAAAGCTGCAATCGCCATCGGTGATCTGGGCAGCGATGCAGAGACTGCCGAAGTTGTGAAGCGGTCCCTCGCTGCCTTTGGACACATCGACATCCTCGTCAACAACGCAGGTGCGTTCCCGATGAAGAACTTTCTGGACTCTACCGCTGCGGAGTGGACAGACCTGTACAACGCGAATGTCGGCTCTGTTGTGCGCCTGGTGACGCAACTGGTTCCGGCCATGAAAGAGCACAAATGGGGACGCGTCATCATGCTGGGCAGCTTTCTTGGACCCATGCCGCAGGGCTTTGTCGCCAATTATGGCGCAACCAAGATGGCCAACATGGCGCAGGCGGTTGCGCTGGCGAAGGAGCTTGGCGGCACGGGTGTGACCAGCAATACGGTTAGTCCCGGCCCCATCCGCACGCCGGGCCTGGAAGATGGCGCTCGGCAGATGATGGAAGCGCAGGGCCAAACGTACGAATTTGCAGCCTTTGAGGCGCATTACGCAAAAGAGACAAAGCTGCCAGCCGGTAAACTCGGTTTACCCGTGGATATTGCCAATGCCGTCGCTTTCCTCGTGAGTCCGCTGGCGGATTACATCACCGGCACCAACCTGCGCGTAGACGGCGGCATGATGCCGACCGTTAACTAAACCTCCCTCAGAGGCGCACAAGGAAAGCCCACGTCCGAGCGACGTGGGCTTTCTTTACGACCTAGAGCAGAAGCTTAACCAGCGCAAGAGAGCGAAACACTGCCCGTAAGCCGCGGCGGTTCAAAGCTCATGTCAACGTGTCCAGGAGCAGGATTGCGCACTTTCGACGTTCGTCCCTCGCTCCGCATGCGGCGATCCACCTCGGGCCAGGCTGGCAGCTGATCGAAGGTGCTCTCCCAATGCGCAAGCGAGGCCTGATCGCACCAGTCCAGCAGACGCGGCATGACTCGCTTGTGATCGCCGGAAAGCAAGTAGGTCCGCATGCTTGTCTGGCTATCCCACACGGTGAGTGTCCAGAAAGTCCAACGACGGTCCAATAGGAAGTGCGCCACGCTGAAAACCCGATGCCCGGCTGCACTGCACGCGTGTACGAAACGCATGCAGCGCAAATCCGGGCAGGAAGCGGATTGAGCTTAACCGTAGCCGCGTGGCGCTGATGAACCACATCTGTGCAGCGGCAGCATCTTTTTGCATGGTCGAGAACTTACTCTCTGCGGCCCAGCGTCGGACGGTCGTCGCCGGTGGTCTTATCCTGCGTGCTGGCCGGGTCGTTGTTGCTGGCACTGGTGCGGCGCAGCGTGGGCTTGTTCGGGTCCTTGCTGCCGTCGACCTTGCGCTTGTTCTGCAGGCGGGCAAGCCTGGCCTTAATGTCGTCGAACTCAGAGGTTGAGACAACATAATCGGTCCGCGCCGGCAGGATGGTGGCGATCTCCTCTTCCGACTTGGCAATACGGTCCGGTGTCTGGGGATGATCGGAGAAGGCCTTGGCCAGCACGCCCGGCTTGCGCTTCTCCAGTGCCTGCAGCTTTTCGAAAATCTGCACGAACGCCTGCGGATCATAACCAGCGCGGTACATGTACTGCACGCCCAGCCAGTCGGCCTGTGCTTCATACCCACGCGAGAACGACAGGAACGTCAGCGGCACGGCGATCTGCGCCGCCTCATAAATACCGTAGCCGGTGTAACCACCGACGAACATCAGCGGCACCATACCGATCTGCGCGTACTGCATACGGGTCATCTGGCGGGCCGCGTGGTGGGCTGCGACATGCGCCGTTTCGTGCGCCATAACTGCCGCGAGTTCAGCTTCCTCGTCACAAGCCAGGATCAAGCCACTGTTCACGTAGAAGAAACCGCCCGGCAGCGCCATGGCGTTGATCTCGTCAGAGTCCAACACCTTGATGGTGAACGGCACCTTTGCATCGGACTGTTTCACAATGTTCTGACCGACACGATTGACGTACTCGACGATGACAGGGTCGGTGATCAGGTGTGAGGAGCGCTCAATTTCCATGGCATAACCCTTGCCGTTGCGAACCTCCCAATCCGTCGAAAACCAGTTTCCTAGCCCGCGGCCACCGATGTCGCGTGTTCCGGCAGAACTGACGTCGTCAAGCGAGCCCTTCTTGATGTCCTTGCGCAGATCGTCACCGGGTTCAGGAATCGGCTCATTGTTGTTCTTGGCCGCCTCTACCCGTGCCTTGTCCAGGTCTTCCTTGCTGGCCGTCACTGGCCCGTCGCCTGTCGGACCGTTGCCGGTCCTGCCGCTGGGCTGGGATGTGGGCTGATTGGTCGGGCCTGTTGAAGTCGGGTTGGTCGATGTAGGATTCGTGGACGTCGGGCTGGTCTGTGTTGGGCTGGTTGGTGTCGGTGAAGTCGTTGGTGTCTGCTGGGCGCTCAACGCGTACGGAGCGGTCAGTGAGAGGGTCGAGACGAGTAGGAGATTCTTCAGATTCATGGGGTTGACTCCCGGACGCAGACGCACCTTCGCCCTGCAGTGTTAGACGCAATGTCCGCCGCGAAGTTGCGGGCTTATCAGGAATCTGTTCTCAGTGGCTACTCGCGCTCCAAGATGATGGCAGTGCTATCGTAATCGCCAGCCAACTGAACCGGCAGACCGCTCCCCATCAGGACCGCACCGGAAACAATCGCCTCGCCGCTGTACTTCTTCTCGTCCAATGCGCGCACACGATACCTGGCTTTTGGGTCGAGCCCCAGCAATGCCATGCCCGGTTGCTGCATCCCGTACTGCTGGCTGTGCAGGTAAGCAAAGACGACCGCTTGCGCGCCGTCCTGCGACACGTACTCCACCTGGGCCGCCTCACTGCCCTCCGGGTGCTGCAGACGGTAGAGCTTACCCTGCTGCACCGTGTTTCGAATCGTCTTGTAGAACGCCACCATGCGTTTTGAAAGATCCATTTCTTCCGGTGTGAACTTGTTCAGGTCGTTACCAAGGCCAAGCGCGCCCTGCATGGCAACCAGGAAGCGAAACTGCAAAGAAATGTTGCGGCGATCAAGATAGTTCGGCACGTCCGTCACCCATGCCGCCATGGTCTGCGGGCTGTAGGCGTGGGTGAAGCCATCCTGGATGCTCAACCGGTCAAGCGCGTCCGTGTTGTCCGACGGCCAGACTTCGTCGGTGTGGCGCAGTATTCCTAGATCGACCCGGCCACCACCGCCAGAGCAGGACTCGATCTCCAGCTTCGGATGTTTGGCGCGCAGCTTCTCCAGGACGTCGTAAAGGTTCTGGACGTAGGTGACGTAAATTTCCTTCTGGGCGTCGCCATTCGACTTGCCGCTTGGAGCGTCCTGCCAGCCGGGTTCGCTCCAGT
This sequence comes from uncultured Terriglobus sp., assembly GCA_964243585.1. Taxonomy (GTDB): domain Bacteria; phylum Acidobacteriota; class Terriglobia; order Terriglobales; family Acidobacteriaceae; genus Terriglobus. Next base: position 5,384 of record CAXTFT010000063.1, read on the forward strand.
TGCGGTTGTAATCCCATTTGAGGAACGCGATATCGTTTTCGCTCACCAACTTGTCCAAAAAGTCGAATAAATACTGCTTAACTTCAGGTTTTGCGACGTTCAAAACCAGCTGATTGCGCTGTTCCGTGCGCTGCCGGTCGGGAAAATGCATGGCCCAATCGGGGTGTTTACGATACAAATCGCTATCCGGATTGACCATTTCCGGCTCAACCCATAGCCCAAAGCTCATCCCCAGGGTATGCACGCGATCGATCAGCGGTTTGAGGCCGTTCGGGAACTTGTCCTTGTCGACGTACCAATCGCCCAGCCCGGCATGGTCGTCCTTGCGCTTGCCGAACCATCCATCGTCCATTACAAAACGCTCAACGCCCAGGCTTGCAGCCTTCTCAGCCAGAGCAATCTGACCCGCCTCGGAAACATGAAAGCCAGTCGCTTCCCACGAGTTGTAAATAATGGGTCTTGGCTTGGGCACAGGGCCAAGTGGCAGAATCTGCGCCAGCTGAAAACGATGCAGGATGCGTGATGCTTCGCCGTGCCCGCCAGCCGTGTACCCAGCGTAGAAGTGCGGTGTCTGCAGAGCTTTACCCGGCGCAAGTAAGTAGCTGAAATCGTAAGGGTTATAGCCAGCCGTGATGCGTACCAGGTCCATGGCTGTGCGCTCCACATTCATGCGCCAGCTTCCGCTCCAGCCCAGTTCGCCAAACCAGACAGGCCCTGCGCTTTCGGTCGTTTTACCTTCCCGTCCAACACTAAACCAGGGGTTAGCCTGGTGACCGGTGCTGCCTCGGCGGCTCTCCAGTACCTGCTCTCCCTGCTGCAGTGCGGCAGTGTGTAGCTGGAACTCTGCACCCCACTGGCCGGTCAGCCAGCTTAGCTGGTAGTCGCGTCCGGCGGGCAGGTTCCACGTGGCAGACGCCGCCTGCTCAATACGAACCGGCTGCTTCCCGGCGTTTTCCACCGAAGACCAGCGTGCCAGCACACCCTCGGTAAAGCATTGATAATGCAGGTGAACGCGAATCGGCTGAACCGTGTCCTTCAGCACAATTTCCAGTTGGTTCGGCTCAACTCTGGCGGAGTCGTAGACCAGCACCAGTGTGCGGTCACCATTGGGTGAGTCGATCTTCAGCGCAGGCTCCAGTTGCAGCCCCTGGCCCCAGGCAGGGTACTCCAGAGGGGTGGTGTTCACCGGGCCATCAAATGAGGCACGTTCACGCCGCGACTGCGCCTTCGGCAGCGTTGCATCCGAGGGCAGGGCCGGTCCCCAGTACAGGCTTTCGAGCATGTTGCGCTCATCCACCCCGACCACGTAGGTGCTCTCGCCTGAAGTAAGAAACCATTGCTGACGATCAGAAACAGCGCGAACCTGCGCGGCAAACGGAGCAGTGACGCTGGAAAACAGGGCAAGTGCAAGCCAGAAACGATGCATTCAGAACTCCAGGGCAATGCCGTTCAACATAGCAGGCTACGTGCACCGAACGAAAGGCTTTCATCTCATCCGAGTTCTAGGCCGCGTTAGCATACAACGATGCAGATTAGTTCTCCGATCGATCTCGTGGGTGTGGGATTGAACGCAACCGATACGTTGATCGCACTGAACCGTTTTCCTTCCATCGGCCAGAAGGTCGAGTTCCAGACCGTGCAGGTACTGCCCGGTGGGCAGACCGCCTCGACCATCGTCGCCTGCCAGACATGGGGCCTGACCACGCGCTATGTAGGCAAGCTGGGCGACGATTCTGCTGCCGCCGTGCACCGCGCCGCCTTCGACCGCGTCGGCGTCGAGGCGCAGATCCTGACCGCGGAAAACACGGCCAGCGCACAATCCATCATTCTGGTGGACGGTACAGGTGAGCGAACCGTGCTGCTAAAGCGTGATGAACGGCTGCGCATTGATCCCGCCGATCTGCGGCAGGAATGGATTCAGAAGGCACGCGCGCTGCACGTAGACGGCTTCGACACAGCCGCTGCCACCACGGCGGCACGCTGGGCGCGCGAGGCAGGTACTCCAGTAATCGCTGACCTGGACGAGATCTATACCGGTGTGGAAGACCTGCTGCCGCTGATCGACCACCTAATCGTGTCGCGGGACTTCCCCGCCCGGCTGACCGGCATTCACGATCTCGAGAAAGCGCTGCAGCACATGCACAGCGCCTACGGCAGCGTGATTACCGCGGCTACGCTAGGACCGGACGGCGTGTTGGCGTGGGATGGGCAGCAGTTCCGGTACAAACCTGCATACCACGTGCCGGTGGTGGACACGACCGGTGCGGGCGATATGTTCCATGCAGCCTACATCTATGCGCTATTACAGGGGTGGGAACTTGATCGTCAGCTGGGCTTCGCCTGCGCCGCGGCAGCGCTGAACTGCACGGCTTCCGGCGCGCGCGGCGGCATCCGCCCAGTCGCAGAGATCGACTCGTTGATCGCTCATGGAGTGCGGTATCCCGCGGTTTACCCTGCCCCACACGGCACGGTCTTCTGCTAACCAAATGACAGTCTATGTGGCCACAACGAATGCGGGTAAGCTGCGCGACTTTCGCTTTGCTGCGTCAGAGGCAGGCGTGGCCGGTGTGACGCTTGAGCCGCTTCCCGGCATGGACAGTACTTCCGCACCGGAGGAAACCGGCGACACCTTCGAAGCCAACGCGCGGCTGAAGGCTGCGTACTACTCGCAGCTGGCGCCTGGCATGTGGGTTCTGGCGGACGATTCCGGCCTGGAGGTGAACGCCCTGGATGGCAAGCCAGGGGTTCGCTCCGCACGGTATGCAGCAGACCTGGGTTTCGGATCCGGGGGTGTCAAGAATCTGGATGCCGATAATAACGAAGCCTTGCTGCTCACCATGCTGGAGCAAACCGACCGCCGTGCGCGCTACCGGTGCGCGCTGGCCTTGGCGATGGATGGCAGCGTAGAGCAGGTCAGCTTCGGCAAGCTGGAGGGTGAACTGCAATCCGAGCCGGGCCTGCCCGGTGGCTTTGGCTACGATCCACTTTTCTTTGTTCCGGAACTGAACCGTGTCATGTCAGAAGTGATCCCTGAAGATCGCCTGCGGGTAAGTCATCGGGGCCGGGCCCTGCGCGCGCTGCTATGGCAGTGGCGACCGTGCTGACTCGTTCATCGCACAAAGATGCGCTAATCGAACAGCTTGGAGCGCTGGCGTTGACTGCCCTTTTCACCGGGCCGGATACTGTGGCGTGGCTTGATTCCTGCTGAGGGGCTGTAAACCTTTATCGATAGGATCAGGCAAGACGCAAGGAGCGCGTACGCATGGGCGCAGTCGCAGGGTTTGCACCACCGGATAATTCCACCCGCCGCAAGGGCGTGCAGCCGCTGCGCGCAGGGCAGGGCAACAGCTTTTTGCTGCGCAAGCTACATTCGCTGTCGGGCATCATCCCTATCGGCGCGTTCCTGGTCGAACACATCATCTCGAACTTTGAAGTGGTGCATGGGCCGCTTGCCTACGCACAGCAGGTCAAGTTCCTGAATGGCTTGCCGCTCGTCCGCGTGCTGGAGTGGGCGTTCATTTTCATCCCGCTCAGCTTCCACGCGCTATACGGCGTGTACATTGCCTTCCGTGGCCGTGCCAGCGTCAATGTGTATCCGTGGGCGGGTAACTGGATGTACGTGTGGCAGCGTGTCAGCGGCCTGATTGCCTTTGCCTACATCATTCAGCATGTATGGCGGCAGCGGTTCGCAGGTGTCAGTCTGCCGGAGCATCCCGGGCTTGCCTACGCCAAGGTGCAGTACGAACTGCTGAATCCGTGGATGATGGCGATCTACGTCATCGCCATGATCGCGACCTGCTTCCACTTTGCCTACGGTATCTGGCTGTTCGCGGCCAAGTGGGGCATCACGCCCGGGGATAATGCGCGCAAGAAGTCAGCCTATGTCTGCGGCGCGGTTGGAACCGCGCTCTGCGCGATGGGTCTGGTTTCGATTTTTTGGGTCGCTTATGCGCGGCCTTATTCGCCTGTCGATGTCATGCCTGCACAGCCCGAGGGCGTTGTCATGCCTGCGGTTGGTGCGGGTATGCAAGCTCCGGCTGGTGCACAGTACCCGACAGACAACGGCTTGCCGCAGGGTAGCAATGGGCAGCTACAGAACGACAGCGCCGGGCAGCCGGTTCAGCCGAGTCCGTTACCGCAGCAGTAAGTGACTATAGTCTCGTCATCGGCTGAAGAGTGGGCTCCGCTAATCGGCTTTTTTGGAGGATTGCTAGTTATGGGGGTTGCGGCCCCGATCTACGGAACAGTGACCTACCGCAAGATGATCCGAATGATCAACAATGAGGCAAACGGGCCAGATCAGAAAGTTCCTAGCTATGCGGTAGGTCCACTCGGTCAGTCTTACGGGGTGTTCGAGCGTTACAAGCTGATGTTTCCGACTAATCCATTAGGTAGGCAAGTGACAACTGGATGGGTGATCTTAGGTTCGGGTTTTGCCCTATCCATATTCAGCATGATCGTGCTCCAGATTTTCTACTAAGCCAGAAGAAGGAACAGAATGGCAGCAACAACAACTCCACGCATCATCGTCGTAGGCGGCGGCCTTGCCGGTCTTTCCGCCGTGATCAAGATCGCCGAGGCGGGCGGTAAGGTGGACCTGTTTTCCATCGTGCCGGTCAAGCGCTCGCACTCCGTGTGCGCGCAGGGCGGCATTAACGCGGCCAAGAACCTGAAGGGCGAGGGCGACAACGTCGATAAGCACTTCGACGACACCGTCTTTGGCGGCGACTTCCTGGCCAACCAGAGCCCCGTCAAGCAGATGACCGCGCAGGGCCCGGCCATCATCGACCTCTTGGACCGCATGGGCGTGCCATTCAACCGCACCGCTGAGGGTCTGCTCGACTTCCGCCGCTTCGGCGGCACGCTGTACCACCGCACCGCCTTTGCGGGTGCCACCACCGGCCAGCAACTGCTGTACGCGCTGGATGAGCAGGTGCGCCGCTTTGAGAGCGAGGGTAAGGTCACCAAGTACGAGGGGTGGGAGTTCCTGTCGTCCGTGCTGGACGGTAGCGGCGTATGCCGCGGCATCTGCGCGATGGACCTGCGCTCCATGGAAGTGCGCACCTTTCCGGCGGACGCGGTCATCATCTGCACCGGCGGTAATGGTGCCATCTTCGGCAAAAGCACCAACTCCGTCGTCTGCACCGGTTCGGCGCAAAGCGCGCTGTACCAGCAGGGCGCGTACTACGCCAATGGCGAGTTCATCCAGGTACACCCCACCGCCATTCCCGGCGAAGACAAGCTGCGGCTTATGTCTGAGAGCGCCCGTGGCGAGGGTGGCCGCGTGTGGGTGCCCAAGAAGCAGGGCGACACGCGTCCGGGCCAGAACATCCCCGAGGACGAGCGCTTCTACTTCCTCGAGGAGTGGTACCCCAAGTACGGCAACCTGGTGCCGCGCGACATTGCGACGCGCGCCATCCACAAGATCGTCTACGAGCATGAGCTAGGCATCGACGGCCAGCCGCAGGTGTACCTCGACGTATCGCACATCGACCGAGCCACGCTGGAGCGGAAGATCGAAGGCATTCTCGAGATCTACGAGAAGTTCGTCGGCGACGATCCGCACGAGGTGCCCATGAAGATCTTTCCCGGCGTGCACTACACCATGGGCGGCATGTGGGTCGATTTCGACCAGATGACCAACGTCCCCGGCGTGTTTGCGGCGGGGG
>CAXTFT010000063.1:11062-15326 GCA_964243585.1 uncultured Terriglobus sp.
GGGTGAGGCGGACTACTCCATCCATGGCGCGAACCGGCTGGGTGCGAATTCTCTGCTCAGCTGCATCCACGGCGGCTTTACGGCGGGCCCGAATGCGATGGCCTACGCGAAGAGCCTGCCTGCGCAGCAGGGTGACGGCGGCCATGCGTCGGAGAAGGTTCGGCAGATGGAGAAGAACAACGTCCTGCTGAGCAGCCCCGGCAAGGAGAACCCGTTCAAGCTGTGGCGCGAATTGGGCGAGACCATGACGCGGCACGCCACAATCATCCGCTACAACAGCGGCCTGCGCGAGGCGGACAACAAGATCGTCGAACTGCTGGAACGCTACAAGTGCATCAACCTGGGCGACAAGAGCCAGTGGGCCAACACCAGCTTCGCCTTTACGCGGCAGCTGTATAACATGCTGCAACTGGCCCGCGTGATGGTGCAGGGTGCGGAAAAGCGCGACGAAAGCCGCGGCGCACACTACAAGCCGGACTTCACCGAGCGCAACGACGAGCAGTTTCTGAAGACGACCATGGCCAGCTATGACTCGGCGAATAACCAGCCGATCATCGGCTATGACGACGTGGATACGTCGTGGATCAAGCCACGGCCGCGCCGGTATGACGCGACCGCCTAATGACGAAAGATACTCAAGTTACGGAGTTGGCAGGACGGCATTACCTAATTTCGCAGCTACTCGCTGGCGGCGTTGAGGTTGCGACCCCGCTTCGAGACCGAGGTATCGACCTGATCGCGTACCTTGATCGAGTTGACGAAGGAGAGTTCTACGCCTGCCCGATCCAGTTGAAGGCAAATGAAACAGCACGATTCGGAGTTCACCGGAAATACGAAACCATTCCGAATCTTCTGATGGTGTACGCGTGGAATGTATCCAGCGTGGCGCCAGCTCTCTATGCGATGACTTACCGCCAGGCAGCCGCACTTCTTGAAGCAAGAGGACATACCGAAACACGAAGCTGGAATGAGTTAGGTGGATACTCTCTGACCGTGAATAAGCAATGGGAGGCGACCCTGGCTCCTTACCAGATGGAAGCGCAAGACTGGCTCCCAAAGATTGTCGAACTATGTAAAGCGACCGAAGACCGCTCCTCCGTAAGAGTGTCGGAGAGCAGCTAAGCGAGGAATCAGATGGCGACCAAGACAAAGAACGGCCACGGCGGTACAAAGGCTGAGCCTTACAAGGGCACCAGCTACAAGGTTTCCATCAAGCGGCAGGCGAACCCCGATGCGCCCGCGCGCACGGAGGTGTTTGAGCTGCCGTATCGCAAGGGCATGAACATTACCAGCGTGCTGGGCGACATTGCCATGGAGCCGGTCAACGCGAGCGGCGCGGAATCGACCGCGATTGCGTACGACGCCAACTGCCTGGAGGAGATCTGCGGCTCGTGCGCCATGCTGATCAATGGCAAGGCCCGCATGGCGTGTTCCGCCCTCGTCGACAAGCTGCTGGCGGAGTCAAAGAGCGACACCATCACGCTGGCCCCTCTATCGAAGTTCCCTGTGGTGCGCGACCTTGCGGTAGACCGCAGCGTACTGTTCGAGAACCTGAAGGCCGTAAAGGCGTGGGTGCCCGTCGACGGTAGCTACGACCTGGGACCGGGGCCGAAGCAGTTTCCGCAGATCCAGGAAGCGCGTTACCCGCTGTCGAACTGCATCAGCTGCACCATTTGCATGGAGGTGTGCCCGCAGTTCAACGACGACACCAACTTCGTGGGCGCGGCCACCATTGCGCAGGCGCGGCTATTCAACATGGACCCCAGCGGCTCCGTCTTGAAGGAAGAGCGGCTGCGCGCGCTGGCTGGCGACGGAGGCGTGCAGGAATGCGGTTACGCGCAGAACTGCGTGCAGGCCTGCCCCAAGCAACTGCCGCTTACCGAGGCAATCAGCGACATCAGCCGCGACGTGATCCTGCAGAAGATCAAAGACCTGTTCGTCCGATAGTTGCTGCCGCAGCCGGTAGTCCTGCTACCGGTTGCGGAGAGCGGTTGAAACCGCGCTGGCTAGTGCCGCAACGCTTGGCTCACAAGCCTGGATACTTGGCCTGTGTCCATGATCCCGAAGCGTAGCCGATGTGACCGGCCCGATCGAAGCAAGTACAACGGTGGGCGGTAGAGCCAGGCCACTCGCCTGCAGCAAGGAAAAGAAATTAGCGACGGACGAGGAACTGGTAAACGTCACAGCATCGACGGTAGGCAGTTCACGGCGCAGGCGCTCAACGGACTCCGGCGGGATCACGGTCTGGTAAGCGGGTGCCAGTGTGACCTCCGCACCGGCCTCTGTAAGCTGTTCGATCAGGACATCACGTCCTGACTCGGCGCGCACCAGCAGCATGCGTGTGCCTTTTGCGTGGGGTGCCAAGGCTTTTGCCAGCGACTCCGCGACCGCAGTGGGAGCCTGCAGACGCACTGGAAAACCGGCATCGCGCAGGGCCTTGCTGGTGGCTGCACCGATGCTGGCGATGCCGCAACTCAGTGGGACGCTCTCATCCTCAAGCCGTTCCGCGAACACTGCCACGGCATTGGCTGAGGTAAACAGCAGCCAGTCGTACTCGTCCAGACGTGTGATTTCGCGGTCCAGCATTGCGTAGTCGTCGGTAGGAGGTGCAAGGGTGATGGTTGCGACCGATGCGACACGCAGGCCATGCGCAACCAGCGCGTCGCCAAGGGCAGACGCCTGGTGAGGAGCCCGCGTTACCAGCACGCGCGGCGGCTTGCCATTGCCGTAACGGTCCGCCATGTTCACCGACGCTTACTCCGCATCTGCCATGGCAAAGTCGCCCGCCAGCAACTCGCGCGCGCCCTGTGCCAGAAGGTCGGCGGCGGCACGGGCACCCAGCTGCTCTGCTATTTCACCCTGCTTTGCGAAAACGGTTACCGTCGCCATACCCTCACCGTCGGGCGAAGTCACCACGCTGTGCAGTTTCGCGCCCGATGCTTCCTGCGTGCACAATGCGCCCACTGGAAGGGAGCACCCGCCGCCCAGGGCGTGCAGGAGCGCCCGCTCGGCTTCCACGGCGAAGCGTGTTTGCGCGTCGTCAAGCGGCCGCACCGCCGCAAGGATTTCGGCAGCGTCGGACCGGGTTTCGACGGCCAGCGCACCTTGTCCTGGGGCCGGGCAGAGCGTCTCCGGGTCAAACCTTTCGCGAATCCAGTCGATCTGACCCGGAATATCTTCCTGAGTGGCCGTTTCAGGCGATTCGCCATCCTGTCCAGGATGCGTGATGCACTCCATGTGCATCGCATTGCCAAATTCAGGGTGGTCCGGGTGCAATTCCACCGGCTTCAGGATCTGTCCGCCCAGGCGGTCAATTCCGGCACAGGCGAGCACAAGGGCGTCGCAGTCCCCCCGCGCCAGCTTTCGAATTCGCGTGTCAATGTTGCCCCGGATTGCGACAAACTGGAACCCTGGATTGTGCGCCCGCAACTGCGCAATGCGCCGCGGCGAAGTGGTCCCGATGCGCGCGTTGATAGGCAGTGTGTGCAACTGCAGCCAGTCCGGGCAGAGTAATGCATCACGCGGATCCGCTCTTGCGGGGATGGCGGCAATGGTAAAACGCGGATCAAGCTGTGTTGGAAGATCTTTCAGAGAATGCACTGCAAGGTCAATTGCACCCGCCTCCAGCGCTTCCTCAATCTCCTTGATGAAGATGCCTTTCCCGTCGAGGCTTGCAGGAATCCTGCCGTCCGGCCCGGTGATCGTGGCCGCAAAGGCTGGGTCCTGCATACGGTCGCCCGTTGTGCGGATGACGCTCACTTCAACGGTATGGCCAAGGCTGCGGAGCCGGGAAGCGATATAGTTCGACTGCCAAAGCGCCAACCGTGAGCCGCGTGATCCGATGCGGAGATGCATGCCGTGAGGATAGCCGAAGCCTGGCCTGGACGCACGCTCTAAGAGGGTGGCGCCGGTAACACCACCCCCTGAGCCTCTACTCGCGGACGTGCGTTTTGCCGCTGCGCGCCGGATCCTGCGGCGGCTGGTTCACGGCTCCGGGTTCCCTGCCCTGCTTGCCATAGCCTTCTGAAGAGGTATGGACCTCACCCTGCACATCCAGATGTGCTGCGTGCGAGTGGGCGTGCGCAGCATCGCTCCCCGGGACAGCGTCCGCGTGTTCCGCCTTCACGACTTCACTCAGTGCCTTGCCATGCAACCTGCTTTGCTCCTTTGCGACTTCTGACATAACCTAATCCCCTTCCTTAAGCGCTTCGCGCGCCTTTGCAACTTGGTCCTCGGAGGCCAGGCCGGCGGTATCGACCGGCTC
>CAXTFT010000063.1:15336-18894 GCA_964243585.1 uncultured Terriglobus sp.
GGACCGGTACAAAGTTCACGACATCGAAATCGTTATCGACCGGCTCGTCCCCAAAGTCCTGGGCACCGTACTCGTAATCCGTACCGCCATCTGTGTTTTGTTTGCCTTCGGGCTGCTTGCGGCGCTCGTCCTCGTTCAGCTGCCAGCCCTGCTCATGGGCATACTCACCCGCCAGACCGCGTGCGTGTTCGCCAAAACCGCGTGGCTCTGGCACGGTGGTGTTGATTGTCTTGTCGGTCGCATCAGCCATTGTGGAACTCCTATGCAGTCAGATGAGACGTTCCGACGGTGAGTGGCTTCGCGCTCCCATGGCCGTCAATGCGTGCGCCAGGATGCGCAAGGCGCAGCAAAACTTCATCGTCGATTCATCCGCTTTGATTGCCAACCTGCTGCCACGGCATGTAGTGTGTGTTGGGCTCTCGAGAGAAGCAAACGCTGGCTCGACAGCTGTTGGGAGCAGGACAGAAGCATGCACAAGGCAACAGGACCCGCAGCAAAGAACTTTTCTAGCAGAACTGCCAAACTGGCAGCGGAACTCAGACCTTCCATCCTCAGGTTGAGCCGGCATCTTCGCCGGGAAGCACAGCGTGGCGGCAGTTCGTCGCTGGATGCACAGCTGCTTGGAACCCTTCGGGAAGAGCCAGGCCTCGGAGTTTCAGAACTGGCCGACATGGAGCAGATGAGCCGTCCCGCCATGAGCGCGCACGTCAAGCGACTGATGCAGCTTGGTTATGTGCAGCGCAACGATGCAAAAGCCGATGCCGACAAGCGACGCATCGGTCTTTCGGTCACGCGAAGCGGCACAACCTACCTGCGTACGGTGAGTGAACGACGGGCAGACTGGCTGGCCGAACGGCTTGCGGAACTCGGCACCGACGACCGTACCGCGCTGGACCGCGCCGCCAAGTCGCTGCGCTTGATTCTGCAGTCGGATGGTGGCGTGGCATAGCAAAGAGCTAACCAGTACGCAGCACATCGGGATCTGTTCGTCACGGTGCCACTGCATCGGTCCTGCCCGCGGGCGCATCCTATGCTGGCAGGTTCCTTTTGCGAAGATTGCTCCACATCGCGCTTGTTTTGCTATTGCTTTCTGCCGGCCTGGTACCGTTTGCAGTGGCTATGCCCTGTTGTGTCCCAAGCGCGTCAATGGCTGGGTTGCAGATGACGATGCAGCCAGGAATGCAAATGTCAGTCGAAGCTGCGGACGTATCCGCCGCGTTGACCGCACAGAGTGCAATGGCCGACACCCACAATCCTGCAGGTTGCGAGCACGTCACGTGTACCTCCCCGCGGGACACCTCCTGGAAAAGCAGCGAACAAAAAGAAGGTCCTGCTCAAACGCCTGTGGCGGGAACTTCCTTCTTGCAGAATTCTGTCCCTGTCAGCCGGAGCATTCGTCTCCCGCATGGGTCGCGGCCCCTCCTGAGCGGTCCCGTTTTGCTCGTCCATCCTTTGCGTATCTGAGTGTTGTTTGCGACTCCTGCAGTGGCTCAAGCCGCCACTGCACTTCGTAAAACAAGATAACGCAAAGGATTTCTTGTGAGTAATAGACGCAGCTTTTTGCAGCGCGCCATGGGCCTGGGTGCAGGTCTTTTTGCCGCTCCTGCCCTCCTGGCGAACGCCGCTTCGACCTCCCGTACAAAGCATGTGGCGCACGTACCACATACGACTGCTCCGGTCATCACGACCGAAGTAGGCGATATGCCCTTCACCCTGGATGGAAGCGTGAAGGTCTTCCACCTGGTCGCACAGGTGGTAAAGCAGCAAATCGCGCCGAACAAGAGCATCGACGTTTGGGGTTTCAACGGTTCCGCGCCAGGACCAACATTCCAGGTGACTGAGGGCGATCACATTCGCGTGATCTTCGAAAACCAGTTGCCGGAGCCGTGTTCGATCCATTGGCATGGGTTTGAAGACCAGATCGGGTACGACGGCATGCCGGGCATCAGCCAGGAGCCCACACGCCCCGGCGAACGCTTCACGTACGAGTTCGACATCCACCAAACGGGCACGTACTTTTACCACTCGCACATGGCCATGCAGGAGATGGCGGGCATGCTGGGCGCGTTCATCATGCATCCGCGCGTGCCGTACCAGCCGCACTGCGACAAGGATTACGTGCTGCACTTTCAGGAGTACGCCGTCTTACCCAACAACACGGTGCCCAACACCATGGAGATGGAGTTCAACTGGCTCCTGATCAATGGCAAGGCCGGGCCTGCGGCGACTCCGCTCATCGTGCGCCAGGGTGACCGCGTACGCCTTCGCATGATCAACCTGGGCATGGACCACCACCCCATCCACGTGCACGGCCATACCTTTCAGACCACGGGAACCGAAGGCGGCCGCATACCGGAGACGGCCTGGTGGCCCGGCAACACGGCGCTGGTCGGCGTAGGGCAGGCGCGCGATGTGGAGTTTGTCGCAAACAATCCGGGCGACTGGATGCTGCACTGCCACATGCCGCACCACATGATGAACCAGATGAGTTCCGGCGTAACCGGCACACCGACCACAAACGGTGCGCTGTCGCAGCGAAAGACGATGGCCGCCATGATGGCGATGGACAGTAGCATGGCTCCCGGCGCACCCGCTACCAGCCCGGAGCAGATGCAGGGCATGATGAGCATGGACATGAGCGACAAGGCCATGAACGCGCAGAACCGCAATATTGCACCCAATGCCAGCAACGTGCCGAACTTTCCGCAGGACGGCTACATGGAAGGCCCCATGATGAACATGGAGCACACCCCCCTGCTGGCCATGCCGGAAAACTATGGCCTGCGCCCCGGCTGGAGCAGCAGCATGCAGGGCATGATGACGTTCATCCGCGTGCTGCCACCAGAGCTGTATGAAACAGTTTTGGGCAAGATGCGCGAAGCCAAGCGCACGAACGATCCTTACGCGCAGCTGCTGGGCAGCCATGGGAGGTCAGCATGAAATCTGTCTTCCTGAAGGTGCCAATCTTTGCCGTGGCCTGTCTGCTGTCTTCCGCAGCCGTGGCACAGATGGGTGACATGCCCGGCATGCAAATGGACCACGGCAAGGCGCCCGGTGGCGACCGGGTTGTGCCGAAGACAGTGGCTCCCCTGCAGGGCAACAAGGCCGCAGATGCAGCGGCGAAGAGCCTGCAGAACTCCGAGGCGCAGCAGCAGCGACAGGCTGACATTGCACCGCAGGATTCGCGTTCCCTTACCCGTGACACCACGCATCTGCAGGAGGCGGAGAACCAGTCGCAGCACACCGGCAGCGACGTTCCGGCACCGGACCTGTTGCAGGAGGTGAGCGGCCGCGAGGCGCTGTCGCTGCAGCAATTTGAAAGCGCCGCCGCGCAGAACAACCCCACGCTGAAGCAGGCTGCCGCGGCAGGGGACCGCAGCGAACAACTGGGGCGGCAGGCGGGATTGCCACCCAACCCAACTGTTGGCTATAGCGGCGAACACATTCGCGGCGGCAGCTACCATGGCGGCGAAGAGGGTGCCTTTGTGCAGCAGACGATCGTGACCGGCGGCAAACTGGGCCTGCGGCGCGATGTGTATCGGCAGGCTGCAGCGGCAG
>CAXTFT010000064.1:0-11257 GCA_964243585.1 uncultured Terriglobus sp.
GTGTTGCAGCCGCCGCAGGCGCGCAGGTCGGGCCGCGCAATCGCATCGAGCGACGCGGCAATCATCAGCTCAAGATTGCGCTCGGCCAGCACCACGTCGCTGTATTTGAAGTTGAGCACCTCGCCCTGCTCGGTGATGCGGAGATTGCCGTTGAAGCTGTCCAGCGGCTGCGCGTAGATGGCGCGGTGCGTCGGTCCGCCACCGCGCCCGACGGTACCGCCTCGGCCATGGAAGAGGCGCAGGTGCACGTTGCATGCACGTGCCACTTCATGCAGCGCGCGGTGCGCCTTCCAAACCTCCCATGTGGACGCGATCATGCCGCCGTCCTTGTTGGAGTCAGAATAGCCAAGCATCACTTCCTGCGTGCGGCCCCAACTCTCCAGCAGCGGCTGGTATGCGGGTGAGGTCCAAAGTTCACGGCAGATGACCGGCGCATTCTGCAGGTCTTCAATCGTCTCGAACAGCGGCGCGATCAAGAGACCCGCATCATGCTCCGTGCGCTCGGGCGTGACGCCGCCCAGGCGCGCCAGCCAGAGCGTGCGCAGGACATCTTCTACTCCGGCAGCGCCGGAAATGACGTATTGCCGTATGCTGCGCGGGTCGCCGGACCGCTTCACCATGGCAATGGTACGGAAGGTATCGATGACCTCTGCCGTCATGGGTGAAACTGGTGAAGGAAGTGAACCATCCGTACGCCATGCGCTTACCTCCTGCACAGCAGTAGCGTGGACCGTTGCATGCTGGCGTATGTCCAGCGTCTGCAGGTGCAGGCCATAGGTGCGCACCTCGACGATGAGTGGATCGACGATGCTGCGTGCAATGCGTTCGCCGCGATTGCTCATCAGCGATGCGCGCAACAGGTGGAGGTCGTGCAGCAGTTCTTCAGGAGATCCGTAAGCTGGCAGGCGCTCCGCATCGGCGGGAGGAGTCAACACATCGCTGGTCCCACCCAGCCGCAGGGTCATGCAGGTCAGCATCACGCGCAGTTGTTCACATAAGAAGCGCTCGCGAAGCTGCGTGCCTGCCAGTGGTATCTGCGCGACGTATGCGTCGACTGCGCTTGCAAGCTCTGCGCTGACACCCGCCTGCTGCGTCGATGAGGAAATCTGCTGCAGCGCATTCGTCAGGCGCAGACGGTAATGGGTGAAGAGTACGTCACGCGCAATCCGCAGAGCTTCGCGCGTGACTTGCGGTGTCACAAAGGGATTGCCGTCGCGGTCCCCGCCGATCCAGGATCCAAAGCTGACCAGGGTGGGCAGATCGGGCAGTGTGAGGCTAAGCCCAAACTCCTTTTCGAACGCATTGCTCACCTCAGCGTACAAGGTAGGTAGCGTCTCAAAGATGGAGTCGTTGAAGTAGTCCAGACCCATGCGAACTTCGTCGATCACAGCGGGCCGCTGCAGCCGTACATCGTCGGTTTGCCACAGGCCGGTGATCTCCGTCAGCAGGTTTGCCTCGAGTTCCGTGATCGCGTCGTCCGTCAGCGGTATGCTGTCGAGTTCTTCCAACAGCGATGCGATGCGGCGGCGTTTGCTGATGACGGAGCGGCGCGCAACCTCCGTCGGATGTGCGGTAAACACCGGCGTAATGCAGATATGACGCAGCAGATCCATCGCTTCGTCTGCCGTGTAGCCGGCAAGCCGCATGCGCCGCAGGGTGCCCTGCAGGCTGCCGCGCTGGGGCTCCGCACCGCTGCGTAGACTGCCTGCAAGACGGCGGCGCTTGCGGTGATTTGTCTCTGCAAGATTGATGAGTTCGAAGTAGAAACCGAAGCCGCGTGCAAGCTGGTAGGCGCGGTTGACCGGCAGCGTATGCACCAGCAGCAAGGCTTGTTGCAGTGCGCTTGCAGCACGCGCGCTGTCGCCCTCGAACTCCGCTTGTCGCCGCTCGCTGGCAAGCCTTCGCAGCGTCTCTACCTGCTCAAAAAGGTCGTCGCCCACCTGCTCGCGCAACACCTCGCCCAGCAGCGTTCCCAGCGATCGCACGTCACGCCGCAGCGGAGCCTCTTTCAACTCCGGCTCACTTGCTTCCAGTTCCGCGAGCCGCTCGCTCCAGTTTGCCGATTGCCACAGACCCGCCATGGCTTTGATTATGCCTCAGCGTGGGGCGTCGCTCAGGCAGACGTGCCGGTGTTCCATGTCTCAGGCTGAGACGCGGAGCCGCGCTGCGAACGAAGCGTGAGCGCAATGCCGATCAGCAAGAGGACAATGATGCCAAGCACGTACAGGCTGCCTTCCGGTCCGGTTGCGCCACCGCTCAACAGCACCCTGCCCTGTGGATGCGTCGCCTCAAGGTGGTGCTGCACCATCTGTCCACTGTCGGCCACGCCGTACAGGAACGACTCTGACCAGTCCCAAGCTGCGTGCATGCCGACCGCCCACCACAACGACCCGGTGCGCCACAGGCTGAAGCAGAAGACCATGCCGATCAGCCCGGCCGCCCACAGTCCCACGGGCGATTCGCCGGGGTTGCTCTTATGACCAAGACCGAACAGGAACGAGAAAAACAGCGCAGCCACCCAGAAGCCAAGCGTTTTACGGCTGCGCTCGCCCATGCCAAGCGCCTTCCCGATCCCGGCAACGCCCCGCGCTAGTGTGAACTGGACGTAGGCACGCGTCAGGTACTCCTCCGACAGGCCGACCAGCAGGAATGCGACCGCCCATACCAGCCCCCACTCCACGATGGGTGCGCCATGGATCAGCAGCCCGGCGAAGACCAGAAGACCCGTCTTCCAAAGCAGGCCGACCAGCAGCGACAACGCGCCCAGCCCCCAAAGCAGGCCGACGCTGAACTGCCCAGGACGGATGGAACCAAGCCCGTACTGTGCAAAGCGCCGCTTCTCAATGCGCGTCATGATAAGGGCGGCGAGTGCCGGCGACAGAAACTGGACGGCTTCGCCAACAATCGTCTGCAGCGCTGGAGTGTCACCGTGGTGCCTTACACCACCTCCTGGTGCCACGTGCTTCAGCACCGTGATGCACACGTACCCGATCAGAAAGGCGAGCCCCAGGAAGACCAGCAGCGACCAGCCCGCGCGGAGGCCTTCCTCGCCGTAGAAGACGTGCCTGACCGGTGAGTCGTGCTTCTGTGACGGGACGATGTCGTCATCCTGCGATGGCGGAAACCATTCCGGCTCGCCGGTGGTTGCGATGGGTTTTGCCTGTGGCGTGATCTCGTCGGACATGGCTGGCCTCTTCTGCGGAACAGGTCCAAGATACCGGAAGACCGTGCTGTACATCGCCCCACGTCATCATGGGCTCCTTCATTCCGCGCATTGGACGAGCGAGACTCTTGCGGAACCCGTACCTTCGCCTCGCGCATGTACGGGCCACCCCAAGAATCGCGTTAGACAGTCGCGCCCTGCTCTTCCAGTTGCGTTGACATCTCTTCCCACTCGCTCATCAGCGACTCGTGCTCTCGCCTCAGGGTGGCAAGCTCCGCGGACTGCCGCTGGCTTTCTTCGGCAGAGGTAAAGTTCCCCAGCGATGCCTCCAGCGCGGAGATGCGGTCTTCCATACGCGGCATTTCGTCCTCGGCAAAACGCACGCGATCCTGCATCTGCTTCAGCTTGATCGGGTTGACCTTCTTGATATTGGCCACTGCGGGTGTTGCTACCGCAGAAATGATTGCGGGCGGCGATTCGACCACCGGGACGTGCGCGCGCTGCATCTCCATGGCAGCCTGCTGCAACTGGTCCGGGCCGCCGTTCTTGCGCCAGAGGTAGTCCTCGTAGTTGCCAGGAAACACCTGTACGCCACCGTGTTCACACTCAAAGACACGCGTTGCAAGGCCGTCAATAAAGTAACGATCGTGCGACACGAACAGCACCGTGCCGGTAAAGGCGCGAATGGCTTCCAGCAGCACGTCTTTGGCGCGCAGGTCGAGGTGGTTCGTCGGCTCGTCCAGCAGGATGAAGTTGGCGGGGCTGACCAGCATGCGTGCCAGCGCGTACCGGTTGCGCTCACCACCACTCAGCACGCCAAGCGTCTTGAAGACATCATCGCCCACGAAGAGGAAGGCACCCAACAGGTTGCGCAATTCCGTCGTTGGCACCTTGGGCGCGGCACTGCTGATGTCTTCCAGCATCTTCGCGTTCGGGTCCAGCACCTTGTACTGGTCCTGCGCAAAGTAATCCGCCAGTACATTATGGCCGTAGCGCACCGTGCCGATGGTCGGCTCTTCCATCTCCGAGAGCATGCGGATCAGCGTGGACTTACCCGCGCCATTCGGTCCCACCAGCGCAATGCGGTCGCCACGCTCAATCGTGAAGTTAACCTTGCTAAGGATCTGCTTCGGCTCGTAGCGCTTGCCCAGGCCGCTGACTTCACACACGAGGCGTCCGCTCGCGGGCGGCTGCGGGAAGCTGAAGTGGATGGTCTCCTCATCCTCCGGCACTTCGATACGGTCGATCTTGTCGAGTTCCTTGATGCGGCTCTGCACCTGCTTGGCCTTGGTCGCCTGGTAGCGAAAACGATTGATAAAGGCCTCAAGCTGCTCGATGCGGTCGCGCTGCGAAGCGTAATCCTTGGCTAACTGCTCGCGCCGCTCTGTCTTCTGCTTGACATATTTCTCGTATCCACCCGTGTAGAACCACACACGCTTGTTCCACACCTCCGTAATCTTGCTGACGGTCACGTCGAGAAAATAACGGTCGTGCGAGATGAGGATGAAGGCGCGCGGATAGTTGCGGAGGTAGTCCTCAAGCCAGTTGCGCGTTTCGAGATCGAGATGGTTTGTCGGCTCGTCCAGCAAGAGCAGCGAAGGCTTCTCCAGCAGCAGCTTCGCCAGCGCGATGCGCATCTGCCAACCGCCGGAGAACTCGTCGGTCTGGCGCGTCCAGTCTTCTTTTGAGAAGCCGAGGCCGCCCAGCACCGCGCCCACCTGCGCGTCCAGGTTGTACAGGTCGTGCTGCTGCAGGGTGTCGCTCACCAGGGAGAAGCGGTCGGCCACGGCGTCGTACTCCGGCGTACCGAACTCGAAGTGCGCCAGCTTGTCGCTCAGGTCATCCATCTCGCGATCCATGGCCAGCGCCTCGTGGAACACCGAAAGACACTCATCAAAGACGGTCTTGCCGCGCATCACAAGGCCGTCCTGCGGCAAGTAGCCGATGGTCAGGCCCTTGCTGCGGTTCAGCTTGCCGCCGTCCAGCTGCTCCACACCCGCCAGCACCTTCAGCAGGGTGCTTTTGCCGGTGCCGTTGCCGCCCACCAGGCCAGTGCGCTCGTCGGGCGTGATGAGCCAGTTGGCCCCTTCGAACAGAAGTTTATGGCCAAAGCGTTTGGCTCCGTCAGCGAGGTGCAGCATGGCTTATTTTCTCATCAGGCCAAAGTTGCGCGATGGCAAGGACCTGAGGCCACTTTGCCCTTTCCATAAAGCCCGTCATCCTGACCGAGCGTAGCGACCAAAGAATCCCGAGTGACTCTGGACGCCCGCACGATCGCTTGCACTTCTGCAAGAAAAGTCTGGCTACACTGCCGATCCAGCCGTAGCGGAATCCTTCGCTTCGTCCTTCGACAAGCTCAGGGCAGGCTTCAGGATGATGGCCGAAGAGCGGTTAGGAGCATGAGTACCTCCACGTTCGCAGCCAACAAGCAGCCGCCGTTTATCGTTAGAGCATGCTCTCTCTGCGTCGCTACGCGTGCATTACCCTGCTGCTGTGTTGTTTCGTCTCAGGAGCGCAGACGCTTGCGCATCCGGGCTGGCGTGGGAACGGCATTGCTTCGCAGGCCTGGTGGAAGCACACGGCGTTCATCCGCTTTGGCGAGGACACCACTTTTACCAAGGTGTCCGAAAGCATGGATGTGATGAGCGAAGCGGGTGCTGACAGCATGATCCTGCCGGACCTGCAGCCAGCCGCTTCAGTTCCATCGAACAACAAGGGCATGACGCTGCCGTTTGATTCGAAGTTCGGAACCGAAGATGATCTGGATGCATTGCTGCGCGAAGCGTCGAGCCGACGCATGCACGTGCTGTTACGCGTCGACCTGCTGCGGCTTGCAGGTAACTCTGGTGAACTACGCTTCTGGATGAGCCGCGGCATTGCTGGCTTGGATGTTGGCGCAGTGACACCCGCACAGATGGACACGCTACGCTTATTGCGTGGTGCCATGGATCGCTTTCCAGGGCGTCGTATCCTGCTGGCTGAGACGCCGGCGCAGGGAGCCAGCCAGCGCGGCGCGCAGGACCCTGTGACGCTTCACATGGTCTCTGCCAATCAGGTCACTGCTTCTTCCAATCTGCCGCAGGTCATGGAAGTGCACTCTGCAGATTCGCTTCGAACGGAGCTACCACCCAACACAGCACTGGTGGTAGACATGGATCTGCTTCAGGGCGGGTTGGCACGCGAAAGCCTGCGAACGACGCTTCTGCAGCAAGGCAGACATACGCGGCCTTACACGGCTGGCCCGTCCAGCAGGCGCAGATCGCGATAACCCTCATACACGCCAGCGAAGATTTCATCCCACTGGCAGCCGAGCGCATACGCGCGTGCGGCCACACGCATGGCTGCTAACTTCTCGCCGTCCTGCACCAAATCGCACACAGCAGCCGCAAGCCGCGAACTTTCACGCACAATGCCGGTGACGCCATCCTGCACGATGTACTTCGGTCCGCCACCGGTGGTGACCGCAGCCGGCACGCCACTCGCCAGGGCCTCCAAAACCACGTTGCCAAAGGTGTCTGTCTCGGATGGAAAGACGAACAGGTCCATGTCCGCGTAGCTCTGCGCCAATGACTGGCCGCGCTGCACGCCCATGAAGTACGCGCTTTTCAGTGAATCGCGCAACAGCTGCTCCTGTTCACCGTGGCCGACGATCAGAAAGCAAACGTTTCCTACTCCCGCAGCAAGCAGCGTCTGTTCCATCAACGGCAGCAGCAGGACATTTTTCTCGACCGATAGCCTGCCCACAAAGCCCAGCACCAGCGTGCCATCATCATTGGCTCGCGTACGCCGGGCAGGCATGAACAGCCCGGTATCGACACCGCGACGCATCACGTGGCAGGGACGCTGCGTCTTTTGCCGCAGCAGGTCGCACAGCTCCTCGTTGGGCGCGTATAGCACGCGTGCCAGGCGGTAAAAGCGTGCGGTCAGAAGCAGCGCCCCAGCTTCGATCCAACGGCCAGTCGCAGGCAAGGTGCGTGTCAGCCGTGTGGCGCGCCGCGCCGCATATTCATGCACGTTCGTATGCCAGCTTGCTGCCAGCGGTATGCCCAGCCTCCATGCGAAGTACGCGCCAAGGATGCCCAGTTCGCTGGGACCCGTGATGTGGATAACATCCGGCTTGAATTCCCGCAGGGCGCGTTCGATGGTAGCCGCGTGCCGGAAGAACAGCGGGTCGAAGCTGAGATCTTTTTCCATGTGAATCGACGCCCGGCTGCGTGGCAGGTCCAACGTCTTCACGGCGCCTTCGGTGTGCTGCACCGGACCTCCCCGCATACCCGGCAGCGCGGCACGGACACAAAGGAACGGCAGACTGCTTCGCTGCGCATACGCCACAAAGTTGCGTGCGGTGTGCGCCACACCGTTGACCTCGTGGCACGAATCCGGGAAAAAAGCTACCCTTGGCGGTGTCTGCGGTTCCATCATCGCAAAGTCTTCTGCCGCATCGCACATGGCAGCACGGTACCAGACCCTGATACCCGCAGCTATGCGGAGTAAAGTTGAGCAGTCCTTCACAGGTCTGCACTGCGTCAACCTTGTTACTCATTGCACTTAGTTACTCATTCACTTACTCATCGCGGTGCGTCAGCCTGTTTGGTTTCATATGTCTCGACACCGTCGGTACCTGCTATGAACGGCTACGTTTACACCGGAAATACGCCGAACGTGATATCCATTTGCCCTGCGTGATAAGTGTCAGGGCTTCTAAGAAATCCATAGCTGATTTATACTTCAGTCAAAGAGCGGTCCAACTAAGCCGCCTGTCCTGTAAGGGTTTCAGCCTTCTCCCTAATGTGTCTACGTATTTTTCCTACGTGGAGATGTCATGTCTGAAGGTTTGACCGCTGTCGACTTGATGCTGTTCGTCGTTGCTGCGCTTGTCGTGCTTGGGGCTGTCTACACCCATGCAGAAGGCAATCGTGTCACTGCGATACGCTTTGTCTACGACGACATTCGTCGCGAGATGGGCCACCATCCACGACACAAGGTGTTGTGGCGCGCCTTCAATATCGCCATGGGTTGGCGCAAGCGTTCCGGCTACTCGAAGCGCAGCAGCAAGGTCACATCGCTACGCAAAACGGCCTAAGTGATCTTGGCTAGCCGCGTGTGCCGGAGATATCCGGCCCCATTTCCTGCTGTGCGCATGCTGCGGGTTCTTCAGGAACACGCTCTTCGGGTGCGCAGTCTGTGCAGAACTTTACTAAGCCATCACGCAGGATGGCGAAGGCTGCCTCCGGTGTGTCGGCAAATCGGAAGATATCTTTGTCCTTTAGACCAATGGCACCCTTCTCTGCCAGCAGGTCCAAGTCGATGACGCCCTTCCAATAAGTCGAGCCATAGATGATGATGGTCATCTCCTCGGTCAGCTTATGGGTCTGCGCAAGGGTAAGTAACTCAAACATTTCATCCAGCGTGCCAAAGCCGCCCGGAAACACCACCAGCGCCTTGGCCAGATACGCAAACCAGAACTTCCGCATAAAGAAGTAATGAAATTGGAAGTTAAGCGCAGGCGTAATGTAGGGGTTTGGCCGCTGCTCAAACGGTAGCGCGATGTTCAGGCCGATGGTTTTGCCGCCAGCCTCGAACGCTCCGCGATTGGCCGCTTCCATAATGCCCGGACCGCCCCCACTGGTGACTACAAAACGCCGTCTTCGACCGGGCAGGCCCTTGGCCCAGTCCGTCAGCAGGTATGCGAGACGACGAGCATCCTCGTAGTACCGCGCCATTTCCATGGCAGTTTCCGCGCGTTTGCGGCTCAATTCCGACGCATCAGGATCGCCGGGCTTGGCAGGCTGCTCTTCCGGTGGTGCAACGGCGGCACTGCCCGTGTTCTCCAGTAGCTCCATCTTCTGTTCGGCGCTGTCCAGCGAGGCAAAGCGAGCCGAGCCGAAGAACACGACGGTGTCCTGGATGCGCTCGCGGCGAAAGCGCGCCATGGGTTCCTGGTACTCCGCCAGAATACGCAGGATACGCGCGTCCGGGCTGCTAAGGAATTCTTCGTTGTCGTAGGCCAGCGGAGCTTGTTCCAGCGGCGTGTCGTGCAGGTTTCGGGTCGGCATCGCTCCGTTGGATGCTTTCCCACTCAAGGAGCACTTCGCACCTCAGCGGCTGCAGGTCACGGAAAGTTCTGCCGCACGCGCCTCGTCACCCACACCGAACTGGGCCATACGCATGTCGCCCATCACCTGTCCATGCCAGGCTTTGTCTTTTACGGACGCCGTCGCTTCGGTCGGGTGGAAGCCCTGAGCGCAAAAGCAGTTCACCACGTCGCCGCCACCATTGCTGCTACACGAGAGGTATTTCTCCTCGGCTGGCTTGCCCTCCATGCTGTAGCGCCACGGAGCAGCCAGATCCGCTGACAGCGTGACCTTTGCGCGGTACAGCCCCAGGTCCGCTGCGATCCATGTTCCCCGCTCCTTGCCACGGAGGTCCACACCGCCCGTCGTAAGGATGCTGCTTGCCTGCAGACGTGTGCCATGCCAGAAGTAGGGGGTGACGTCGTCTGTTGCCAGTTTGCCGGTGACCGTGACCGGTTGACCGCGGTGAGCGTAGAGTAGCCCGTAGTCGGCGTAACCAGCGAGGCTGATCTCGTGCAGTGTCTCGCCAGGAACGTCTTTGCCGCCCTCTTCCTTGAAAATCGGCACGTAGCTTGCTGTCGTCTTCAAGGTGACAAACTGCAAGCGGCCTGCAGGCTCCAAGGCAAGCGTGCCGTGCAGGACGACCTGCTGGCCGTCGTGCAACGACACCGGAGCTTGCGCGATGAGCAAGGGAGCAGACAGCAGCAAGAGCGAACTCAGAGCCGTTCTCATGCGTTTGAATCTATCGTACTGAGTCCCACGAGAGGCTTACCGCCGATAATCGCGGTAGTGGAGCAATTCCGAGATGCCGATCCAAAGGTCGAGCAGGCCCAGTCCGCTGACCAGGCCTCGTACCGGTCCCTGCATCAGAAAGGCACGCAGCGCGGGGTGCTGCAGCAGCATGGGGTTGCGGTCCCACATCTCCGTCCACCACGGCAGCAGGGCGATCAGCAAGCCGAGATAGAGGCAGAAGATGACCAGCACGCCTAGGGACAGCCGCTGCAACCACACAGGAGCAGGTGCCGGTCCAACGACTTCAGCCGACGCGGCCTGCGGTTTCAAGCCTGTAGAGGGCAGCGCCGCCGATGCAGTGGATGCTGGCGGTGATCCAAAGGGTAGGTGCGGTTGTGCGGACATCTGCTATTAACCGTAGCAGAGCACGCCGGTATGGCGCGCCCTGCCTGGAATGCCTTATTGGTACGTCGAACGTTATGCTTCAACCGTTTGGCTGCGACGGGGACGACGGTTTGCCTGCAGCACCTTTTTGCGCATGCGTAGCGACTTGGGCGTGACTTCCACCTGTTCGTCGTCTGCGATGAACTCGATGCACTGCTCCAGCGTCAGTTGCTTGTAAGGCACCAGTCGCAGCGCCTCGTCGGCAGAGGACGCACGCATGTTGGTCAGCTTCTTCTCGCGGACGCAGTTCACATCCAGGTCGTTGTCGCGGCTGTTTTCGCCGACGACCATGCCCTCGTAGACCTCGACACCATCACCCATAAAGAGTGTTCCACGCTCCTGCAGGCCGTTCAGCGCGTAGGTGGTGGTAACGCCGGTGCGGTCGCTGATCAGCGCGCCGGTGGCACGCTGCGGGATCTCGCCCTGGTAGGGCACGTAGCCATCGAACAGCGTGTTCATCACGATGGTGCCGCGCGTCTCCGTCAGCATCTCCGAACGCAGTCCGATCAGGCCGCGCGAAGGCACCTTGAACTCCATGCGAACGCGACCCTGTCCATGCATTTTGACCATCTCGCCTTTGCGGGGTCCAAGCTTCTGGATTACGGTGCCGCTAAATTCCTCCGGCACGTCGATGGTGACGTACTCGACCGGCTCCATCAGCTTGCCGTCGATGCGCTTGGTGACGATTTCCGGGCGGCCTACGGTCAGTTCGAACGACTCGCGGCGCATCATTTCGATCAAGACTGCGAGCTGCAGTTCGCCACGGCCAAGCACCTTGAAGGTGTCGGGCGAGTCGGTGTCTTCCACGCGAATGGAGACATTGGTCTGCAATTCCTTGTCGAGC
>CAXTFT010000064.1:11267-18848 GCA_964243585.1 uncultured Terriglobus sp.
GAGCCGCTCGCGCAGGTTGCGGCTGGTGACGTAGGAACCTTCGCGACCGGCAAACGGCGAATTGTTGACCGAAAACTGAATGGCAATCGTCGGCTCGTCGATCACAATCTGCGGCAGCGGCGAGGGGTTCTCGATGCCGGTGATCGTCTCGCCGATGGTCAAGCCGGACACACCCGCAACGGCGATGATGTCGCCGACCGTGGTGGTCTCGATATCGGTCCGCTTGAGGCCGCTGAACGAAAACAGCTTGGTGATCTTTACCGGTGCGAGCGTGCCGTCCAGCTTGGCTATGTTGACCATATCGCCGGTGCGTAGCGTGCCGTTGAAGACACGAGCAATGCCAAGGCGGCCCAGGTAGTCGGAGTAGTCCAGGTTTGTGACCAGGATCTGCAGCGGACCATCAACTTCGCCGGTCGCTGGTGCAATGGCACTGGTGATGGTCTCAAACAGCGGCTGCAAATTGGAGCCGGGGACAGCCATGTCCAGCGTCGCGGTACCGGCCTTGCCGTTGGTGTACACCACGGGAAAATCCAGCAGGCTTTCGTCTGCATCCAAGTCGATGAACAGGTCGTAGACCTCGTTCAGAACTTCCTGTACGCGTGCGTCAGGCCGATCGATCTTATTGATCACGAGGATAGGCGTCAGCTTTGCGGCCAGCGCCTTGCCCAGCACAAAACGGGTCTGCGGCAGGGGGCCTTCGCTGGCATCCACCAGCAGAACGACGCCGTCCACCATCTTCAGTGCGCGCTCCACCTCGCCGCCGAAGTCGGCGTGGCCCGGCGTGTCGACGATGTTGATCTTGTCGTCGCCAAAGATCACCGCGGTGTTCTTGGCCAGAATGGTGATGCCGCGCTCACGCTCCAGGTCGTTCGAATCCATGACACGGTCGGTCACGGCCTCGTTGGCGCGAAAGGTTCCGCTCTGCCGCAGCATGGCATCCACCAGCGTGGTCTTGCCGTGGTCAACGTGCGCGATGATGGCGATGTTGCGAATGACTGAACTCAAAACTTGTACCTTCTTGTTTCGCGCAGGACGCGAGGGAGTCTTTGCAGGCGCACGCACGCTCAGGAACAAGCAGGCAGCGTGGGCTGACAGAGGGAGGCGCACAGACAAGCCCCCGGTGACAAGAAAGCGGGCTCCGCGCACATCTATAACAGTCTAGCGTATGCGGGGAGTGCGGTTCTCATCGGTGGGTAGCGGTTCGTTAAAATTCCGCTGTCTGCCATGAGCGAGTGCACTTAGCGTCGCCTTTTGCGCCGACGTGAAGGCAGACCATTCCTTCGACTGGCCACAACTGTAATTGACCTCCGTGCTCTTCCTTGCTGCTGCAGGAAGCTGACCGGAAGCAGGATCAAGGAACAACAGGTACTCGCCGCCAAGGTCAGCGTTCATCCCCCCTGTCCAAGTAGAAACCACCACTGTCTCGATAGGTGAAGACAGCGAGACGAAGAGGTGGACGGCCCTTGAAAGCAGTCAGCACCTGGACGTGATACAGGCTCCATGACTCATCCACATCGGACGAGTGCCAATCCGCAGCAAGCACCTTCACACGCGCGACCCACTTTGAGGTCTCGAAATTCCTCAGCCAGTGTGGTCTTGGCATACATCTTGCCTTTGTAGCTGCAGAGGGCGAGCGACGACGAAGCGGTAAGCAGCAGCCCCGCAGTTACCGCGCGGGCGCGGAAACGCCTCACTTTGAAATGAACTCCGCTCGAAGCGCATCATCGACTCTTCCCTGCCAGCCAGGGCCGGTTGCACGTAGAGCCTCTAAGACATCAGGAGAAAGCCGAATGGAAATTGCCGCTTTCTTCGGCGCCTTCTGCGCACCGCGTTGCTTTTTGTCAGCCTGGATAATCCGCATCAACTCCGGCGGCAGGTTGGGATAGCGCATCGCATTTTTGAAGTCGGCTGCAGTCCACTCCGGGTTCTCTTCGTTTGGCTTGCCGTATTTAGGTGCTTTCGCCATATCGCTTGCTCTCCTGCCTGTTTGCTCTTCGCAAACTGATAGCTCTTACCTGGCCCGCACGCATCGTGAAGACAAGAACGTGCAACGTGCTGTCCAACAAGCCTATGGAGCGATACCGCGTCTCGCCGTAGTCTGCGGCCGTCCACCTTAGTCACAGCAGTTCCAAGGTCAAAGTCTCCTGCACGTTGCAGCGAGATGCCGTGCTTGCGCCGGTTCTCCTCGTCCTTGACCGAATCGAACTCAACGTCCACACCTCAGATTGTATACACAAACAGCAAGAAGGTCGCGCTCATGCACGCTTTCTTGCAATAGCGAAGACGTCCTTACATGTTCTCGATGATCTTTGCGGCGAAGGCTTTGGTGCCGACCAGGGTTGCACCTTCCATCTCCTTGGCAAAGTCGACCGTGACGTACTTCTGCTCGATGGTCTTAGTTATGGCGGTTTCGATCAGGTCGGCGGCCTCGGTCCAGCCGAGTAGCTGGAACAGCATGGCGCCAGACAGGATGACAGAGCCGGGATTGACCACATCCTGATCGGCCAAACGTGGTGCGGTGCCGTGGGTGGCTTCGAAGACCGCGAAGCCGTCGCCGATGTTCGAGCCGGGAGCGATGCCCAGCCCACCCACCTGTGCAGCGGCGGCGTCGGACAGGTAGTCGCCGTTCAGGTTCGTGGTGGCGAGGACGTCATACTCCTTCGGCTTCAGCAGCAAATCCTGGAACATGGCGTCGCAGATACGGTCGTTCACCAGGATTAGGCTCTTCCACTTGCCCCCGCCGTGGGTTGCGCCAATCGCGGCGAGCACGCCCTTGACCTCGGCAACGATCTTCTCGCCAAAGCTGGCGGGGGCAAAGCTGATGCCGGGTTCGACCACCTTGGCCAGCGCCTCCGGTGTCAGGGTCGCATCCTTGTCAAGCGCGGCGAAGATCCAGCTTTCGCGCTCGGTCACAATCCTGTCGCGGAACTCGCCCTTGGCGACTTCGTAGCCCCACTCCAGAAATGCACCCTCGGTGAACTTCTGAATGTTGCCCTTGTGCACAATGCTGACGACCTTGCGACCATGGTCGACGGCATACTGCAGGGCGGCACGGACCAGCCGCTTCGACGCCATGACGCTGATCGGCTTCAGGCCGATGCCGGCGTCGTCGCGCAAACGCTTTTTGGTGTTGCCCAGCAGCTCGTTGTTCACGAAGTCGCGCAGCTTGGCCACGTCGGCGGAGCCCTGCTTGAACTCGATGCCCGCGTAGATGTCCTCGGTATTTTCGCGGAAGATGACCACGTCCACGTCATCCGCGTTTTTCATGGGGCTGGGCACGCCGGGGTAGTGCTTTACCGGGCGCACGCACTGGTACAGGTCCATGGTCTGGCGCAGCGTCACGTTCAGGCTGCGGATGCCGCCGCCGATGGGCGTGGTGAGCGGCCCCTTGATGCTGACGCGAAAGTCGATGCAGGCCTGCACACTGTCCTGCGGCAGCCAGTCGTTGTGCAGGCGGTAGGCCTTTTCACCGGCCAGGATCTCGTACCACTGCACGCGGCGCTTGCCGCCGTATGCCTTTTCTACCGCTGCGTCGAACACCGCACGGGCGTTCTTCCAGATGTCGCGGCCTGCACCATCGCCTTCGATGAAGGGGATGATGGGCATGTCCGGCACAACGTAGCTGCCGTTTGTGTACTCAATGGCCTTGCCCTCGACCGGGATGTTGATGCCGTTGTAGCTGCTCTGCATGTGAAGGCCTACTCCGAAGCAATAAGGTCTGAAAAGGCGGTGGGTTACATCACCTCTGCCATCTTCCAAAGCAAAGTCTACTGCACGGGTGCAAAGTTACCGACGCGGCATGCAGCGGCCTACTGTCGCACTTACGCTGGCTCAGTTCGCGCCGGGTCTCTCGACTGCATCGACCACCATGACCGAAACGGGTGCCTTTGCCGGCTTCAACTCCAGTCCTAACTGCTCCCGTACTGCTGTAAACAGGCCGGGCGCCGTCTCGACATTCTGCACCTTCATCTGGTCCGGCATCCACTGCAGCGTGAAGTCGTATCGTCCTGCAAGGCCCGTTTCATTGACCATCGGGCGATCGGTAAAGTACTGCATGCCGAGCGCAAATTCGTCCATGGAGTTGTTGGTGAACTTCATGGTCTGGCCGCCGGGTCCGCCATCTCCTGTTTGATCGGGCGATTCAGCTTCAGGTGAAGCACTCTTCTGTACCTTTGCCCCGCCAGCGGCGAGTCGAAGCGCATAGTAGCTGATCTCGCGTTTGGAGCCATGTGTCCGCAAACCGAACCGGCTTGCCAGCAGCTGCTTCACCAGACCCTGAAATTGCGGAAAGCTTGGCTCCCCTTCAACATCCGGAACTCCGTCTACATCGAAGGTGTCCGTGCTAACCCAGCCCGGCGCGTCGACGATCTGCCTGCCGTGTACACCGTAGGCAAACATGATCATGCTTTGGACCGTTTCGCGGACCAGCTTTACGTGGCTGCCTCGAATCTGGAAGCCCTGACTTCGCTCTTCCGGTGGGGTCGGTTTCACCGTCACCACGTCGAAGCCTGGTTTTGCATCCTTCGGCATCGCTTTTTGCGGGTGCGCGCCCACAACCACGAAGACCAGCACAGCCACGGCGCAACGCCGCAGACGTTCTGTCATGTTGCCCTCCTCTCTGATCTGCTGTGGACCAGTTCGATGAAGCTGTGCTTCGGCTGTGCGTCCAGCTTAGTGCAGGCAGCATGTTTCGCGCTGCCCATGCTGCCTGCAGATTCGCACAGAGGCTGCTGCCGGGTTAGGATTTCTACAGATCAAGACGGGAGCCATCACTATGTCTACAAAGGATTACCAACCCTGGTTGTTTGAACGCATCTGGCAGGCTTTTCTGATCCTGTTTGCCACTGCGGGCGTGCTGATCTTTGCCCTTTACCACCCCACGCGGTAGACCGGACGGCAAGGCACGCCCAGTTCGGCGGCGATGTACAGTGTGAGCATTGCCATGTTCAAGAGCCTGCTTGCCGCCCTGCTCCTAACCTCCGCCGCAGCCGTCGCGCAGCGGGTCGAGGTCTCCGTTCCATCCAAGATGCCGCTGCACGGCCATCTGATCCTGGTCTTCAGCAAGGATTCAAAGACAGAGCCGCGCATGCAGATGGAGGAGCAATACCGCTCCGCGCAGGCGTTTGGCGTGGACAACGGCATCGACGGCCTGCAGGCGAAGACAACGCTCACGGTAGACGCGAAGACGATCGGCTATCCGCGACACTCGCTGGCCGACCTGGACCCGGGCGATTACTTCGTGCAGGGCGTCTTCAACGTCTACGAGGAGTTCCACCTCGGCAGCGCCAGGAGCGTCTGGCTGCCGCCCGACAAGGGTGAGGGCCAGAAGTGGAACCGGAAGCCCGGCAACCCGTTCAATGCGCCGGTGAAGGTTCATTTCGACCCGAAGCAGGTTGCGCCGCTGAAGATCACGCTCGACAAGGTCATGCCCGCCTTTACCGGGACTCCGTACGACCCCGAGGTCATCGCCGCGCACCAGCCTGAGGCAAAGTGGCTGAAGTACATGCGCTTTCGCTCGGAAAAGCTGTCGAAGTTCTGGGGCCGCGACATGTACCTGGGCGCTTATGTTTTGCTGCCGGATGGTTTCGACGAGCATCCCAACGCGAAGTATCCACTGGTGGTGTGGCAGGACCATTTCGCATCCGGCATGCGGCCTGCCTTTACCGCGACTACGCCTGCTGCTGGCGGCAACCCACGCGGCGCATCCGGCTACCGCTTCTTTCAGGATTGGACGACAGGCCGCTTGCCGCACGTCATCCTGCTCTTTGTGCAGAACGCCAATCCCTATTACGACGACAGCTACGTGGTCGATTCGGCTAACGTCGGGCCGTATGGATCGGCGGTGAATGACGAACTGATCCCGGCCATCGAGTCGAAGTATCGCGGCATCGGCCAGGGCTGGGCACGCGCAACGGCGGGCGGCTCCACCGGTGGTTGGGAGGCGTTGGCAACGCAGATTTTCTACCCGGACAGCTACAACGGCGCGTACGGCGCGTGCCCTGACCCGGTGGACTTCCACGCCTACCAAAACATCAACCTGTACGACGACGCCAATGCTTTCTACCGCAAGGGCGACTTCGGACAGGTACCCATCCCGGCAGACCGCGAGCCGGACGGCAGCATTCTCGCGAACACGGGGGACGAGTTTGCCTTTGAGTACGTCCTTGGCACGCGCGGACGTTCGACGGAGCAATGGAACATCTGGCAGGCCGTCTTCTCACCTGCGGGTGCCGACGGCTATCCAGCACCGGTGATCGACCCGCTGACCGGCGCGATCGACAAGCAGGTGGTCGGGTACTGGCACGACCACTATGATCTGAACGCGATTTTGCAGCGCGACTGGCCAACGCTGGGTCCAAAGCTGGAGGGCAAGCTGCACATCGCCGTAGGTGACGGTGACACGTACTTCCTGAACAATGCCGTGCACCTCTTGCAGAAAGACCTGGAACTGACCCGCAACCCGCATTCCGACGCGACCTTCCAGTACGGTCCGGGCATGCCGCACTGCTACGTCGGCGGCCCGGCGGAGTACACCATGCAACAGAACGGGGCCAACTGGCCGCAACGCCTGCTGCCGCAGATGACCGAGCACATGATCAAGACCGCACCTGCCGGTGCGGATGTTAAATCCTGGCAGTACTAAAAGGCAGCATATTCCGAGGGGCGCGCTTGCCTCGGGGCAGCCCGAACTGACTCAGCCTGCAGTAACGTCCGAGCCCGCGGCAAGGGCGTCCGTGCTCAAGGCAACTGTCGGCCGGTCGCACAGCAGATGTGAGGTGTTGCATCTGAAGCAGGATCAGTGAGCCTGTGCGCAGATGTGTCGCATCAAAGACTTTCCAACGTTACGCCGCTGCTGCCAATAGCCTTGTCTGCCTGTCATCGCACTTAGACGTTCTTCTGTTCTGATAAATACAAGTTTTCTGGAAGGTACGGATGGCAGCAAGCACGCAAACGGCGCCCGAGATCCATGGCGAGGCAGTGTTCCGGAAGATCAGCCTCAGGCTGATTCCTTACATCTTCATCCTGTACATCCTTGCCTATCTGGACCGGGTCAACGTAGGCTTTGCCGCGCTGGAGATGAAGCATGACCTGCACCTGAGCGATACGGTATACGGGACCGGCGCAGGCATCTTCTTTCTGGGCTCGGCCATGTTCGACCTGCCCAGTAATTTGCTGCTGGGCAAGGTGGGGCCGCGCAAGTGGATTGCACGCATCATGATCTCCTGGGGCCTGATCGCTACCGCCATGATGTTCGTCAAGGGTGCGCACTCGTTCTACATCATGCGATTCTTTCTGGGTGTCAGCGAGGCAGGCTTCTTCCCTGGCATGATTCTGTACCTTACCTACTGGTACCCCACGCGGCGGCGTGCAGCGGCCGTGGCGCGCTTCATGACGGCGACCTCCATTGCCGGCGTCATTGGCGCGCCGCTTTCCGCAGCTCTGCTCAAGCTGGAAGGCACCCTGCACCTGCACGGATGGCAGTGGCTTTTCCTGGTGGAAGGCGTGCCGACCTTCCTGATGGGCTTTTCCGTGCTGTTTTACCTGCACGACCATCCCAGAGATGCACCCTGGCTCTCTGAC
>CAXTFT010000065.1:0-1001 GCA_964243585.1 uncultured Terriglobus sp.
GGGCGAGATCGACAGGGTGACGCCGGACGACGTGCAGCGGCTGGCGAACGAGTTCAAGTTCGGCTTTACCCTGGAAAATGACGGGAGCAGCAATCCGTTTGATGGACTCGGCTTCACGCAGAGTACCGGTTTGAATGTGCTCAGCACGCCTGCCTTCTTTAATGGCATTCCGCACATCAACTTCAACGGTGGCGATGTCAGCGTGTCTTCCATTGGATCCCGGCTTGGCTCAGAAGAGCGTTCGCGTGTCTTTCAATACATCGATAACCTGACCTACCAGGCCGGCAATCACACGCTGCGGTTCGGTACGGATCTGCGCCACCTGATCGCTCATACACAAGCGGGCGGATCCACAACATCCATCAACTACGGCAATTTCTTCTTCGACGCCAGCTACTCGGCCACAGGCGATCAGTTCGCCGACTTCCTGGTGGGCGTTCCTTATCAAAATCAAAGCAACAACATACGCCAGGACAACGACGCCAGCACCAACAGTTACGCCTTCTACGCGCAGGACAGCTGGAAATCGACGGCAAACCTGACGCTGAACTTCGGCCTGCGTTATGAGTTTCACCCCGCGCTTGCCTCAACCAACGGGCTTGCCGGTAACTTCGATCCTTCGATTGCACGCACAGGCAGGCTCATCTACCCGGCAGGCTACGCGAACACGCTGGACGTGCAGGAGCTTGCCAACGTAAACGCCTGCCCTGTTGCCGGTGTCGCGAATCCGTATGCTAATGGCCAGCCAGTCAACGGCGTTGGCTGCACACCGGTTGTCTCAAACACAGAAGCGGGCTTGCCAGCGGGACTGCGCAAGGCGCCGCAGCTCCGCTTTATGCCGCGACTGGGTTTTGCTTATCGCCCATTCGGGAATGACAAGACTGCTATCCGTGGCGGTGCTGGCTATTACAACATCACCACCACCGGCGCGCTGTTCTATGCGGTTGCCCAGACGCTACAGCAGAACTATCAAACCTTCAGCAACTACTACTCAACAGGTA
>CAXTFT010000065.1:1011-1531 GCA_964243585.1 uncultured Terriglobus sp.
ACGGCAGGTTCAGCGACGTTTGTGCCACCTACGTTTTCGTTTCCCGGTACCAGCGCAAGCGGACAGTTTTCCCCTGCGACTGGCAGCCTGTACTTCTATAGCGCGATCGATCCCAACTGGCACGATCCCTACTCGCTGCAGACAAACCTGTCGGTAGATCATGATTTCGGACATAACATCGGAGGCCGTATTTCCTATGTGGGCCTGCATACCTGGCACCTGATCTGGCAGCCGCAGTTCAACCAGCTGCCTCGATCCCGCACGCGTCTTTCCTCGCAGGCAACTGCGTCGGAATATCCTTTTCCCAACTTCTACCAGGTTACTGATCGTAGTACATCCGCACAGGCCGATTATCAATCGATGCAGGTGGAGTTCTCCCGGCGGCTCGCGAATGGAGTGTCCTTCAACACTGCCTACACGCTGGCGAAGAATCTTGCCGATAACCAGGGCAGCGCCGGTAACTTCAACTCCGCCGGGTTCGTCGATGAGCAGGGCGGTTATAGCGCAACTGACAGCTACG
>CAXTFT010000065.1:1541-18670 GCA_964243585.1 uncultured Terriglobus sp.
CCACCTCGACTACGGCAATGTGGCAGCGACCCGCCGCAATCGTTCGCTGACAACACTGATCTACCAACTGCCTTTCGGCAGCGGACGTCGCTTGGGCGGTAACCTGCACGGCGTCGCCAATGCAATCGCGGGTGGCTGGCAGGTGAGCAGCATCTTCCTGTGGCAGAGTGGGCCATTCCTGACCGCATCGTTCCCGGCCGGCACCATCGATCCGTCAGGCACCGGTTCCGGCACCTACGTTGGCGGTGCGAACCAGCGTCCGGATCGCATTGGAGACGCAAATGGAGGCCGCCGAACCCGGGACAGCTGGATCAACAAGGGTGCCTTTACCTGCCCGGGCAGCAGCGACCCTGCCTCCGTCGACACATGCACCGTGGGCACCGGCACCCTTCCCATCGGCCGCTACGGCACAGAAAGTGTAGGAGACATTCATGGTCCCGGAACGGTGAACCTCTCAACGGGTGTCAGCAAATTCTTCCAGATCACTGAAGGCGTGCGTCTGCGGACCGAAGGCACCTTCACCAACGTGCTGAACCATACCAACCTGGCCGACCCGGACCTGAGCCTGACTTCTAACAGCTTTGGCAAGATCACCCAGGCGCGTGGTTCCGACTTTGGTGGCAATCGGACCGGTCAGGTATCTGTGCGCTTTGAGTTCTGATCGATTCATGGAGCGATCAAGCGTCTGAACGACCGTCTGCTAACATCCACAGGTCGCATGCGAGTCGTTCAGACAGTTTTTGGCGTGTTCCATCACTTCGATCTCGCACGCGAGCTGGAGCGGCGCGGCCACCTTGCCGCGATCTTCTCCACCTGGCCCTGGCAGCGTCTTAGGCGCGAAGGTCTACCACGTGAAAAAGTAAGGACCTTTCCATGGATTCATACACCTGAGTTTCTGCTACGGCGTGCGAATCTGCTACCTGCGTGGATGGAAGACCAGACCGGCTACGCGAACGCGCTCCTTTTCGATGAGTACACACTGCGCAACATGCCGGAGTGTGACGCGCTGATCGGCATCTCGGGTTCGTCCCTCAAAACAGGTGCCCTGGTGCAGCGGCGCGGAGGCAAATTCTTCTGCGACCGCGGTTCTTCCCATCAGCGCTATCAGGAAGAGCTTGTCTCAGAGGAGTATCGCCGGTGGGGCGTGCATGCACCCGTCAGCGACCCGCGTGACACCGCGCGCGAAGAAGCAATCTATGCCATAGCCGATGGCATTACGGTGCCCTCAAGCTTTGCGGCGCGCTCGTTTGCCTCCATGGGTATCCCTCCAGAGAAGGTGCACACGGTTCCCTATGGCGTGCGGCTGCAGCGCTTTCATCCTCCAGCCATCACTCCGTGCAGTCCTAAGGAGCGCTTTGAGGCGCTATTCGTCGGCAGTGTCGGCTTGCGAAAGGGCGTCCCATATTTGCTGGAAGCATTTGCCGGATTGAAGCACCCGCACAAACGTCTTCGTGTTGTAGGTGCGCTTTCGCGCGAGATAGATGTTGTTCTGTCACGATTGCCTCGGCAGAACGTCGAGTTTCTAGGTCTGCAGCCACAAGACCGCGTCGCTGAGTTGATGGGCCACAGCCATCTCCTAGTGCTGCCCAGCATTGAAGAAGGCCTGGCGCTGGTGCAGGGACAGGCCATGGCATGCGGCTGTCCCGTGCTGGCCTCTACGAACACAGGCGGTGAAGATCTGTTCACGGATGAGCAGGAAGGCTTCATCGTTCCTATACGTGATCCGGGCGCTCTGACGGAGCGCATGCAAAGACTCTCAGACGACCCAGATCTGTGGATGCGGTTACATTCTGCGGCCCTGGATCGCGTCCGGAGCATGGGGGGATGGGAGACTTACGGCGATCGCTGGGAGACGCTTCTACGCAAGCAGGTTTCGTGAAGAACCTAGAGTCCGCCGCCTACGAAGTGCACCAACTCCACCCGATCGCCGGTCATGACGGATGTCGTATCCCACTCTCCCCGGGGCACGATCTCGCCATTTCGCTCCAGCGCAACGCGATCTGCACGAAGTTCAAGCGATGCAACCATGCTGCTGATTGTCGGTGCCTCTCCCAGATCACGAAAGATCTTCTGAGACCCGTTCAGCGTAATGACTACGTCGTCTTGCATCCTTTAAGTTTAGCAGTGCTAATCGCCTTCGAGGCCTAGCGGGCATGTGTACTCTGCAGGTTGAGCCGCTTGACCAAGGCCCGTTGCACCCGCTGATGCCAGGGGCAAACTTCATCGCAGTCCGCGAAAACAGACCGCGAACACGCCATCAGCATATGCACCGCCTCCGCGTCCGCCGCCGACTCCCATTGGTCAAACAGGCGCGAGTCGACAAGGTACTCAATAGCATGCCCAAGGGTCTCAAGCGCCCGGCCCTGCTGGGGCGTGGTTCTGCGGCGCGACTGTGCCGGTTTCGGCGCAGGCTTTCCGGCGAAATGTTGGAAGGGGCCCAGGGGCAGCGGCAGGGAGACCGTAGACGTTGACATGAACACTGTATCGGCACAGCACGCACATGCTTTATTCCCTGTGCTGTTCCAAAAGTGGCCACAGCAAGTACATGGGTCCCTTGCCGGAACCACGAGGCTCCGCAAGACGCATTGCCATCTCGACGTAATGCTTCGCGGCTGCGACTGCTTCCTCCAGGCACTTGCCCTTTACCAGCCCGCACAGCAGGGCGCTCGAAAGCGCACAGCCCGTGCCATGCGTGGCCGAAGTCGCAACGCGCGTTCCCTTGAACGTCGTGATGGCACCCGTATGCAAAAGGACATCATCGGGCTCTGGCCGGTCACCGCCTGTCGCCAGCACAGAAAGTCCGCTGTAGCGCAGTGCAAGCGCGGCAGCGGCCTCCTGAACCTGTTCTGCCGTGTCGCAGGGCAGGTCTGTAAGCAATGACAGTTCCGCGGTATTCGGTGTGATCAGGTCGACGAAATACAGCAGTTCGTTCTGCATCAATTCGAGCCCACTTGCCGTGAGCAGGTCCGCGCCTGAAGTCGAGCGCAGTACGGGATCGAGCACAACATGCGGCTTGCGCCCCTGCCTCGCCACACGCTGCAGGTACTGCACGACTGCCTGGACCTGAGGCCGGTCCGCCAGCATGCCGATCTTTATTCCTGCGGGCGGCAGGTCTTCTTCAAGACAGGCCAGCGTCTCTGCCAGCAGGCCGGGATCTGCCGGCTGCACGCGCTGCACTCCAAGGGTTGACTGCACCGTCATGGAAGTAATCGCCGCAACTCCGAAGCACCCGTGCGCGGCAAACACCGCCATGTCGGCAGAGATACCCGCGCCCGAAGATGGGTCAAATCCCGCAATGGTCAACAGGCAGGGACGTGCAGTGAGTATGTCCATACCCGTCAAGGGTATCGCGCGCCTGCAACCGCTAAGCTGTACCTATGAATGCCCATGACAAGTTGATTGTTGCCCTCGACTTCCCTTCACAGCAGCAGGCCATGCAATTGGTCGACCGGCTGGAAGGTTCGGTACGCTGGGTTAAGGTGGGGCTGGAGCTCTACCTTGCAGCGGGCAGTGCTGTTATCGAAGCGCTTCGGTCTCGTGATCTACAGGTGTTTCTTGATTTGAAGTTGCACGACATCCCCAACACCGTAGCGTCTGCCGTGCGCGTCTGCGGTGCTACGGGTGCCAATCTGCTGACCGTCCACGCGGCAGGAGGACCGGCAATGATTGCGGCAGCTGTTGCATCGGCGCCGGCCTCGCTTCGTCTGCTCGCTGTGACGGTGCTGACGAGTATGGACGTGGCGGAACTGAGCGCCACGGGAGTCAGTACAGGTCCACAACAACAGGCTGTTATGTTGGGGGAAATGGCTGTTGCCGCAGGCGTGAATGGACTAATCTGCTCGCCGGCGGAAATTCTGCCGCTGCGATCAAGCGCCGCGCAGGAGGTACAGCTTGTGGTCCCCGGAATCCGACCAACAGGGTTTTCTGCTGATGATCAACGTCGCACGGCAACTGCGGCCGACGCTATTCGCCTTGGCGCGGACCGCCTTGTTGTGGGCCGGCCCATCACGCGGGCACCAGATCCCGCAGCAGCGGCCAGCGCATTGCTCGCGGAGATTACCGCAGCCAACCAGAAATAGCTGCTGCCAACAAGTAAACCCGATGCCGAAGCACCGGGTTTTCTGCTGCTCCAAAAATTTGTTCGCTACAGCCGTTCAAAAAAATCACAGGCTGCGCACGAAATGTAAATGCCGCCAGGCGTGCCACGCTCACGATCCTTTACACGCTTTACGACACGTGTCGGCTTGCCGCACTTCGGGCAGTCCGTGCTCTTGGTGGTGTCCATTGCCTTCTTGCGGTCACCGGTTTTGGCAATCTTTGCCATTGCAAATTCCTCTCTTGCGGCGTCTTCCATGCGCCAATGGGGTCTAGATTCGCGAGTATGCCAGTACGGGTTTGCGAGCTCTCACAGGGAGACCGTGGACTCTATCGCGCAACCTCCCTATCGTACAACACCGCGAACCCTTACCCGCAAAACAGCTGGATACGGCAATGGCTTCCACAGCGTGTGCCGGTAACCCTCTCTACAGTGCCGAAAAGAAGCTCCTGCTGCTGCTTTTGTCCTGCGGCCGCGGTGCGCTCAAATTCGATGGTGTTTGCTCCGCGGGTGTCTTCAAGGACGGGGCTCGGGACGGCTGTTCCTCACCATCCTTGGTGGTCTTCGTGTCTCCCAACGCAACTTCACGCGTCAGCGCCGGGTCTCGATACCCGGCAACTTCGTCATGGTCATGCACCTCAAGGGGCTTTCCGAGTGCTGCAAGCTTCATCAGGACAACAGTGTCTCCACGGAACCTGACGAACCGGATGGATTGCGGAGAGCGCCCGTAAATCCACTCCTCAAAAACTTCACCGGTTACGCCATCTGCCGCTCGTTCACGCAACTTACTTTCCGGCTGACCAAGGCTGGCAAGCACCATGCGACGGCTCATGCCAACCATGACGTCATGCTCGTCGATTGCTTTCTTGATAGCTTCCGGCAGCGTGTCAGCATAAGCCTGCTCTGCATTCTTCAATCCAAAATCCAGCACCGGTTCCAGCAGCGCCTTCAACTCCGCCGCAGACAGGCGTGGCGTTTGCCCTTCGAACAGCAGTGTGATACGAGTGCCCGTGGGCTGTTCTCCGACCTGTCCATCCCCAGCCAGGGGAGCACCATTGATCGAAAGATGCCGCAGAAAGCGGTGCGGCAGATAAGGGCCGCCATTTACATCGACTTCGATTCTGTCCGCAAGGACTGAGATATCCGTGACCATCACTCGGTCACCGGCACCCGCGCAAGTGCCATTCTTATACAGGCTGCGTTTCAACGTCTCACCGTCAACAGTAAGCCGTCCGTTCGCATGCATGGTGAGCCCGGGTGCGCCCAATGGCAAGACGCGATGGGCAAAGCCCTGCTCCATCAGAATGGCGCGAACGAGTTCGCGTCGGCCGGAAAGGTCCATCGGCACGTGGGGGTACTCAACACGTGTCGGCTTGAAACCGAGCAGCGGGTCACCAATGGCGGTGTCCGCACCAACGACAAAGACGTCCCGCTGCGGCGTCGGGCGGTTAACCTGCGCGAAAAGATGGCTGGCAAAGACAAGGGCAGAGCCCAGGGTAAGGATGGAACGACGTGTGGCGTGCATGGGCTGGCCTCCCAATGCCTGAAATGTAGCCCTTGAGCATACCGCATTGCAAGCGCCACCATGCATCCTTTCCGTCAGACGGAAACATAGGGCCTACTGCGGTTCCGAGGCGGGCGGCGGCTCCTGGGGATGGGATGGCAGACCAGCAATTTGCACCAGCGGCACTGACGCCGTTGCATTTCTGCCTTCCTGGACGTGTGCAGCCGGGGGAGCCACATCCACGGGGTAACCGGCAGAGATGATTGGCTGGTGTGCATAGTGCCAGGCGTAATCTTTTGTGACTCGGAACAGCACGAGCAGACCCGCTGCAAGAATCAGAATCGCAACTGTAGATGCTTCCGGCCCAAAGGATCCTCCGGTAAGCCAGATTGGGCCGCTAATGTTGTTCTGCACCAAGCCTGCTGTAAGGGGCGTGTAGGGCGAAGTTGCGCCAAGTATTAGCTGAAGACTGACCATCGAACCCAGATGGAGACCCAGTGGTAGCCAGATGGCACGTGTACGAAGAAAAGCAAACAGGGATGAGCACAGTGCGAGTGCAGTAAACAGCACACCTTTACCCTGCCCCGCCCCGCCGGTCAGCACAAGGCAAACCCCTACCAGAATGACAGCGAAAACCATCCAGCCCGGGCCTATAGAGCGCACCAGCAGCCGCACCGGTAACCCGGAGAGAACCAGTTGCACCACCAGTACGAATGCACAAAGCACGGCCAGACCCAGCAGCATCTGCTGCAAAGCCAACCAATCTTTGTGGAAGCCGAACACGACGTTGCGGCTTAGCACTGCCGGCAGCATCAGCGTCAGGGAGATACCCCAGCC
Organism: uncultured Terriglobus sp.; assembly: GCA_964243585.1. Classification (GTDB taxonomy): domain Bacteria; phylum Acidobacteriota; class Terriglobia; order Terriglobales; family Acidobacteriaceae; genus Terriglobus. The sequence goes on from CAXTFT010000065.1 coordinate 7,979, forward strand.
AAGCGCCGCGCCTACTCCGAACTCCCGGGCCAAACCAGGTCGCCTGACGAAGCCGACGCTGCTCAGAGGCCGCAAATCAGCAACTCCGAGCCGGGCCATCAGGTAAAAGCCTGCAAACAACATCACAGCCGTGAAGGCCTCACGACTCAGGTCGTACCAAAATCCCGGTAACAGCGCGCCAGCCAGACGACCACCCGCAAGCGAGACAACAATCCACATGCACGACAGGACAAACAGCAGCGCAGGACTGATCGTGCGATATGAACTTACTGGAGCTGCACTAGGAATCATTGTCTGCTTTCGCCTGCATGCATCGCATCTCTACGCGGTGGTGTAAAACGGCGCTAGGTTGCGAAACTTGCGATAGCGGTTCTCCAAACGAACATCAACTGCCTGCTGCTTCAGATCCGTGTAGTGGTAGCGGAGTCGGCCACCTAACAATTCGATTGCGGCAGGAGGGTCTGATTGCGCCCCGCCGGATGGTTCCGGGACTATGTCGTCCACGCAGCCCATCTTTGAAACATCCGGGGCGGTGTACCTTAACGCCTCAGCCGCCTGCTGACGCTTGGTGGCGTCCTTCCACATGATCGACGCGCAGCCCTCCGGTGAGATCACCGAGTAGATCGCGTTTTCAAGCATCAGGACACGGTCCGCAACGGCAAGCGCAAGCGCCCCGCCGGAGCCACCCTCGCCCGTAATGGTTGTAATGGTGGGAACGCGCAGCCTGGACATTTCGATCAGGTTGCGCGCGATTGCCTCACCCTGACCACGCTCTTCGGCTCCCAGTCCTGGGTAAGCCCCTGCAAGATCCAGAAAACTAAACACGGGCCGGTCGAACTTCTCTGCGAGCTTCATCGCACGCAAAGCCTTGCGGTAGCCTTCCGGCTCTGGAGAACCGAAGCGGAAGTGCATGCGCTCTTTCGTGGTGCGGCCTTTGCGATTGCAAATTACCAGCGCCTGCTCACCATCCAGGCGAGCCATGGCGGTATACATCGCCGCATCGTCACCGAAGCCGCGATCACCATGTATCTCGCTTAGGTCCGTGAACAAGGCGCTGATGAAATCCATCGGATGTGGGCGCTGCGGGTCACGCGCGGCCTCCGTCTTGCGCCACGCCTCCGGCACCGCTGCTGCTGCTACTGCTACTGGCCTTGCCTCTGTTTCTGCCATGAGAACCTGCAGCGATTATACGTTCCGGCATGCAAACAGGAAGTGCCTGATGATGCGAGTACCTCGCACCGTCGGAGTTCCGCGACTACGCGGAAGTCAGACGGCGGCGCATCACACCAAATGCGCCGATCGCACCCGTACCCAGCAGCAACAGGGTTGAAGGTTCCGGGGTCGGTGCCACAGCCGTCGCGATTTGTACCACGCCTGTCTGCGCTTCTGTATAGGTGTTGCCGGCAACAGAGATGGACTGATGTGTGTCGAAACTACTGTCACAGCCATACGTTTGAAAACAAAGGTATGCGCCTGTTACCTGGTTGTTGAAAAAAAGGCCGGAAAATGGTTCCGAGTAGTCAAAGAACAAGCCCGCCGGGGTGGCCGTCAAAGCATAGCCGTACAAACCGCTGTTACCCGCATTTACGGCATTGAGTGTCTCAGACCCACCAGGAGTTGTAAGCAGCAGGTTAAAGTCCGTGATGTTATCGAAGGAAAGTATGCCGCTGTCTGTGTCGGCGGTAATGGTACCGTCCACCTGAAAGCTGGCGAAATGGGTCGCAACAGAGTAGATGAAGGTATCTGCATGAGCAGACCTCGTAAGCAAAGAAGCGGCAAGAAGAACAGCAGCAGCAACAAAACGGTAAAGATGCGTCATGAAAAAAGACCCTCGAAGGAGATGCCTAAGCAGACCATCTGTCCTCTTACCGGTCAACGAGTATGGTTATGTGCTGTTATCCACTTATCCCATTCTGGGATCTGCCGATTAGGCCTCCCCCGAAGAAACTTAGTTGATCACCTTGACCCCGCCTGCCCCAACAAGGTCTTCCACGCGATCGATAAACAAGCGGTCGGCACATACCGTGAAGCCATGCGGCTCAAGCACCGCGCAGAACTCACCGGGTTCTTCCAGATCAAGCAGCAGCTTGCCCGGGCCGGGAGCCGCGGCGAAGATGGTCAGTAATTTCTCGAGCAGCGCGGCATCCGGATTGTGCAAAGGCACTTTGATACGCAGTGCCTCAGGCAGCTTGATCTTTACATCCTCAAGTGCGGTGATCGATGTCAAGGACAGCTTTGGCGCGGAGTCTTCTTCGCCTCGTAACGACCCGCGCACCAACACCGGAACATCAATCTTGAGCGCCTCCTGCAGCTTTTCGTAGTCTTTTGGAAACGCAATGAGCTCAATTTTACCGACGGTATCCTCCAGGCAGGCAGACGCATACATTTCGCCGGAACGCTTTGATTTGGCTACTTTTAGCCCAGTAATCACTCCGGCCATTTGAATCTCGTTCTGCGGCTCCCGCTGGCCACGCTGAAAGTTGACCGGCTCGGGCTTCATCTCGCACGCGGTGGCTGTGTCGACTGCCTTCAGGTTGCGCAGCTTCTCGCGGTACTTGTCCATCGGATGACCTGAAACAAAGAAACCGAGCACTTCTTTCTCGTTCTGCAAACGCGTGTGCTCGTCCCAATCCGGCGCTTTTGGAAGGTCATCGACGGGAGCGGCAGAGGCACCGGAGGGACCCGCGTCAAATAGCCCGAACAAACCGCTCTGGCCGCTTGCGGCATCGCGCTGCGACTTCTGTGCGCGTTCCATCGCCCCATCAACAGCAGCAAAAATGCGCGCGCGCGCACCAAAGCTGTCCATCGCACCGGCCTTGATCAACGATTCAAGTACACGCTTGTTCAGCAGTCTTAGTTCTACTGTCTCGCAGAAGTTCCACAGGGAGGCAAAGCCGGCTTCTCCCTGATCCAGCAACTTGCGCCGGGTCCCCGCGATGGTCTCGATCGCATTCCCGCCGACATTTTTAATGGCGGCCAGACCAAAGCGAATACCGCCGCCACTAGGCGTAAAGTTGGCATCGGATACCTGAACATCCGGCGGCAACACGGTTATGCCCATTTCTCGGCACTCGCCGATGTATTTCACCACGTTCTCCGGCTTGGAGGTCTCACTGGTCAGCAGCGCAGCCATGAACTCCACGGGATAGTGCGTCTTCAGCCATGCAGTGTGATACGCCAGCAGCGCGTATGCCGACGAGTGCGACTTGTTAAAACCATAGCCAGCGAACTGCAAAATGAGGTCGAATAGCTGCCCCGCTTTGTCCTTTGGGTGCCGGTTCGCCGCGGCTCCCGCCATGAACAACTCACGTTGTTCCGCCATGGCAATGGGGTCCTTCTTACCCATGGCACGGCGCAACAGGTCAGCGCCACCGAGGGAGTACCCGGCGATGACAGAGGAGATCTGCATCACCTGCTCCTGGTAGACGATAACGCCAAGCGTCTCCTTCAGCAGGTCCTCCAGTCATCGATCATGCCACCCTGTATTGGGCCGGGACGATAGAGCGCGTTCAACGCTGTCAAATCTTCAACCGTTGTGGGCTTGTAGCGGCGCAGAACATCGCGCATGCCACCGGACTCAAACTGGAAGACACCGGACGTCAACGCCTTATGAAAAACTTTTTCATAAGTGACCTGGTCGTCCAGCGGGATGGTCGCGAGGTCCACATCCAGGCCCTGGTGTTGCTTGATGAGCTTCAGACAATCGTCGATGACGGTCAGCGTGGTCAATCCAAGAAAGTCCATCTTGAGCAGACCCATCTTCTCGATGGCCTTCATGTCGTAGGCCGTAACAAGATCGTCCGTCTTCGTCAGGGTAACGGGCACAAGCTCAGTCAACGGCTGCGGCGCGATCACAACACCTGCAGCGTGCACACCCGCGCCGCGTACCAGGCCTTCTAACTTCAAGGCAGCATCGATTACTTCACGAATCTGCGGGTTTGATTCGTAGGCAGCGGCAAGCGGAGGCGAATCTTTCAGCGCCTGGTCGATAGTGATACCGATGGTCGCGGGGATCATCTTCGCGATACGATCCACTTCGCCATAGGGCATCTCGAGAGCGCGTCCGACGTCCTTGATGGCAGCCTTCGCCGCCATGGTGTTGAACGTGATGATCTGTGCGACCTGATCCGCGCCATACTTGCGCTTGACATACTCGATGACCTCGCTGCGGCGGTTCATGCAGAAGTCGATGTCGATATCAGGCATGCTGACCCGCTCCGGGTTCAGAAAGCGCTCAAACAGCAGCTCGTTCTGCAGTGGATCGATGTCGGTAATCTCCATGACGTACGCGACTAGGGATCCGGCTGCGGAACCGCGACCTGGCCCTACGGGGATGTTTTGTTCGCGCGCGTAGCGGATGAAATCCCACACGATCATGAAGTATCCCGGGAACTTCATGGCCTTGATGCAGTCAATCTCACGATTCAGCCGCGCTTCGTAGTCGGCCAGTTCATAACGCAGCAGGCCGCGGGAACGCAGGTGCGCAATGGCTGTGTCCAGACGCTTACAAAGGCCCTCACGGCAAACCTGTTCGAAGTAGTCGTCCAGCGACAAACCCTCTGGCACCGGAAACGCAGGGAACGGATCTTTCACCTTCGCAAGCTTCACGTTGCAGCGGTCGACGAACTGCATGGTGCGCGTGCAGACTTCTTCATGCCCTGCAAAGGTGCGGTGCATCTCCTCCGCCGACTTGATGTAGAACTCCTGCGTGTCGAACTTGAACCGTTTTGGGTCATTCATGGACGCGGCGGTCTGCACGCACAGCAGGATTTCGTGCGCGCGGCTGTCATCGCCTGCGACATAGTGCGAATCATTCGTCGCGATCAGCGGAATGTCGAGATCGCGCTCCATCTTGAAGAGTGCATCGCAGACAGCACGGTCTGGCTCCAGACCGTGGTCCTGGATTTCAAGAAAGAAGTTGCCTTTCCCAAACATCTCCTGAAAGGTGCCCGCAGTTCGCTTGGCCTCGTCGTACTTACCGGCCATCAGATGCTGGTTTAACTCGCCCGCCAGGCAGCCGGAGAAGCCGATCAGACCCGCCGTGTGCTTTGCCAGAAACTCTTTACTTACGCGCGGTTTGCGGTAGAAGCCATGCACCGCCGCTTCACTGGTCAGGCGGACGAGGTTGCGGTAACCCTCATCGTTCTCGGCAAGTACCAGAAAATGGTTGTAGCCGCCACTCATCTCGCGGTGGTCGTCCGTCTGCGACAGGTAGAGTTCGCAGCCGATGATGGGCTTGATGCCCTTCTTGCTCATGGCGTCTGCAAAATGGACCGCGCCGTAGATGTTGCCATGATCGGTCATGGCGGCGGCGGTCTGGCCCATTTTGACTAGGTGCGTGGCCAGTTTATCGACGTCGCAGGCGCCATCCAGCAGGCTGTAGTCAGTGTGGAGATGCAGGTGCGTAAAGTCAGCGGCCATACCTTCAATTCTAGGCCGCGGCTTGTATGCTAGGGCGGCCACAAAATACTGCAGCCATGAGGAAAAGAGGTGCCAATTACCTAGTCAACGCTGCGTCTCGCACGGCGCAACGGAACTTATACAGCCGCATTTGGAAAGAACAAACAGACAGCCGAACGTCAGCCTTAGAACTGAAACACGCGGCTGCCTGTACGCTTCGGGCTGGAACGATCGCTCGCTCTTCGTGCATGCAAATCGGGTAGACACCGTCGTGGGCTTCCGGTGCGTAGACACAAGCCGAAGACGGCGTCCCAATACCAATCAACCTTTGCGACGGCAACATCACACCCCGTCGCGGGTCTATGCAAACGTACTTGGCAAAGCGTGCGAAATGGAGCAGGTATGTTGCAACCAGAGCAGTTGAGACAGGTCGCCCAGGGCTATGCGGTCGATATCACCGAGCTCCGCGACTTCCTTGCCAGTGCAGGCATAAGCACCGGCACTGCGGATGCCCTGGCCGCAACCGCCGCACGGCTGGGCAGTGATCGTAGCTTTCATCGAGACATGCTCTTGCATGTCTCGGTCATACTCGACCGGCACGATCGGCAAACTAGCTACCCGGATCTGCTGGGTGTCGTGACGCTTTCCGCTGCCGGCCCGGCCTTTGCAGCCACTGCGCAGGCTGGGGACGCTCATGATCTTCTCCGCTTCTTAATGGATGCACGGCACACCCTGCAGAATGGGGCCACGCATACGGAGGGTGCGACTTCTGTCCTCTCCGCAGAAGCTCAGTTCCCCTCTGAAGCGCGACTGCCTGGCAGCAGCAGTGCGCCTTCCTTTCCGGTGAGTGTGGCTGCGCGCGAACCCCGCCCTGAAGTGACCTGGACGGCTAGTTCGATCCGGAAGGGCCTGAAGCGGGCAGCATGGATGGTAGCTGCCGCCTGCATCGTTGCAGCGAGTCTTGTCTTGACACGGTTATACAATCGTTCGCACCCCGCATCCGTCTTCGTGATTGCAGCTATCGAGCAGCGTAAGCTCAACGGGGCGCGGCAGGACGCTGCCCCTCCAGTGCGGAGAGGTGCTGAGGCAAGCAGGTTACCACTCCAACCAGCGCTGACTGCAACGAATCACCACGAAGCCGTGGCGCATGCGTCCGCACTCCCCGCAAGACCGGCGCGAGCGATCAAGACGCTCCCGCTTGCCGCCAGTCCACTCACCATCTTGACGCCGGAGCATGTTGCCGTGCATGCGGCAACATCTTCCAAGCCGGACAGCATCGCGGCATCTGCGACCGCACCTGCCAACACTTTTCGCGCGGGCATAAAACGGGCCTTGTCGGGGCTTCCTGCCGCGGTTCCATCCTCGGAGCTCAGTCTGCGGCTTGGCTCACGGACCTTGCCGCCGGAGTTCGCTACGGAAGAAGGGTCATACAACGCCAAATACCCGCGGTTGCTGCGCAGACGGCCGCTGCTGCCACTAGCGGCAGAAAACAACGAGGCGATGGAATCAACAGCCTTAAGCAATCCTGTTATCCAACCTGACAGATTCCCTGGTGCCTCAAACCTGAGGTACGCGACCACTGTGCGACCCGTTTCACTTGGTGTAATGGCGGCGAATGTTCTGTACAGCCCTGCACCGGCTTACCCCGTGGCAGCAGTCTCCGCGCACGTGCAAGGTGAAGTTAAGATACAGGCCGAGGTCGGCCGCGACGGCAACGTGGCTTCAGCGCGCGTAGTCAGTGGCCCGCCTTTGCTACGCGATGCCGCAGTCGATGCGGTTCAGCGATGGCGCTACCGGCCCTACTTGTCAGCGGGCAAGCCTGTCGCCATGAGCGCGACTGCCGTGGTCGACTTTCAATTGCAGTAGCTTGGATTTAGTAAGGCTTAGCTACCTTGTAAGTGCATGATAGTCGCGCCACAGGTACTCCAACGCTTCGGCAAGAGTCTGCTGCCTGACCGCGCGGTCCACATGACCAGCATTCTTCGCGAAGATAAATTGGTAGTGGTAGCCCTTTGCTGCAAGTGCTCGTGCCATATTCTCGTTGGCGAGCACCCAATCGTGCATGCCGTCTCGCATGGCGTTCGGGTTCAGCAGATCCCGGTCGCCTACCTCAAGCCACAACCGCAACGGCTTGCGCGGCGTGGCGGCAATCAAACGCTCGTGAAAGCCCCACGCGCCGTGAGGAAACTGCGGATCGGAGGGCCACTGCTGGTTGATCCACGTGCCGGAGTAGGTGAGGACACGGTGGTAGAGCTCAGGATGAAACCAGGCCATGATCAACGCGCACGATCCGCCGGAGCTGCCGCCTGTGGTGGCGCGGCCGTTCGGATCATGCGTCAGCCGGACATGGAAGCGTGACTCGACCTCTGGCAAAACTTCACTCTCGACAAACTCTGCATAGCGACCGGACATCGTGTCGTACTCAAGCCCTCGTTCGCTACCCTGAGCATCGCCGCTGCCGTTGCCGATGGAGACCGCGATCATCGCGGGCACGCGCTTCTGTGCAATGAGGTTGTCGAGCGTGGCAAACAGCAGCGGATCTGGACCATCGGCTCCGACGATGAAGGGTACGACAGATCCAGCGACGTACTGCCTCGGTACGTAAACGGTTACGCGCCGCGTGTACGGGGAAGGATGGCTGGTGGTGACGATCAGCTTTGCAGGGTTTACCGCATCGGGCGTGCCAAAAGTATCCGGCTCGCGTGCGATACCCGGATAGTATGTGCTTCCTGTTGATTGGAGCAGGAATTCAAACACAGTCCCCTGCGGCGCGCCCGGCTTTGCCTTGGCTTTGTCCGAAGGTGTGTGCGTTGCGCCAAGAATGAAGTTGCCATCCCTGCCGGCAGGTGGCAACTCTCCGTCGGCTAACTCATGTGCGGCTACGTAACCAGTCGTGTGAGCATCACGCGTGGGTGGCACAGGTCTGGCAGGGTTGGCGGGCGGTGCCGCCGCTTGTGCATGGACACCACAAGTCGCAAGCAACATGGCCGGAATCAGTAGCAGTTTCATGGGACCGGCGGCGACCTCTCCGCGCGAGTATAACGGCTCGTACGCTGCTTACGCAGAGGGCACGATGGGAGCATATGGTGCAGGTGCGTCGTGCTGTTGATACTCGGCGACGATCTGCCGGTACCGCTTTGCAGTCTCGGTGATCTTCTCGGGGATACCCGCGGCAATGTGCCTGGCATCCGCCAGGTCGGCCCCGACACCGAGCGCAAAGGCACCGGCGTGAAGGAAGTCGCTCGCCGTCTCAAGCGAAATGCCGCCGGTGGGAATGAGGTTGATCTGAGGTAAGGGCGCTTTGAGGCTGCGCAGGTATTTCGCACCGCCCATGGCGCTGGCTGGAAAAAGCTTGATCAGGTCCGCACCGGCTTCCCACGCTGTAAGGACCTCGGTTGGTGTCAGTGCACCCGGCATGATAGGACAGGAGTAGCGGCGACAGATCTCGATGGTCTTCACGTTGGTGCCGGGGCTGACGATGAACTGGGCTCCCTCAAGCATGCAGGCGCGCGCTGTTTCCGGATCAAGCACGGTGCCGGCACCGATCAGCAGCGAGGGTTCATCGCGCACCAGTGTGCGGATTACTTCGAGCGCGCCGGGAATCGTCATCGTGATCTCCAGAACATCGATGCCGCCAGCGGCTATCGCCCTTGCAAGCGCAACGCCCTCCGCAACAGACGAGGCTCGCAGGACCGGTACCAGGCCAGTCGTGCGCATGCGATGAAGTACATCATTCCTTGAGTGCTGCATGTGTTCCTTTCAGTCCGTTCGCGGGCGTGACGGTGTCAGCGCTGCACGCCCGCATCAAGCCCCTGCATCAGGCGCTCGACTTCCTGCTCTGTGGCGAAGCTGCTGTCACCTGCGGTGGTCATCGTCAAGGCTCCATGCGCCAGCCCACAGCGCAGTGCGTAGTTGATCCCCTTGCTGTTGAGTAGGCCTGCAATGAGCCCTGCGGCAAAGGAGTCTCCACCGCCGACGCGGTCAAAGATGTCGAGTTCGCGCATCTCCTCTGTAACGTGAAGGATCCCATCGGTAAAGGCAAATGCACCCCAGTCGTTTCGGTTGGCAGCATGGGCCCGGCGCGTGGGCGTGGCAATCACCTTGAAGTTGGGGTATGACTCCACCAGGCGTGCTGCCATCGCGGCGTAACTGTCAGACGTGTGGGATGGTGGTCCACTGGTCGCCGAAGACAACTCTGTTGCAAGGTCTCCCTCATGGCCAAACAGGACATCGACGTAAGGCGCAAGTTCACGATTGACTGCCGTTGCCGCGAGCCTACCGCCGCGAGCCCGCCAAAGCGATGGTCGGTAGTTGCAGTCATAGGACACAACCGTGCCGTGCCGCTTCGCAGCCTGCATGGCTTCCCGTGCCACCTGTGGCGTATCGGGTCCCAACGCACAGAAAATGCCCCCGGTATGAAACCAGCGCACGCCTTCCTGCCCGAAGAGGTGGTCCCAATCGATGTCGCCGGATTTGAGTTGCGAGACTGCGGTGTGGCCACGGTCCATGCTGCCCAGCGCGCCTCGAAGGCCGAAGCCGCGTTCCAGGAAGTAAAGGCCGTTGCGGCACTCCTGCCCGATCCCGTCATCTTCGCGCCAGAGCACGTGCGAAGTATCCACCCCGCCCTGCAGCATCAGGTCTTCAACCAGCCGACCAACGGGATTGGCCACCTGTGCGGTGACGACGGTGGAACGCATTTTAAAGCAGCGGCGCAAACCACGCGCGACGTTGTACTCGCCCCCACCTTCCCAGACTCGGAAGTTACGCGCCTGCGCGATGCGGAACTCGCCTGGGTCGAAGCGCAACATCACCTCACCGAGCGCGGCGAAGTCCCAGCTTGTTTCTCTCGCGGCCTTGATCGAGAGATCTGATTTTCCTTGCACGCTTTGTAGCATAACGGATTGGGCAAAAGAGCAATGAAAGCCCCTAGGGGCTCCAGTGCTGGACTGCGCTCACGCCAGGTCACGCAGATGCTACCAAGCGACGGCGTACAACCCCGGCTATCGCCAGCATGCCCGTACCAAGCTCGATAAAGGTGGAAGGCTCTGGTGTGACCACACCCGAGACCGGTTCATCGTCATACATGGTATCGGTGTAGCCCTTCACATAGATGTCGAATGGATTGTTCGTACCGGAGGTGCCGCCACCTGTCGTATTCACCACCAGGACAAGGTTGTCCTGGTAATTGAGACCGACCTGGAAGGTCAGCGCATCTGCGGAGCCATAAAAGTTGAAATACCCCGCCACCACGATGCGGTCAGCGCCGCTTCCAAGCGTGACGACCAGATCGGT
>CAXTFT010000066.1:0-1770 GCA_964243585.1 uncultured Terriglobus sp.
GCGGTTCGCCATGCAGGCCTTCCGTCCAGTACAGGACAGCCTGGTTCTGCAGGCCGCTGTTACGTGAGTAGAAGTAGCGGCCACCATGCTGCTCCGGCGCACTGAAGCGCTCATAATCGGCCAGCTTTACCAGCCGGTCGTGCAGCGCGGCACGGGTGGTCAGCGGCTTGAAATAGTCTGCCGTGATGGCGTTCTCTGCCTCAACCCATGCCTTCGTCTCCGGCGCGTCCAGGTCTTCCATCCAGCGATACGGGTCGGCGACGTCTGTGCCGAAGTACTTGTCGGTCTGCGAGACGGTGTGCGGCTTGGGATAGTGCGGAATGGCTTCGCTCCTGGATGAGTGTGAGGTCGATGAGTGTGAGGTCGATGAGTGTGAGGTCGATGAGTGTGCGATAACGGGTAAGGAGGTGCTTATGCAAAGCGTGGCAGCAAGAAGAAAGGTATGCACGCGAAAACCTCGTCACATCTGTTTGCCCTCAGAGTGTACGACGTTCCTCGCCGCTGCCTGTGCACGCCGACTGGTTTGTGGCCTGCTGCTCAGCTTTGCACTGCTCTCCGGCAGGGTGGGCGGCGCGCAAACCGCACCTACCGATGCCACGCAGCAGCCTTACACCCTGCGCACCGGCACACAGATTGTGCTGGTGCCAAGCACGGTCAGCATCAAGGGCCAGATCCTCTATGGTCTAAAGGCAGACCAGTTCCAGATCACCGACAACGGTGTCTCGCAGCCCGTTACGCTGGATGAAGACGCCGAAAGCCTTGGGCTGTCGCTGGTGGTGGCCGTGCAGTGCTCGCGCATGGCCATGATGGAGTACGAAAAGTTTCAGGGCCTGCCAAGCCTCATCGAGAGCATCGTGGGCGGTGCGCCGCATGAGATTGCGCTGGTGCGCTATGGCGGCCACCCAGAATTAATCCAGCCGTTCACACGCTCGCTCGACAAGGTGGCAAACGCGATGGCGCACATGGGTCCATGCGAGGACGACAGCGCAGCCACGCGGGATGCGGTCAGCTACGCAAACTCCATCCTGGAGAATCGCGACAGCCGCAACCGCCACGCCGTGCTGCTGATCGGCGAAGCGCGCGACCACGGCTCCACCGTGAAGGAGAAGGACCTGATCGCGCAGCTTGGCCGGTCCAACACGGTGGTGGACTCCGTGGCTTACTCGCCTGGCGAGGAAGAAACGATGGACATCTTCAAGCACTTCGCCGGGGGCAATCCTGTCAGCCTGCTCATGGCTGCGGTGCAGGGCATGCGGAAGAATACGGCAAAATCGCTGGCTGTACTCTCCGGTGGTGATTACTTCCATTTCAACAACCGCAACGGCTTTGACGGGAGCCTGCAAAAGCTCACCAATCGCGTGCACAACTATTACCTGCTGAGCTTTCCCGTACCGCGCGGCGCGGAAGGTGGCCTGCACGAACTGCGCGTTACGGTGCAAGGCTACCCACAGGCCGACGTACGCGCCCGGCGCAGCTATTACGCAGGCGATGCGGCACCACCCGCTGTGGAGTAGCGAATTACCGGCGGTGCTACGCTCGTCTGCATGACGAAGCCTGCCGGTCTGCTTGCCGTTCTGCTGTGCATAGGACACCTCCCCGCACAAGCGATGCCAGACAGTACCCGCGCAAAAATCAGCGCAGAGGTGCAGCGCTGCATCGCGGCTGACGGTGCGCCTTCCGCCTCCGTTGCCATTGTGCAGGGCGGGCAGATCGTGTACGCCGAGGCATTCGGCAAGGCCTCGCCGGTGTCGATGGTCTCGCCATGGTTCT
>CAXTFT010000066.1:1780-18513 GCA_964243585.1 uncultured Terriglobus sp.
TTCGGCAAGGCCTCGCTGTCGCCTGCCGTCACAGTTACAGTCGCAACGCGCTACCAGCTGGCCTCGCTCTCGAAGACCTACACGGCGCAGGCCATCCTGCAACTTGAGGCAGCCGGCAAGTTGTCGCTGGACGATATGGTAAGTCGCTGGTATCCGGGCCTGACCGGTGCCGACCACATCACGCTGCGGCAGGTTTTGAGCCATACCGCGGGCTATGGCAATTTCTACCCGACGCACTATCCGGCCGGTCCGCGCGGTCGAGCCGTGAATCCGGACAGCATCCTGGCTGAATGGGGGCAACGCCCTTTGCTGTCCCCGCCGGGTGAACAGTTTCACTACTCGAACCTTGGCTACGTCTTGGCTGCCCGCATCGTGGAAAAGGTCAGCGGTGAGCCCTTCTTCACCTACCTGCAGCGGCACCTGCTGCAGCCCGGCGGCATGTCCTCGGCAATCGACCTGGATGCGATTCCGGATGGCAGCCCGCTGCTGCGACGGGCTATGTGCGCGACGCACTGGGCCCTATGGAGCCCGCGGAGTATGAGGGAACCGGCTGGTCATTCGGGGCAGGGCAGGTGGTCACCACCGCGACGGATGTGGCGCGCGCGGACATCGCCCTGCTGAAAGCTCAGGTCTTACCATCCGTGCAGGCGCAAGAAGAGGTGACGCGCGTAGCGCTGGCGGGCGGCAAACCTGCACCCACGGCGCTGGGCCTCTTTGTCGATCAGGAGAACGGTCTCCGGCGCTATTACCATTCCGGGCAGGGCCTTGGCTTTACCGCGCTGAACATGATCTATCCGGACCAGCAGCTTGCCATTGTGGTGCTGGTCAACACCAGCGTCGGCGAATCTACGCTGCGGATCGCAGACTCGATTGGATACCTGTTACTGCCCGTATCCGCTAACGACGCCTTCGCGCGCAAGGTGTTTGCAGCCTTGCAGGCCGGTACGCTAAGCCGCGAACTGCTAACAGGAGATATGCAAAAGGAGTGGAGCGCCCGGCGTGCAAAGACTTACCGGGAGAGTCTCGGCGGCCTTGGTGCCGTGACAAGCTTTGTCGGAAGGCAACCGGAGACCCTGGATGCACTCGAGACGCATGACTATGACGTGATCGCCGGGGGCCGCGCACTGAAACTGCACTTGTTGCTGACATCTGAAGGAAAGCTTGAGGACGTGACCGTTACGGGGAATTAGCTGGTAGGCGATTCCGCTTTAATTCATCCACTTGCGATCGTTCGGGTCGCGCTCTTCGTCTTCGGGCGCAATGTAGCGGCCGTCCTTGTCGAACTTCACGACGCGGTCCTGTTTGCGCATGTAGACCTCGAACTTGCGTGCGGCGCGGCGGCGTTTCCACCGGTAGTAGTTGTTGCGCATGCCGAAGTAGCGTTCGCTCGCAACAGCTGCCAGGCCGCTGCGGTGCGCCAGCCTGGTGTACAGGTACCCCATCACGCCGCAGCATAGCGCCAGCAGGGCAGAGAAGCTGTTCTTCTCGCGCAGCAGCGTCGCCACGTACAGCAGTGCGCCCAGGCTGACCATGTACTTCGCCTTGACCCGCAGAAGAAAGAACAGCAGGAACTCTACATCGCCAAACAGCACGGCAAAAGCAACCAGCACACCAAAAAGCGGTGCGGAGAGGCCGGCAGCGGCGGAGATGGGGCTGATGCCTAAAAAGCTTACCCGGCCCCCGGTAAAGATCGGCAGGGTGACCAGCAAAGTCGCCAGAGCAGCTCCGCCGAAGGCTGAAAGATAGAACAGTTCCAGGAACCAGCGTGGGCCGCGGCTGTCTTCCAGCATGCTGCCGGTGAACCACAGTGTCAGGAGGGCAAATGCTGTGTTCAGGATGCCGAAGTTCAAAAAGGCATAGCTGATCAGTTGCCAAAAATGAAAGTGCAGCACGACCGCCGCGGGTTCCAGCAGCAGTACCGCCCGAACGAACAGGCCAACAGGCTGTGAGATGAAATCCAGCAGGGCCAGGCCAAAGAACAGGCCCACCAGCACCAGGATCAACTGGCGGACGGCACCTCGAAAGGCAGGTAGCGAAAGTGTGACTGGACCACGAGCCGGCACCTCTCCATTTCACCACAAGCCCTTTGCACGTGCGAGGCTCGCAGCCCGCACGCCTTTTGACCACGAGTTTGCCCTTTCACGGTCTGCAACGAATCGGAGCGCAGTTGAAACAACCTGCACACCACAAGGCGCGTCTTCACACAAAAGCTTCCGATGGGTGACGAAAAGCCCGTGCGGTCCTGATATATCGTGCGTTCTCCTTGATGAGAACAGCAACACACAAGCGGTTACGAACCAAGCTGCATTGAGGAGTTCTATGGCGAACCTGTGTCCGGAATGCGACAACCCTCTCGACATTGACGAGGACGATGTGGAAGAGGGCGAAACGATTACCTGCGACGAATGTGGCGAGGAGCTTGAAATCATCTCGACCGATCCACTGCAAATTGTTCCTGTCGACTCAGAGGGATATGACGATGAAGACGAAAGCTACCCGGCACGGTCGTCAGATGACGAGGAGGACGAATAAGCACGCTTTCCTGAAATCGCGACTACCGGCGTGCTGCTGGGTTCGATACCATAGGTACTGAACTGTGTTTCAGCAAGACAGTTCTCGAATTGAGAGATATGAAACGATTCGGCTTTACTTCGGTGGTTACTCTAGTTACCCTTTTGGCCCCTGCTGCCCCTTTGCTCATTGTGCCTTCGGTTTTCGCTCAGGCTGCTGTCCGCAACCTAACCGGCGACGTCACGGACAAGGCCGGAAACAAGATAAAGGGAGCGGTCGTTCACCTGAAAGATACCCGATCTCTGGCGCAACGCAGCTACATCACCGCGGAAGATGGTGCGTTCCGTTTCGGCCAGTTATCCAGCAACAGCGATTACGAGGTGTGGGCTGATCTTGGGGAACGTAAGTCAGCAAACAAGTCGATCAGTTCGTTCGACTCCAAGAAAGAAGTCGAGATATCTCTCAAAATGCCGTAAATCGCTACATGGTTCGCACGCAAAAAGCCCCGCCGAAGTGGGGCTTTTACTTAGGATCATCGTAAATTAGACGACAGGCTCAATGGCCACAAAGCGGCCATGATTCCCGCGATCCATGAACTGCACGCGGCCACTAATCTTGGCGAACAGGGTATCGTCTTTACCGCGTCCGACGTTCAGGCCTGGCTTCAGGGGTGTACCGCGCTGCCGAACAATGATGGAGCCACCGGTAACCAACTCGCCTGCGAAACGCTTGACACCGAGCCGCTGAGCATTGGAGTCGCGTCCGTTTGAGGAGGATCCGCCGCCTTTTTTATGTGCCATTCTCTTGCCTCATCGCGGGTGAGCCTTTCAGCTTCACGCGCATTGCTTTGGAATATGGGGCCACGCCCGTGTTTACTTGGCTTCTACCTTGAAGCTGCGACCATTGACCAGAATCTCGTTGATTTTGACCTCAACAAAGTTCTGGCGGTGACCCTGCATCTTCTTGTACTGCTTCTTGCGTTTGAAGTGGAAGACCAGGATTTTTTCGCCGCGGCCTTCGCCAACGACCTCGGCCAGCACCTTTGCCCCGTTTAGTTCCTGCTCGAACTTGCCTTCTTCGCCGCTAACGGCAAGTACATCAGCAAACTCGATGGCACCGTCCACATGGGCGGTGCTTTCAATCTTAAGAGTATCCCCGGGGGTGACACGGTACTGCTTTCCGCCGGTGCGAATCACTGCGTACATCCAAACCTCCACGCCCGGCCGTTTGCCGATGCGCCTGAATCTTGATCCTGTCTGTGAAAGGCGGCGGGAGGGTTTATACCCGTCCCTGCGGCATGGCTGGAAAGCTCCACAGCCTAATCCCGGAACGCCGAACCTGACAAGAATATCGGCTAACCGACGGCAGGTCAAGCCCTGCGATCTCTGCGTGGTAAGTGCCTGTAGCTAGTTGCATGCGACCGGTAGCTTCTACTGGAGTGTTGTTTCCGTATTATCATCCGGCAACAACATAAACCGGGGCAAGCCCAGCGACAGAAGTTCACTGGCCGAGACGAGGATGGCTGTCTCGTCTGAAAGCCGAATTCCAATAAGGTCGCTCTCTACCAACTCGACCTCTACGATTTGTAGATCAGCATCCATGTCGCTCTGGCTATCCTACTGCTTTCGCTCCACTGCTCTGCGGAGAGCCTGCTCAAAGCCGTCTTCGTCCGGAGCCATTATGATGCGCGGCGCGCCGAAGTTCAGCAGTTGCTCTAGGGTAAGGTGAATCGCGGTGTCATCCTTAAAGTTGATCAGAACAGAATTTCCTCGCAAAATTTCAACTGAAGTAATTAGTTTTTCGTGAGTCATAAAATTCCTCCTCACCTATCCCACTAAGCTGACCAGCTTGCGTCTGCCCTCCAAGCGACAATCACTCCTTATTCCCGGTAGGTCACCTCCAAATTGCAGGGTATCTCTGGCTTATGCGCAGTTAAGTTCGTAAGAAGCATCCAGGCTAAGCATTGTTTCTCTTATGACTCCGTAACATTCACAGGCTGCTTCCATGAGGGCCGAACGGTTGCAGATCAAGACACGTCCGCGCGTGTACCGAATGGAACCGGAGCGTTGAAGATTTCCGGCCACGAGCGCCACGGTTGTTCTTGTCATACAGAGCATTTCGCTCAAAAACTCCTGGGTTAGATTGACCTGTTCGCTGTGTACCTTGTCTGCGGCTGTAAGGAGCCACCTGGCCAGCCGCGCCTCGGCCACATGAGTTCTGTTGCAGGCAGTCACCTGCTCCGCGACAATTAGCTGGGTGCGCAGAAAACCAAGCAGAACGGAGCGAACTTGAGCATTCTGGTCAAAGTAGGCCTGCATCACCCTGCGATCCAGGCGAAGACCTGAACCTGCAATCTGCATAAAACAGTGATTCGTCATCCGGGGTGACCCAAGTAGAGCCGGCACCCCGATCATGCCTTCATCCCCGATCATTCCGACCTCGGCCAGTCCACCATCCTGCATCTGCACCACGATGGAGGCCATGCCTGCGGTCAGAAAATACACAAATTGCGGTGCGCAGCCGGCCTTGTATAACTCAGTTCGTGCTGGGAGTTCCACCTTGCCTGATAGGTCAAGGAGTTTCTGCTGAATCTCAATGGGAAAATGTGTGAGGACTTCGTTGGCCATGTACCAGCTCCAGGGTCGTGCGTCGGGCGGTGTGGTACCGGTCAGCTGCTTTGTTGCACCACTCTACACCTTGAAAGACGATCTGGTTTGTAATACTTCGCGGCTATTTGCCGTCCTTATTCAACATAGCCGACATAGTTGGTTGTGGAGATTCGCTAACGTACTACGCGGCAGTTGCTAAAAAGTTCACTCGCTGAAAAGCGTTCTTTCCCGGTGCCCGCGTCATGCGTTTTGAGCATTGCCTGGGTGGTGTAATGTTTTATGCCCGACATAGGCAAAATTTCGTCTGTAGTCTTACTGGACGGAAAAATCGTCATCACACTTTCTGACGATACCTTCCTGTTTCTCACGCTCAATCAATTGCTTTCACTTGGCGTGACACGCCACCAGATCCCTGCAGACCTGGCACCCTGGCCGACCCAGGGGAAACCGCGCTAGCTTGAATTCGGCCTCGTCCGCATGCTGCAGTGTCAAAGTAGCGAAGTCGTAAAAGATGTTTTTAGAAGTGGCAAGCGCAACGATTCTTATGCTGCAATGCTGATCGCCATTGGCTTTCGATCAACTCGCGATTGGGCGCGACTCCGTAACACCCACGACTGCAGATCCGTGCACCGTGCCTCGTAGCCGATCCAGATCGTTTCTACCAGTCTTACCCGTGTGAAACCTTTGTATAACGCTGCCGCTTCTTCTAAGCAACAGCCGATTCCCCATGGCCGTGAGGGGCATGTAACGTGCGCCCAAGTGCTTCCAGGTCGCGCTCCGCGTGGGATTGCCGCAGGAAAAGGTCAAGTTCCGCGTAACGGCGGGACATGTCGACGTTTTTCGCCAGGGGCCCTGGACCCATGCAGCGCGCAAAGCGGCGCAGTGTGTCGGTGCAGGCCTGCTCAACCAGATGGCGCACTTCCAACGCCCGAACCATCGCGTTTCCCTCTGGTCTCTGGTCAAAGTCCGCGGCTGCGGCGTCCAGATAGCACTGCGTTGCCCAAACATTTGCGTGCATGGCGGCACGGTGCGCGGCTGTGTGGGGATCGTTGCGGCTGCTGGTCATAACATAGTCAAGCAGGCCTGCCGCGCCGCCCGCCCAGGCTGCCGCCGGGCCGCAAGCACCCTGCCAGAATCCCGGCCGCTCAACGTACCACTTCGCCTCGCCGACGACAACGGCGACAGGATAGTGGTTAAATTGCACGGCAGACGTTTCTGTCATGCGAAAAGCGTCGGTAACCCATCCGCTGCCGTTGATGCTGCGGCGGGCCGGTTCAGCACCCAGGTCTACCTCTACAAGAAACGAACCACCTGATCCCGCGGTCATCAACGCACGATCGACGAGGCCCGCGCCGCTGCAAAACTCTTTGGCGCCGCTCACGAAGAGGCTGGCACCGTCCCCATCCAGGCGTAGTTCATGTCCAGGGATCTCAGAGGCCCAAACGGCGTAGCGCGCACCGGTCGCTGGTTCTCGGCCAGCCTCACGCAAAATAGCCACCGCGTCCCAGTGTGCCTCGGCCAGCTTTGCCAGGCTCAGATCTTCTCGGCCTGCCTGAAAGATGTGACGGTGCCGTTCCACGGACTGGCCGGATCCGGGTAGTGGCAAATCAGTGCGGCAAAGATCAGCAAACCGCTTTCGCAGCACTTCAGCGGTCACGCTGCCGCATCTCGCAGTACCGTCTCGTTATGTTTCGCCAGTGCACCCGCAAAGCCCAGCGGAGCACGCCCCACGCGACGGCCACTGGTCAGCACCTGCAGGCGGGCATCAGACAGGTAGGAAGTGGCGGTCGTTCTCAGACGACCCCAGAGATCGTGGTCTTCGGCGGTAGGCAGGGGATTCCAGCCGCCTGCGAGGAGATAGGCGTCGGCGCGCACACCCAGGTTTGCACCGTGCACGTGTGGATGTGTTCCATCCGCATAGATTTGATAGGTAAGGCGGAAGCGCGCTTCTACCACCGGCAGGTGCTCATCGAAGCAGTTGACGTCAATAATGCCGGCAACCGCAGCATAACCCTGCTGTGCAAGGTCTAGTTGGTGCAGCAGCCACGTGTCGGGAACTTCACAGTCGGCATCTGTATTGGCCAGCCAGCATCGCGAGGGATCACCAGCAAAGCGTCGGAGCGCCTCACGTGCGGCAACAGCACGAGCCGCACCCACATTGCCCGCTTCCACACTGACAACATGTCCTTTACCGCTCAGGATACTCGCGGCGAGTGGTGCAGTTTTGTCTCCACAGGAATCCGCTACCAAAACGACATCACACGTCACTTCATTTGGCAGCCGCCTGGCAGCCTCTAGTACTGAGTGGAGACATGGCGGTAGCAGCACCTCTTCATTACGAGCGGGAATGATTACAGCAATATGCCATGCGCCGCGCATGTCACCGGGGGAGGTCATTACCGTTTTCTCCAGCGATCCAAACGGAATCCACCGCGCTCGCCATCAGGGTGCCGTTCGCCATGTTCATGTTGCAATAGTGGGTGTTGCATTAGGGCGTGCACCTCGTCGCCGCTCAGCACATGATCGGCTGAACTTCCAAGCCAGTGCGATGCCAGCAAAGTTGCTCCGGGCTGCATCGAGCTGGCTATGTTGTCTATCAAGCATTGCAATGTGGCAAAAGAGAAGTAGTAGCCAATTTCACTTAATACAATCAGGTCATAATCGCCGTAGATTGCCGAATCCGTCAGCGAAGCACAACGGACACGTACACCCGGAAAGCTGGCGCATCGCTCCTGCGCCTGCCGAACGGCCGCTTCAGAAAAATCACAGGAGTCCACGCGCTGACAAACGGTTGCAAGTTTTTCCGTCAGTGCACCCACAGAGCAGCCGGGCTCGAAGGCATACCTGTACGGCCCTGGCTGAATTGCCTGCAAAATTGTGAAGTAGCGGAATTGCTCGTAAGGATCGGCTGCGAAGTTCCAGGGATCTTTTGTATCGCGGAACATTGCTTCAAAGAACTCTGCGGAGGTGTCAGGCGCGCTCATGCAGGCAGGAAGACCTCAAAGGGCCACGTTGCCGGACCCAGCAGGCGCTTCGGCAAAATGGGATCGCCATCTGCCCACTCCAGTTGCGACCGGTGACAGGCCAGCGCATCGGCTTTTGCCTGCAGAGCGAATGGTTCTGGTACAAAACGGTGTACTGGCAAGCCGTTCAGCACGGATTCGGTGCCACGATGCCACGTCCAGAAAAAGTAGGAGGTCAGCGGCAGGCCTTTCGCTTCCGCGACCATGGCGGCGGCGCGCGCACAGGACTCATGGTCTGGATGAAAGTCTCCGCTCCAGGGCGCGATCAGGTGGGTGCCGGGTTCTGCGAGCTGCATCAACGACGCGGTCAGCTTGGCCTCCTGCAGGTGCAGGCCGCTGTCTTTCAGGCGTAGCCGGTGCACGTTTTCCGCGGCCACACCGAGCCTGTCGAGTGCAGCCAACTGCTCGTCTTCGCGCGTCCGGCGCATTGCTTCGCGCTCCTCGGGAGAGGTGTCGTAGCAGTTCTCGCCGTCAGTCGCCGCAACCACGGACACGGGAATGCCAAGGGAACGCAGGGTAGCGATGAGCGCACCGGCACCCAATGTCTCATCGTCTGGATGGGGAGCGAGTACGAGCGCCGGTAGCATCGGGGGATGCCACTGCGGCAGATCGCCCAGGCTGTTCAGCCAGGCAGTGTTGTCAACTTGAGAAATAATCACGGGCGCCTGTTTTGATGCGTCGGATAACAGGCATAGCAAGTGCTCACGGTATGCCGCTTCGCGCCGTCTCGCTACTCGCTTTTAGAGCTGTTGCTACTCCGTTGTGAACGCGGCTGCTTCAAACTGCTCCATGGCTGCCTCATCCCAACTGTGGTCGGCGCTGCGCCAGTTGTTGCGGCCGTCATCCATGAAGTTGGGAAAGTTGCTGCGGCAGCGGCTTTCGCGGCGTTCAAAGTCGATCAGCACCTGGGGCACGCCGTCCAGGCGGACGGCGGAACGCTGCCCGTCGCGTGACCATTCAATGGTGAGCAGGCGTTCGCGGTCGCCGTCCTCTTCACGCTGCATGGCGTCTACGTTGTACACCAGCATGGCGTCCAGCACGGTGACATCGAAATCATCCTCCAGGGTGGCGCGGCTGCCATCGCAGGCGTAGCAGTAGCCGGCGGCTCCCTCGTCCTCAAAGACCACACGCCAGGCGAGGTCACGTACCGGCGAGTAGCTGATCAGGCGTCCGGAACCAACGTGCATTGCAAGCGAATCCATACCTCCACCATAAACCGGACATCGGCGGGACAAAAGTGCGAACGTTACACTGGTGGGGCGTCCTACCTCATGAGCTTCTCTTTCCGCTTTGGCCGGCCACAAAAGATCGCCGCACTCATCCTGCTGTTCTTTCTTGCGGAGACGATTTTCTTGGCCGGTCGAGCTCCGCTAAACGAATCCGACTACCGTTACGCGCTTTGCGGCCGTGAGATGTGGGAAAAGCCCGTGCCTATTCCCGGCTACTTCACCACCTGCGGCAACATGCAGGGCGACGGCTCGCTGGCCTACCGCGCCGCTGGTCTGCCGCTCTCGATTTATGTCACCGGCCTTCGCATCGGCTCGTGGATCGATGCAAAGCGCAGCGGGACAGCAGACGCCGTCAACCCCGTGGGCGGTTCGGTGTACGACCTGCGTCACCAGATTGTGGGCACGCGCTACCTGCTGCGCATGCCGTTCGCTTTGGCGGCGGCACTGCTGGGCGCGGGTTTGTGGTGGGTGAGCCGAAGGCTGTTCGGCAACATTGCCGGAGCGTTTGCGCTTGGCCTGTACTGCGTCTCGCCGATGGTCTTGCGCGCCGCAACCACACCGAACAACGAAATCCTCGCCGCATGGGGCCTGTTCGCGGTGGTGTACACAGCTATCGGCATCGGCCATGCCATGTACGGACCTTCACGGAAGTGGCGTCCACGGATCCTCCTGTTTACCATTGCGCTGGGCTTTACCGCATGCGCGCACCTTCTGGCGGCGGTGTTCGGCCTGGTTGCGTCGGCGGCTTTCCTGCTGTACGTGGCCGAGCGGCGGCGAACGGCGGTGTTGCCGCTGCTGCTGCTGTCGTCGTTTGGTGCGTTGTGTATCGTCTTCGCGTCCTACACGTTCCGGCTGGGCCTTTTCACGTACATCTTCACGGCGGGCGCGGGACGCTTCACCCTATCAGAGGTGCCCCCGCTGGAGTTCGTTCGCGACCCGCTGCAGCTCGCTATAGCCGCTGTTGCCGGTGTCGCACTGGTGCTGTATTTTGCGGTGCGACGTTCGCGCTACTTCGGCAATACCGCGCCGCTGCTGGTCACGCTGGGGCTGCTTCCTATTGTGAGCACACAGGTGCAGACGCGTCCCGTGCTGTGGGCAGTGCCGTTTTTGTTGACCTTTGTTGCCGGAGTTTTGGCTGACGCCATTGAGACGCCGCAGCGAAAGCTTTTTCTTGCCGTGATGGTCACGGCATGGTTGGCGCAGGCCGTGCTGTGCGCCACGTTCCTGCTGAATCTGGCGCAATGATCCGGCAGAGTGACTGTATTGATTCCGCGCAAAAACCTTCGCGCGTACAACTTCTCGCATCCAAGGCAACAACTCCATGCAAATGTTCTCGAAAGCCCTGCTTCTCTTTGCAGTTTCCTCTTCTCTTGTCCTGTCCGGTTGCAAGCGCGCGCAGCATGTTGTGCGTCACGTTACCAGCAGCGAACCCGACTACACGCCGCAGATCCAGGCGAACGTCACAGCCGGCCATCTGCCTGACCTGAAGTATCCAGACTTTATCGATATTCAGTCGCAGGTCTCGAACTTCTATAACGGCCGCGAGTTCGACCTGGCCTGGGTGAAGAGTGGCAAGCCTACGTCGCAGGCAGACGGCATGTTGCAGGAGTTCTCCAATGCGGCAAAGCGCGGTCTGCGTCCCGACGATTACGACGCCAGCCGCTGGCAGGAACTGGCCGGCAAGCTGCAATCGCCGGAAGGCGCTGCGCTGTTCGACGTGAGTCTTACCGTCACGGCAATGCGTTTTCTAAATGATCTGCACACCGGCCGCACCCTTCCAACGCACTTTGCCTTTGGCGTGAAGGGTTACGACGGCAAGAAGATGGATGACGCTGCCGTGCTGGCCCAGCAAATCGTGGATGCGGGCGATATCAGCAAGGCAGTCGACGCCTTTGAGCCGCAGGCCCAGCAGTACCGTGCCCTTAAAGACGCTCTCGCGCACTACACGGAACTGGCGCAGCAGGACCATGTGGAGCCGCTGCCGGTCATGGAGAATACGAGCAAACCGCTCACGCTTTCCGCCGGGTACCCCGGGCTTCAGGCGCTGCAGCAGCGCCTGTCGCTGGTTGGCGATCTGTCAGCGCCCGCAGAAAATGCAACGCCAAATCCAGGCGAACTCGGAGAGGCGCTGAAGCGTTTTCAACATCGGCATGGGCTCAATGAAACAGGCAAGCTGTCGCACGATACGGTGGAGGCGCTGAACACACCGGCAAGCGTCCGCGTAAGTCAGATTGAAGATTCCATGGAGCGGTGGCGCTGGCTGAATGATGACTACCAGAGTGCCAGCATCCTGGTGAACCTGCCGGAGTTCATTCTGCGCGCGTACGAAGGAACCGGCACGGACCATCACGAGGTCTTCCGCATGAATGTGGTCGACGGCAAGTCGGACGACGACACGCACCACACACCGGTCATCGCCGACCAGATGAAGTACCTGGTCTTCCGGCCATTCTGGAATGTGCCACCATCCATCGCGAAGAAAGAGATCATTCCGCATATCGAAAAGAACTCTGGCTATCTAGGCGCGAAGAACTACGAGACGGTCGATCTCAAGGGCAATCCCGCAGGTGCGGACATCGCTCGGATTGCCAAGGGCACCGTAATGGTGCGGCAGAAGTCAGGCACATCCAACTCGCTTGGGTTGGTGAAGTTCATGTTTCCGAATGCCTTCAACGTCTACCTGCACGACACGAATGAAAAGGCGCTGTTCAGCCGCACACGCCGCGATTACTCGCACGGGTGCGTGCGCGTGCAGGACCCACCGAAGCTGGCAAACTGGGTCCTGCGTGACAATCCCAAGTGGGATGAACAGACGATTGCCGACGCCATGAACACCGGTGATGACAACAAGAGTGTCCTGCTGCCAAAACCGATTCCTGTTGTGATCTTCTATGCCACGGCATGGTCTGAGAACGGTGAGATCCATTTCTTCAAAGATATGTACGGCTACGACGCAGAGATGGAGAAGACGCTGGACGCCGGGCGTCCTTATCCTGCCAAGCCGAACAAGGCTGTTACGGAGAAAGACGTCTAACAACCAGGCGCGGAGAGGCGCAATACAGTCGTGAAGGTTCATCTGTGCCGATGTAGTCGATGGCTGTATCCTCAGGTCACACCCATGAACCTGTTTCGTTTTCGATGGCTTCTCTGCAGCGCCGTCCTGGCGTGCTGCACGGCGTCGGGTGTGCGTTCGGCAAACGCGCAGGCCTCGCCGACGCCGACCGGTGAACCGGAAGTGCTGCGCACCGCGGTTGGTACGACCGAAGTGGGTGTGCTGGGCCGCGCGGAGTACCGCATTGATGTGCCCGCCAGTTGGAACCGCGGATTGATCGTCTTCTACCATGGCTATTCCGAGTCGCCCTTCCGCTTTCGGCTTGACGGCAGCATCGGTGCGCAGCCGGATCAGATGTTTCGCCGCGGCTATGCCGTCGTCCAGAGCGGCTACTCCGAGTCAGGCTGGGCCTTGCAGGCCGGCTATGCCGATTCCGAGGCGTTGCGAAAATACTTCGTGAAGAAGTATGGCAATCCGCGCGAAACCTATGCCGCGGGTGGATCCATGGGCGGCGCGCTGACCATGATCACCATGGAACTGAACACCAAGGTTTACACCGCTGGCCTTGACCTGTGCGGAGCCGTAGGCCCGAGCTATGTACACCTGAACCGCCGCTTTGCAATCCGTGCCGCCTTTGACTACTACTTTCCCGGCATGATGGGTCCACTGGACGCCGTGCCGGTCACCTTTGAAGAGAGTGAGCCGCTGCGCCAGCGTGTCCTGGCTGCTCTGCGCGCGAAGCCGGATGCGGCGTTGGCCATGCGTGAACTGACCAACCTGCACTCGGATGTGGAGGTAGCGCGCATCATCGGCTACTTCACCTATGTGATTGGTGACCTGCAGCGGAAGGCTGGTGGCAACCCGTTCGATAACCGCAACTACCTCTACACCGGTACCGGCGTCACCACCGCGGCAGACTACGCCCTGAATGACGGCGTTCGCCGCTATGCGCCGGAACCACGCGCGCGCGACTACCTGATGGTGCACTACTGGCCCAGTGGCCGGCTTACCCGCCCCATGCTTGCACTGCATACGATCTATGATCCGCTGATACCGGCGACCACACTCTCGCTCTATGCCGGCGAAGTGGCGCATGCCGGATTCGCCGACAACCTGGTGCAGCAGTATGTGCGCCGGGAAGGCCATTGCACCTTCACACCGGACGAAGTCGGCCGCGCCTTTGACGAATTAGTGCTATGGGCGCACACCGGCAAAGCTCCTCCAGCAGGCCTGCTCAGGTAATTGCAGGCGACAGGGCATGTTTTGGAGGCGTTTGTAAACTTAATATAGAGACTTTTGCTCAGGGCGTCTGTGGCTTGCTACCTGCAGGCAAAGGAAAACAGCCGCCATTGCAGATACCGGTCCAAGCAGCAAAACGTAAGCTGCTGCTATATCGCTGAACTTGAGTGCAACGCGTCCCACATCGTTGATTAGCAGGCCCCCAAGGTCTAACGAGACAAACAGCAACAATCCTGTCTGGAACCTTGACAGCCGCTGCTGAAGCGCAGCTCGCCACATAAGAATCAGGAGCGGGTAAGCAACAACGTATGCATGCGCCCATGAAACTGGCGAGACAACAACAGACAGCAATGCAAAGGCTGCCAGCACCTCCAACTGTTCTTCGCGGCTTACCGCACGTGCACGCAGGTAACCCCACACCGTGGCGGCAGCAAGACACGCCATTGGTAACAGCTTCCCCAGCAGCAGCAGCGAGTGTGGCACCGGTCCGGCAAGCGCGAGCTTGAAGTCGTTCATGGTTTGCCCGCGCCGTGTGAGATACACCATTTGTAGAACGGAGGAAATGCTTCGATTCTCTGGATGAGCCACACCGCGTGACATGGCCGGGGTTACCCGTAGCACGTAGTCCGCTATGCTAGCAGGTGAATTTACAAGCATCATGATTACAACCAGTGCGCACGTACACAAGGCAAAAGCCCGCAGCCATCTCCCCTGTCGCCAGAGCATGAAAGGTACCACGGCGATCAGGGGCGTGAGCTTGATGGTCGATGCCAGCGCAAGGGTCAGCGCAGACGCCGGCAGCAGGTCGCGCTGGTAAAAGTACAGGCTCAACATCCAGAGCAGGAGTAAGAAGATGGTGATCTGGCCGGCCTCTAGCGCTACGGCAACAGAAAACAGGCTGATCAACCCCAACGTTAACGTAATCCCCGCGCGGCTGGTCCATCGAACGGCAAGAAGCCGTGAGGCAAGCCAAGACACGCCGCCCAGCATGATCAGATTGCAGCAGAACCACAGCTCTGCCGCACGTGGAGCAGGCATCAACGCAAATGGCAGCAGCATGTCTGAAAGTATGGGTGGGTAGACGTACATCATCACTTTCGAGATACCGTCCGCAACCGCTACGTGTGAAAAGACAGTCTCTGTGGGCATCAGCTTCAGTTGCGGATCAATCCCTGTATCTGCTCCGTCGTAGATGTGTTGTGGCATGCCCTGAAGGATCAGGGAAGATGCTGTCTTGTACACAAAAAAATCGCTCTGATCGTTCGGCTTGATATGCCGCGACGTCCAAACCACCCGGCAAAAACAGAACAACAGGACCAGCAGCAAGAGGCGCCGAATGGTGGAGCACGAGAAAGCGTTCAGAGGCATGCAGTCCAACTCGGCAGGATTCCCCATAGTAGCAGCGTCTATGCCACCACTTTCGACTGCAAGACGGTCGCAAGGAGCCGCAGGCGAGGTAAGTAAACTGCTGCAGGCAGGTAAAATAAATTATGGATCAGCCGCGGGCGATGACGCCAACGCCGGTGCAATCTGAAACAACAGAAACCTTGTCCAGCGATTCCGGCAGGAATTTGGAGGCGGCAATCCCTGCACCCAGACCTTTGCAGCCCGAAAACTCTATCCATCGCGTAGCCGCGCTATCTACGGGGGCCGATGTGCCCGGTCAGGCCAACGCTCTGGGCGAGCCGACCGGCCTACTGCTCCCAGTTACCCCTGCCACAAACGGGGAGTTGCCGCCGTCGCCCTTCTCCTCGGCTACCTGCCTGCCAGGCTTCCCGGCACAGCTGACCAGCGAGATTGATCGCAACTTCGAACTGCTGCTGGCCACCGTCCACGCAAACCGCCCCGGCGACGACCTCGAAATCATCCGCTCCGCCTGGCTCTTTTGCATGCAGCAGCACGAGGGCCAGAAGCGCGCCAGCGGCGAACCCTACATCATCCACCCGCTCGACGTCGGGCAAATCCTCGCTGAGATGAAGATGGACTCCACCGCCATCGCAGCCGGCCTGCTGCACGATGCGGTCGAAGACACCGACGTGTCCACCCAGGAGATCTCCCGCCGCTTCGGCGCGCAGGTCGCCCACATCGTCGAGGGCGTCACCAAGCTCGACCGCATCAAGTTCGCAAACAAGGAAGACCACCAGGCCGAGAACATCCGCAAGATGCTGCTGGCCATGGTCACCGACATCCGCGTCGTGCTCATCAAGATGGCCGACCGCCTGCACAACATGCGCACGCTGGCGCACCTGAAGCCGGAAAAGCAGCAGCGCATCGCCCGCGAAACCCTCGAAATCTACGCCCCGCTTGCCCACCGCCTGGGCATGGGTAAACTGCGCGGCGAATTTGAAGACCTGTCCTTCCAGTACGTCGATCCCGTCCGCTACCTCAAGCTGGCGCAGGAAATTGAGTTGCTGCGCACGCAGGGTGGCGAGCGCTTCATCGAAGAAATTGTCGCCCAGCTTGAAACCGAACTCGTCCGCCACGGCGTGCCCGGCCAGGTGGAATACCGCATCAAGCGGCTTTACAGCATCAGCATGAAGGTGCAGGCGCACGTCACCGGCGGCGGCTCCGACGACCTCAGCCAGGTGCACGACCTCTACGCCGTCCGCATCGTCACGCAGACACAGGCCGACTGCTACCACCTGCTCGGCATCGTGCAAAACCTGTGGCGACCCGTCCCAGGCCGCATCAAGGATTTCATCGCCATGCCGCGGCCCAATGGCTACCAGTCGCTGCACACCACGCTGGTCGCCGGTGGCGGCACCCAGTTCGAAGTGCAGATCCGCACAGAGGAGATGCACCGCATCGCGGAAGACGGCATCGCCGCGCACTGGAAGTACAAGGCCAACGAAAGCGTCAATGCCAAGGACGAGCAGCGCCTGGCCTGGGTGCGCCAGCTGATGGAATGGCAGCGCGAAATGACCGACCCCAACGAGTTCATGTCGACCCTGAAGATCGACCTGTACCCGGAAGAGGTCTACACCTTCACGCCCAAGGGCAAGGTAGTCGTTCTGCCCAAGGACGCCAGCCCCGTCGACTTTGCCTACACCGTCCACACCGAGGTCGGCCA
>CAXTFT010000067.1:0-18306 GCA_964243585.1 uncultured Terriglobus sp.
CCGGGCTGTAGGATGTCGGGATTCATGCCCAGGCACATGCTGCAGCCCGGCTCGCGCCACTCGAAGCCTGCCGTCTTGAAGATGGTGTCGAGTCCTTCCGCTTCAGCCTGCCGCTTTACCTGCTGCGAGCCGGGCACAACCATCGCACGAATGCGCGTGGCGATGTGGTTGCCCTTCACCACGGCGGCGGCAGCGCGCAGGTCTTCAATGCGGCCGTTGGTGCACGAGCCGAGGAAGACTGTGTCGATCTTGATCTGGTCCATGGGCGTGCCGGGTTGCAGGTCCATGTACTCGTAGGCCTTCGCGAAGCTCTTCTTGTCGGCCTCAGACGGTGCCTGGTCCAGCGTGGGAACCGTGCCGTCGATGGTCGCGTGCATGCCGGGGGAGGTGCCCCACGTGACTGCGGGGGCGAGTGTGCTGGCGTCGATATGGAGTTCACGGTCGAAGGTCGCGCCTTCGTCGGTAGGCAGCGTGCGCCAATGCGCCACGGCTTGGTCCCAGTCGGAAAGAAAAGCAGATCCCTCCGCTCCGCTGCGGGATGACAAATTAGAAGTGGTGCGCGGCCCAGAAGAGGGAGAGAAGCGGCGGCCTTGTAGGTACGCAAACGTCGTCTCATCCGGTGCAATCATGCCGGCGCGAGCGCCCGCTTCGATGCTCATGTTGCAGACCGTCATGCGGCCTTCCATGCTGAGCGCGCGAATGGCCGAGCCCGCGTACTCCACCGCGTAACCCGTCGCGCCGTCCGTGCCGATGCGTCCGATGATGTCGAGAATAATGTCCTTCGCCGTGACGCCGAAGGGCAGCTCGCCCTCGACGTTAATGCGGAAGGTTTTCGGCTTGGGCTGCGGCAGTGTTTGCGTGGCCATGACATGCTCCACTTCACTGGTGCCGATGCCAAACGCCAGCGCGCCAAATGCGCCGTGCGTGCTGGTGTGCGAGTCGCCGCAGACAATGGTCATACCCGGCTTGGTCGCGCCCAGTTCCGGCCCAATCATGTGGACGATGCCCTGTGACGCGTCCTGCACATCGAAGAACTCGATGCCAAACTCCGCACAGTTGGTACGCAACGCCTGCACCTGCTTCGACGCGATCTGGTCGGCAATGACCAGGCGATCGTGCACGCTGGTGGTCGGCACGTTGTGATCCACCGTGGCGATGTGACGGTCCGGGCGGCGCAGCTTGCGGCCCGCCAGGCGCAGCCCCTCGAAAGCCTGTGGACTGGTCACTTCGTGAACTAATTGCAGGTCGATGTAGAGCAGCGGCGGTTCACCCGCGGGCTCGGCCACAAGGTGCTGCTGCCAGACTTTCTCGAACATCGTTTTCGGTGCGTTCTTGTTCTCGAACATGGTGCGACCTCTTAGTGCCATGGCTGAAAACTGCCGTGTGTTGTGGTGAGACTAGACGTATCGGGATCCTTCACTGCGCTCAGGATGACGGGTTTAGGAGGCAGCCGCTCCAAGGTCTGCTTCGACCCTGTCGAGGATCAGCTTGCCCATCTCCGTGGTGCTGACCTTCGTCTGGCCTGCGATGTTGCCGCGTGCGATGTCGGTAGTGCGGTAGCCTGCCTCAAGCACGTCTACAACAGCGTCTTCGATGAGCTTCGCTTCACGCTCAAGCCCGGCGGAGTGGCGCAGCAGCAGGGCCCCGGTCAGGATTGCGCCGATGGGGTTGGCCTTGCCCTGGCCTGCGATGTCGGGCGCGGAGCCGTGCACCGGCTCATACAGGTTCACCTTGCCACCCAGCGTGGCCGACGGCAGCATGCCCAGCGAACCGGTGATGACGCCGCTTTCATCGGAGAGGATGTCGCCGAACAGGTTCTCCGTCAGCACCACGTCGAAGTCACGCGGACGGTTCATCAGGTGAATCGCCATGCTGTCGACCAACTGGTGTTCGACCGTCACGGTTGGATAGCTTTTCGCGACTTCGTCGACGACTGCGCGCCACATTTGCGACGTCTCCAGGACGTTGGCCTTATCGACGCTGGTCAACTTTTTGCGTGGCCGCTTGCTGGCAAGGTCGAAGGCAATGTGCGCAACGCGCTCAACCTCTTCCTGCGTGTAGACCATGGTGTTGTGCGCTCGACCCGTCTGCTTATCCCACGCGCGCGGCTGGCCGAAGTACAGGCCGCCCAGCAGTTCGCGCACGAACAGGATGTCTGCGCCCTCGGTGATCTCGGGCCGCAGCGGGCTGTTGTCTGCCAGCGCTTTATAAGCCACGGCGGGGCGCAGATTGGCAAAACCGCCCAATGCGGTGCGAATTTTCAGCAGGCCGGCCTCGGGGCGCTCGCTCGGTGGCAGCGTGTTGAACTTGTTGTCGCCCACCGCGCCCAGAAAGGCGGCGTTGCAGGCGAGCGTCTGCTGTACTGTTTCGTCCGGCAGCGGCGTGCCGTGTGCGTCAATCGCGCAGCCGCCAATGGGCAGCGCGACATAGTCGAACGTGTGGCCGCCGTGCGCGGCAACGGCGCTCAACACGTTTACGGCTTCCTGCGTGACTTCGGGACCGATGCCGTCTCCGGCGAGTAGTGCAATGTTCAGGTGCATAGAAACTCCAGCGTCAAGCGACGCTTCGCGTACAGCAGGTGAGCGAGTCAGCGTTAGCTACGCTGTGACCGATTGCGGAACCAGAGCAACAACATCCTGGTCGTAGATCAACTTCTTGCGGTCGGCCAGCGCCGTAAAGCGTGTGTAGACCTGATCAAGATCTTCGCGGGACAGATCGAAGCCAAGCTCTTTCAGGCGATGTTCCAGCGCGCGGCGTCCGCTGTGCTTGCCAAGGACCAGCGTGTTCGCGGCCACGCCAAAGGTGGCAGGCGTCATGATCTCGTACGTCTTCGGATTGGCCAGCATGCCGTGCTGATGAATGCCGCTGGCGTGCGCAAAAGCGTTCTTACCGACCACGGCCTTGTTGGGCGCACATGCAAAGGAAATTGTCTCGTCCAGCAAAGCGCTCGTGGCACCGATCTGCGCCAGGTTGAGCTTGTTTGTGAAGGGATACGCGTCCTGCCGCACCTTCAGGATGGCCGCCACCTCTTCCAGCGCAGCGTTACCCGCGCGCTCGCCAATGCCGTGCATCGAGACCTCAACCTGGCGCGCTCCGCCCTGCAGTCCGGCCAGTGTGTTGATGGTGGCGAAGCCAAGGTCGTCATGGCAGTGCGTGGAGAAGATGATGTTCTCTGCACTCGATACGCCCGCGCGAACGCTCTCGAACATGGCGCGATACTCCGCCGGTGTGGAGTAGCCAACGGTGTCGGGCAGATTGATCGTCGTGGCCCCCGCCTGGATGGCGGCGGTGACGATCTGCAGCAGGAACGCAGGGTCAGACCGCGTTGCATCTTCCGCGGAAAATTCGACATCGTCGGTATAGGTGCGGGCCAACCGCACGCACTCGGCGGCCTGCTCCAGGGCCTGCGCGCGGGTAATACGCAGCTTGGCCTCCAGGTGCAAATCCGATGACGCGATGAAGGTATGGATGCGGTTTGACGCGGCAGGCTCCACGGCCTTTGCAGCGCGCTCGATATCTCCTTGGCGGCAGCGTGCCAGTGCGGCAATGCGCGGGCCTTTTACCTCGCGTGCAATGGCCTGTACCGACGCGAAATCGCCATCCGAAGCGATGGGGAAGCCGGACTCGATGATGTCGACGCCCAGCGTGGAAAGCTGGTGGGCGAAGCGCAGCTTTTCTTCATGGTGCATGGTGCAGCCCGGCGACTGCTCGCCGTCGCGCAGAGTGGTGTCGAAGAAATAGACCTGTTCTGTTGTCGTGCTCATGCCTGCCTCTTGCCTGAAGTATAACGATAAAGTTTGCTTATAGACGGTGATAGCATCATCACAAATGCTTATGTGAGCCACGCGACACATCGCACCCGGAGCTGCCCCTGGACCTGTTTGCGCTTGAGACATTTCTGGCGGTTGCAGAGGAGCGAAGCTTCTCCCGCGCAGCTGCACGCCTGCACCGCACACAGCCTGCGGTAAGCCAGGCCGTCGCAAAGCTGGAAGGCGAGCTCGGTGAAGCCCTGTTCGACCGCGCCTCGCGCGACAGCTCCCTGACTGACGCCGGCGAAGTGCTGCGCGAGTATGCACAGAAGCTTCTGAATCTGCGCACAGAGGCGACACACGCGTTGGGCGAACTGCGCTCGCTGCATCGTGGCAGCCTGAACCTCGCCGCCAACGAGTACACCTGCCTCTACCTCTTACCCGTGCTGGACCAGTTTCGCAGAACACATCCGCTCATCAAGATCAGCGTGCAGCGCTCACTCGCCAGCCGCATTGCCGACGAGGTGCAACTGCACTCGGTTGAGATCGGCGTGTTGAGCTTCAAGCCGGACGATCGCGCGCTGCGATCCATTGTGGTCTTTCGCGATGAGCTGGCCTTTGTGGTCAACCCGCAGCATGCACTGGCGCGGAAGCACTCAGTATCCATTCGCGATCTTGGCAATGAAAATTTCATCGCGCACAATGTGCCGTCGCCGCAGCGTGCCAAGGTACTCGAGGCCTTTCGACGGCATCGCACCGTGCTGCGCATTGGGGTGGAACTGCCCTCGCTGGAGGCGGTACGCCGGTTCGTCGAACTGGGCAACGGCGTGGCGCTGGTGCCGGCACTGACAGTAGAGCGTGAACTGAAAAATGGCGTTCTGGTTCGGGTGCTGGTGAAAGAACTTCAAATGGAGCGAAAGCTGCGTCTCGTCCACAGAAAAGAGGCCAACCTATCGCACGCGGCCCTGGCTTTTCTTGAAGGTGTACGCAGCTACGCGGAGCGGGTCGGCGGATCGTACTGCTACCAACTGGAACGCGGCGAGTAGCAAGATGCGGCTTACCTCCGGTCTTATGGCAGGTCTAACGGGTACAATCAGAAACTGTATGTCGGCTGCATAGCGCAATGGCTCTGCCGGACACCACAGGACGTTGAGGTTGGTCATAAGAATGAAGAAGATGATGGGTATCTGCGCCCTGGT
This sequence comes from uncultured Terriglobus sp., assembly GCA_964243585.1. GTDB lineage: Bacteria > Acidobacteriota > Terriglobia > Terriglobales > Acidobacteriaceae > Terriglobus. Next base: position 4,949 of record CAXTFT010000067.1, read on the forward strand.
AGCTGGTACCTTCACAGCCCACGCGCAGGAAAGCCGGCAGGATGTAAGTCTGAGCGCACTTGCAAACATTCCTCCCCAGGTAAACGGTAATGGCTCACAGCTGAACACAAACATAGCCCTTGGAGCTTTGGCCAGCTACCGTTTCATGCTGACACCGCGTAGCGCACTGGAAGCGAATTACACCTTTTCGCAGTATCAAAGCGTTCTGACAAACACCAGTGCCAAGCGGTACGAAGTCCATACCCGGCAGCAGGAGTTCTCTGTTGGATACGTGTACAGCCGCAACTACCGTAACTACAATCCATTTGCGGAAGTCGGCATCGGCGCAATGCAGTTCGCACCCATTCGCGACTTCAATACCCAATCACTTGATGCAAAAAGCCAGATCGCGCTTGGCGGATTTTTTGGCGCAGGCGTGGCCTATGAGATTAGTCCCAGTTACGATATTCGCATTGGATACCGCGGATTTTTAGTCAAGGCACCCAGCTTCAAACTGGACAATGACAACTTTAAAACCGGTCGCTATGAAGTGATTTCCATGCCGACCGTGGGCATCGCCTACCACTTTTAGTTGGTGTGAGACGGCGGCAGAAAACCCCGGCATAGCTCCGGGGCTTTCTGCCGCAGGATCGGAATCAGAACCGGTACGCCGCGCCTACGGTTACGACGGTCGGTTGCAAGCCGTTCGGCGGAAAATCGAACCAGCGCTGCACCTCGTACTCGCCCCTGGCGTACACATGGCGTGACAGACGAATATCCGCGCCGCCCGCAACTGTAAACATGTTATAGGCAAGGTTCGCCACGCTATCCGGATAGTTGAAAACACCCCGGCCATACGTCACGCGGACGAAAGGTTCGGCGGCACGGTAGTGCAGTACATACCTTGGACCCAGTTCGTAGGTCCGTTCTGAAATCTGGTCATGCTGGCGGGTGTTTACCTGGTGGAACATAAACTCCACACCCAGGTGCGACGAAAAGTCGAATGTAGCGTAGACCGAACCGCCCTGGAAGGTACCCTGCGAGTAGTCTGGCCTTGCAATGGAATAGCCACCACCCACCTGCAGGGCTGCACGTCGAATTGCAGTCGGCTTGGTACGCTGCGCGCCGCACGGCTGAGGGACCATGACCATGCACAGCAGGGTGGCTGCTGCCAGCCCGGCATGCAGGAGAAGATCCTTTACCCGTACGTCGGTACGTCTCTGCTCCGGGGCATTGCACTGCTGCCAGGATGTAGACACGATGACCTCATCAATACAGCAGACCTGTTGCGTTTGAGTAAAGCTACCGACTGTGGTGCTTGTGTGCTCTTTACTAAGGCCGAAATGGACACCGCATGCTGTGTCGCGTCATGCAGTTACTGTCTGGGTTGAGCAGAAGCACCCGGTGCCAAGCCGCCCGCGGCCGGCGGAGCACCGGCGGAAGGTGTGGCGGCCGGAGCCGTCGTGTCCGTTGCAGCAGGCGCTGCGGTTACCGCGCCCGTTGTGCCCGGCGTATTTCCACCTGCGGCACCTGCGGCAGCGGCGGCATCAGCGGGTGCCACTGGAGCCTTGTAGTACGCCAGCTTCAGGTACACGGGCGTCACTTCAAAGGGCATCTTGTCACGTGATGAAAGCAGTGGCTCAAAGGCGGTGTGCATCTGCTGGACCTGGTCGGTCCATGGGTCGTAGCGCAGGAACGATGACAGTGGCATGGCGGCGTTCTGTTTCAGGTTTGCCACATCCAGCTTCGCACCCTTGCCGACCAAGGATTGCAGCCACAGGGTCCGGGTCTTGGGGTCTTTGACCAGCGAATCCCCCAGCATGGGTTCGTTCAGGGCAGTCAAAGCCTTGGAGCGCTCCTGTAGCTGCTCAAGGTATAGCCCGAACTGTGCCGCTGCCTCGTTCAGCTCCTTTGGCTGCAACAATTCCATCGTCTTCTTGGCGGCTTCCTCGTTGTCCTTGTCAGTGTGGTGCATGGGGATGCGTGTAAAAGCTGATGTGTCCGGGAACAGCAATCGATCGTTGAAGGCGTACTTCGTGTCCAGCCGGTGTCCCTGGATAATGTGCGCCACCTGAAAGGCAAGGATGGCGTAGAGATTGTTGACCTGCTCATTGCTGTTGCCGGGTACCGCGGTCGTGTCGATCAAGCTCTTTGAGACAACAATGGTATTGCCGATGGCCAGCGATTCCAGCGGTTCGGTCAGCAGGGTGCGTACGCGGATGGGACGTGCCGTCTGGATGTTGTTGTAGGCGAGCACGTTGTTTGCGATCAGTTCCATCGTCTTATCGAATTCAGACGGCGCATCGATCAGGCCGGCAGAAAACAGACGGTTAACCACGTTGTCTTCCGCCTGCTGCACCCAGGCTCGCTGTGCACCCAGTGGCGAAACATCCTGCGCGTCGTTCGACACGTCGGTGGCACCCTGCACTTCCACGTCGACGTTTTCTGCGTCAGCAGCGGGCACCTTGAGTGCATAGCCCCAGATGTGATTAACCGCCTTGAACTTGACGGTGTGCTCGGCGCTGCGGCTGTCGCTCTCTTCCACATAAAAGCTGGTTGGCAGCCACAGGTTTTCCTGCACGTTGGTACGCCACGAATCGAAGTGGTAGTACTCCTTGTAATCTTTCTGGGTGCCGGCAAACGAGCCATTGAAGCGGACCACGTTGCCATTCCGGCGCTCTACCCAGATGCGTCCGAAAAAGCGGCCGCGCTTACTACCCTTGGCCGGTTCCACGTCAAAAACCATAGTGGGCACGGAACCAAGAAAGTCATTCTTCACAAAGCCGAAGTTGTACTCGTTGCGATCGAAGCCGTGCGCATCGATCAGGATCATCTGGATAAACCCGGTCTCGTTGAACTGGAGATGCAACTGCCGGTTCAGACTGGTGATGTAGCCCAGAGAGTTCTTGAAGAAGCCCAGCTTGCCCGTTGCCTTGTGGGTGTCTTCGGTCTCGTACACGTTGCCATTCAGCACCTTCTTGAAGTCAACGCGACCCAAGAAATGTTCGTCCGACTCCGGCACCTGCAGCATGGCAGGGTCCGGCTTCATGTTCTGGATGTAAGTTTCCACCAGCGGCGACCGTTCCTGGATCAGCTTGACCACTTCCGCTTCGCGTGTAATGGCTTTGTCCACCAACTGGCTTTGCGCGGGTGTCAGCTTCCGTGCTGGCAGATCGTCGGTCTTTTTCTTGCCAAAAATGGGGAAGGCCGCCATGGCGGGGGTAGCCGACGCGGCAAAAAGAACTGCGGCAAGGCCGGCGGTGCAGGCTTTTCGAAGGTTCATCGTCATCAATCAAACTCCTGCTGGTGCTGCTCCCACCGGGAACATTTCCAGCCTACATAGGTCTAAGCCAAAAGGCACAAATGGATATCCGCGGAAAGCGGCACTAACCAGCCAGCTGGAAATTGATGTTGACCACGCCATCCCATTCGGCTGGCTGTCCATTCTGCACGGCAGGCTGGAAGCGCATGCTTTGCACTGCCTTCACGGCAGACTGGTCAAGTCCATGGCCAAGGCCGCTCTGCACACCGACCACGGAGACCGTACCGGTAGAGGAAACGTGGATCTTCACGTATACGGTGCCTTCCAGGTGCAGTTGACGGGCTTCTTCCGTGTACTCCGGCCGCGGCTTGAACAGGAGCTTGGGGGCTGCCTTGGCGGGGGTTGCGGCAGGCTGCGCCACCGTGACCGCAGGCGGAGCCGTATTCTTCGCAATCTGGATTGCGCCAACCGGACGGGCAGTCGTGGGGCCAGTCGCACCGGTTACACCCAGGCTGATGCCCCTGACTGGCTGCGGTGCATTGTCCCGGCCACCCATGGCACCGTTTGGCGATCCTGAACCTGCAATGGAGACCTTCGACGGTGGCCCCAGGCCGGTGTTCCCGGCCGGCATGCCAGGCGCACCGCTGCGTCCAAGATTGACCGGCGAGACTGCGGGACCGGCAGTGTTGTTGATCGGGTTCGACAGGTTACCCAGGCGGATGGCAGACGGATGTGGATCATTGTTCGCGACAGAGGCTGCCTGCGCGATATTGATGGCCACGGGACGCGGCGCGGGCGGAGGCGTAAGTGCCTTGGGTGCGGGATTCGGCGGCGCGGGCGTGGGCGCGGCCTTGGTCACCACTGGCTGCACCTTGGGCGGCTCCGGCACCTCAATCTTGGGTACATCCGGCGGTGGAGGCGGCACAACCACCTTCACAACGGGTGTTGGCGGCAGCTTGGGTGGCGGAGGCAAAGGTTTTGGCTCTTCCGGCGGCGGTACCGGCACGGGCGCGGTCAGCGTGGTCACGGCGACGGGCTTAATGATCTTCTTAGCCGTCACGCCCACTACCAGGACGAGCAGAAGTGCTACTCCGTTCACCACAAGAGACGTGGCGACGGAACCGCTGCTTTGTTTGCCCGCATCCAGAACGCCGAAATCCCGGAACTGCATGGAGCGCGGTGCGACGGCTTCTGCCCGCGTCATCTCAGTGGCGGAAGCTTCCGCGTTCTGGATGATGGGCTCGTCTTGAAGCTGCTGGTTCGACATTAAAAGGCGCCATCCTAAAGGTCAGCTTTCATTGGGACAAGGGAACCGCCGCGTGTACGGCACCCAAAGTTCTCGTCGGCGGCTTACCGAGGCAACGTCTGCCGGGTTCCGCTCTCAACCTGCAACTACCTTCCAGCATGCCGCGGGAGACGGCAGAGGTCCATGCAAGGGCCTTCCACCATCATAAGTGAGCGGTGACTCTTTCTATAGACCCGCTTTCCAAACATTGGTTTCGCCAAACGGGTTTGTGAACCATTTACGGAATTGAGACGGCGCATCCACGGGACCGACTACCCCTGCGTGCAAAAATGTGATGTCACTGCCGGCGAGTTTGGACAGGGCAAGACGGGGAGTTTTACATGAATTACATGGTGACCGGTGGTGCCGGGTATATCGGCGGTACGGTGGCGCGACTGCTGCTTGCACGTGGGCACAACATCACGATCTATGACAATCTCTGCCACAGCCGGCGCGATGCGTTGCCCGCCGACGCGACCTTCGTTGAAGGCGACCTGGCTGACAAAGCACTGCTGACACAGACACTTACAGGCACAAAATTCGATGGCATACTGCACTTTGCCGCGCTGATCGAGGCGGGCGAAAGCATGAAGTGTCCAGACATTTATTTCCGCAACAACACCGTCGGAACGCTGTCCCTGCTGGAGTGCATGCACGCCACGGACACAAAGAAGCTGGTGTTTTCGTCTACCGCGGCCTGCTATGGCGAACCCAGGCGCACGCCCATCCTGGAAGGCGACGAGCTGAAGCCGACGAATGCCTATGGCGAAAGCAAGCTGCTTTCAGAGAGCATGATGAGCTGGTTCGGTAGCCGCCTGGGACTGCGGTACGTAGCCCTTCGCTATTTTAATGTGGCCGGTGCCATTGAAGGCTATGGCGAAAACCATGAGCCGGAGTCGCACCTGATTCCGCTGGTCCTAGACGCCGCCCTGGGGTTGCGGAAGGATATCCGCATCTTTGGGCAGGACTACCCGACAAAGGACGGCACCTGCGTCCGCGACTACGTCCACGTGGAAGACCTTGCGGAGGCACACCTGCTGGCCATGGATTCGCTCGACCGGCAGGAGTCAAATATTTACAACCTGGGCAACGGGCAGGGGTTCACCGTGCGCGAGGTAATCGACAGTGCGGAACGGGTCACGGGCAGAAAGATCACGGTCGTAGAAGAGCCACGCCGCGCGGGTGACCCGGCCGTGCTGGTGGCCGGCTCGGACAAGGCCAAGGAAGAGCTCGAATGGGAGCCGAAGTTCTCCGATTTGGACAGCATCATTGGCAGCGCATGGAAGTGGCACCAGCAGATACGGAAAACGGCGGTTTAGGCGCTTTCTGCACGTGAAAATGCATGTTTCGAGAGTGCACTGCGTGACGTAGGCTTCACCCATGCTGCATGCCATGTTTCACCTGCCCCTGCCCGTGCTGGAGAAGATTCTTCGGCCAATTCTTGTGTATCTCTGCATGATTGTGCTGCTGCGAATCTTCGGCAAGCGTGAACTTGCGCAGCTGAACCCGTTCGACCTGGTGGTTCTGCTTTCGCTTTCCAATACCGTGCAGAATGCGATCATTGGCGACGATAACTCGCTTTCCGGCGGCATACTCGGTGCATTTTCGCTGCTGGCGGCGAACTGGACACTGAACCGCATCCTGTTCCGCGCACCGAAGCTGAACGACGCGCTGCAGGGCAAAGAGACCGTGCTGATCCGCAACGGCGTCATCGATCAAAAAGCAATGGACCGGGAGATCCTGACACAGGAAGAACTCGTCGGCGTACTGCACAAGCAGAACATTCGTGGCCTGGGCGACGTAAAGGAGTGCACGCTCGAACCGGGCGGAACCTTCTACGTCGATAGCAAGGAAGACAGCTTTCCGCGCGCGCGGCACGAGGAACTCCTGGCAAAGATCGACGCGCTTATGCAGGAAGTGCAGAAGCTGAAGCAGGCCGATGCCGACCAGGCAACGCGCTGAAAGCCTAAACGTTCAGTCGATTTTTCTGCATCTTCTCAAGCTTCGCAAACTCTTCGAAATAGCGTTTCGCTTGCCAGGCAGCAGGTTATCGCGCAGAGCGACGCGCTAACCGCCCCATGTAGATGGAGTACATGACGGCCAGCGCGCAACCCACGCCCAGCATGAAGCCCAGGCAAACTCCCATCAGGCTGTAAGCGGAAAAGCCGAACAGGCGCTTGAGGCTAACAGGCACGTGCAGCCAGTCGTCTGCTTGAGCGGCTAGAATCTTTGCGACGTGCTTGTGTGCCTCAACGCGGCCAAAGCAACTTTAACAAGCAGAGGAAAGTCCGCAGCATGCCCGACGCACAGCCCACTACAGCCTTTAGCTCGTCGCTCCGCGAAGACCGCAGCTTTCCGCCTCCTCCAGAGTTTGCGGCGCGCGCACACATCCGCTCACGTTCCGAATACGACGCGATGTATCGCCGCTCCATCGCTGACAATGAAGGTTTTTGGGCGGAGCAGGCGCGTGAACTTGACTGGTTTACCGAACCTGAAACCGTGTTGGAGTGGGCCAATCCTGAGGCGAAGTGGTTCGTCGGCGGCAAGCTGAACCTGTGCCACAACGCCGTGGACCGGCACGCGCTGAGCAGCAGGGCAGACAAGGTGGCCCTGTTATGGGAAGGTGAGCCTGGAGAAGTTCGTTCACTTACCTATCTTGAATTGCACGGGGAAGTGCAGCGCGTGGCAAACGTGTTGAAGCGCTTTGGCGTGGCAAAAGGGGATCGTGTTGCGATTTATATGGGCGTGTGTCCAGAGATCGTGATCGCGGTACTGGCCTGCGCGCGCATTGGGGCGGTGCACAACGTGGTCTTCGGCGGCTTTGCGGCGCAGGCGCTTGCGGATCGCATGAACGACGCCGATTGCAAGCTGCTGATCACGCAGGACACCAGCTATCGCCGTGGCCAGGACGTGGGGCTGAAGAAGATTGCGGATGAAGCGCTGGAGCGCTGCGCTTGTGTGAAGAACGTGCTGGTGCATCAGCGTAGCGGCCGCGAAGTCGCCATGAGAGAGGGGCGCGACCACTGGCTGCATGAGGAGACATCCACGGTCGAGGCGCACTGCGCAGCCGAGGCCATGGACTCGGAAGACCCGCTCTACATCCTGTACACCAGCGGCACCACTGGCAAGCCCAAAGGCCTGGTGCATACAACAGGCGGCTACGGCGTCGGCACGCTGCTGACAACGAAGTACATCTTCGACCTGCAGGAAACGGATGTGTACTGGTGCACCGCAGACGTGGGCTGGGTGACCGGTCACAGCTATGTGATCTACGGTCCGCTGCTGAACGGTGCCACCGTCCTGCTGTACGAAGGTGCGCCCAACTGGCCGGAGAACGATCGCTTCTGGGACATCGTGGACCGGCACAAGGTGTCTGTTTTCTACACAGCACCGACAGCCATTCGAGCCTTTATGAAGTGGGGTGTGGAGTGTGTGCGGAAGCATTCGCTTGCCTCGCTGCGGCTGCTGGGAACCGTGGGCGAGCCGATCAATCCCGAGGCCTGGATGTGGTACCACCGCGAGATAGGCCACGAGCGCTGCCCCATTGTGGACACGTGGTGGCAGACGGAAACCGGGTCCATTATGATTGCGCCGATCCCGGGGGCGGTGGCGACCAAGCCGGGTTCGGCAACGCTGCCGTTCTTTGGCGTTGAGCCTGAAATCGTCACCAAGGACGGGCAGCCGGTACCGCCGGGACACGGTGGCTTACTGGTGGTACGCAGGCCCTGGCCGGCCATGGCGCGCACCATCTTCGGCGATGCTGACCGGTACAAGCAGGCCTACTGGAGCGAGATCCCCGGCAGCTACTTCACCGGCGACGGCGCGCGCCGCGATGAGGATGGCTATTTCTGGCTGATGGGCCGTGTAGACGACGTGCTGAATGTGAGCGGGCATCGGCTGGGCACCATGGAGATTGAGTCTGCTCTGGTTGCGCATAGCAAGGTGACGGAAGCCGCCGTCGTGGGGCGTCCGGATGAGATGAAGGGCGAGGGCATCGTCGCATTCGTTTCGCTGGAAGAGAGCGTGGAGGCTACGCCCGCGCTAAAGGACGAACTGAAGAAGCACGTGGCAAAGGAGATCGGAGCACTGGCCCGGCCGGACGACATCCGCTTTACACCGGCCTTGCCGAAGACCCGCTCCGGCAAGATCATGAGGCGGCTGTTACGCGAACTTGCCGCAACGGGTGAGGTCAAGGGCGACACGTCGACGCTGGAAGACTTCTCGGTAGTCGCGAGTTTGAAGGAGAAGGACGAGGAGTAGCCGCCGCCAGCAGTCAGGGCTTGGGTAAAGCGCAGCAGTCTCCTGCGGCAGGCGGTTCGTTGGCGCTGGCGTCGAGTGCGACCTTCCACGTTCCGTCCGGCATGCGCCGCCACACCGTAATGTAGCGGCCACTGGTCACCACGTCGTTCCCGTTGCGGTCTTTTGCGTGGCCATCGTAGTGGCCCCAGGTAAAACCCATGTCTCCGGACGGGCCCATCTGTCCACCCGTGGGTTCCCACTGCAGTTGGTATTGCTTTGGGTCCCACGCTGCGTCCGCGGCGATGTTGATCTTGCCGAAAACCGGAGCTTTGCCGTTGTTCAGGGCCAGTGCGTCGTCGGTGAACCATTGGGCGAAGGCCTTACCGCCGCCCCTGAGCGTGTCACGGCTGAAAGCTGCATCCTGCTGCAACAACTGTAGGACACCGGGCGACAGAGTGGGTTGTGTCAGAGGGCTGCTGGCGGGGGCGTGATGCGAGAACGGGTCAAGCTGCGCCTGTGCCTGCGCAGTCAGAACCACGATCGCGGCAAGTGTGAGGGAGCGCAGTAGCGGCAGGGTCGTCACACGATCACTCTACCTGCCCTGCCGGGAAACCGGTAGAGTGTGGCCATGCCTGTAACTTCACGCATGCGGAATGAGTTGGTGCTGTGGTGTGTCGCTTTGCTGCTGCTGGGGGCCGGCATCGTCAGCATGCGGTATTCCGGCAGCCATGCTGTTGGTATTTCGCTACGCATGGCAGGCGTGCTGCTGCTGGTGTTCTGGGCCGGTGCGCTGCGGCGAAAGCTGACGCCCTGGATCGTCGTCGCGATGGTTGCGGGTGTTGAAATCGGGCTTGACCTGCCGAACTTGGCAGTGCAGTCGCACTTTCTAAGCGACATTTTTCTGAGGCTGGTGAAGACCATCGTTGCGCCATTGATCCTGGCGACGCTGGTCAGCGGCATTGCCGGGCACGGCGACCTGAAGAGCGTGGGCCGCATGGGTTGGAAAAGCCTGCTCTACTTTGAAGTTTTAACGACGATCGCGCTTGTCGTTGGCCTGGTCGCGGCCAACCTTTCAAAGGCAGGCGTCGGCCTGACGCTGCCGCCCGACATTGCTGGATCGATTCCAAGCGCCGCTCCCATGCACTGGCAGGACTTCCTGGCGCATGTCTTTCCAGAGAATCTGGCGAAGTCTATTTCAGAGGGTCAGGTGCTACAGGTCGCCGTGTTTGCGGCGATCTTCGGGATGGCGCTAGCCCTGACACCACGCTCAAAGGCTGAACCGGTGCTCCGATTAACCGAAAGCCTTAGTGAGGTGATGTTTCGGTTCACCAACATCGTGATGTACTTTGCGCCCCTGGGTGTGGCGTCGGCCATGGCGTACACCGTGGCACGCATGGGCCCGGGCGTGTTAGTACATCTGGGCAAGTTGCTGCTGGTGTTCTATGCAGCAGCTCTCTTCTTTGTATTCTGCATCCTGCTGCCTGTCGCTTTGCTGGCGCGACTGCCGATCAAGCGCCTGCTGCGGCACATTTCGGGGCCGGCCGCGATTGCATTTGCCACCGCCACCAGTGAGGCCGCACTGCCGCGTGCCATGGAAGAGATGGAGGCATTCGGCGTGCCGCGGCGTATTCTGTCGTTTGTGATTCCCGCGGGTTACTCATTCAATCTGGACGGTTCCACGCTTTACCTCGCCATGGCCATGGTCTTTGTGGCTCAGGTTGCCAATGTTCCGCTACCGCTTGGTCAGCAGGTGTTCATGATGGGCACGCTCATGTTGGCTTCAAAAGGCGTGGCAGGTGTACCGCGCGCGGTACTGGTTGTTCTGCTTGCAACGGCAGGCACGCTGCGGTTGCCAAGCGAACCAATTCTGGTGCTGCTGGGTATTGATGCACTGATGGATATGGGCCGCACCGCGATCAATGTGGCAGGCAACTGCCTGGCCAGCGCCGTCATCGCGCGCTGGGAGGGCGCCTTTAGCGAACCGCTGGATTCGCCGGCGGTCGCGGCAGCCGTGGCGGAGTAGTCTGCGCAGGGCTACACTTTCAGAGGATCAAAGTCTGCCTGGTTCGTTGCAGGTTCCCGCTGCTCCACCAAGTGCGTCTTATGCAATACGAATGAGTGAATTTCTTCCCACGATCGGCTCTCCCGCAGACATCAAGAAGCTGTCTATTTCGCAACTCTCTGAGTTGGCGGAGGAAATCCGGGCACGGCTGATCCAAAGTGTCGCCAAGACCGGTGGCCACATCGGGCCGAACCTCGGCGTGGTGGAATTGACCATCGCGATGCACTACGTATTCGACACGCCGCGGGACTCGTTCGTCTTCGACGTCAGTCATCAGGCCTACGTGCACAAGTTGCTGACCGGGCGCGAGTCGCGTTTTGATACGATCCGCCAGCCGGGCGGGCTGAATGGCTTTATGCTGCGCACCGAGAGTGAGCACGATAGCTTTGGCGCAGGCCACGCCGGAACAGCACTTTCCGCTGCACTGGGTATGGCGGTAGCGCGTGATCTGAGTAGCGGCGATGAGCACATTGTCGCGCTGGCTGGCGATGCGGCGTTTACCTGCGGCATTTCCTATGAGGCGCTCAACAACATTGCCGCGCAGACCAAACGCATGATTATCGTGCTGAACGACAACGAGTGGTCCATCGACAAGAACGTTGGCGCGATAGCGTCGTACTTCCACAAGATCGTCACGAATCCACAGTTCACCTACCTGCATGACCGCGCTTCAGGGCTGATCGAGCGCATCGGCGGCAAAGCGGCCAAGCACGTCCAGCGTAAGGCTGAGGAGAGCGTCAAAGGACTGCTGGGACCGGCCATGCTATTTGAGGAGTTTGGCCTCGACTACTACGGCCCCATCGACGGCCATGATCTGCCGCTGCTGGTAAAAACTTTTCAGTTCCTCAAGGCGCAAAATAAACCGGTGGTACTGCACGCCATTACGCAAAAGGGACGCGGCTTCCAACCTGCGCTGGACAAGCAAAAGAAGTTCCATGGCCTGGGGCCGTACGATCCGGAGACGGGCGACACCGCTCTGGCGGGGCAGAAGACCTACTCAGAAGTGTTTGCGGAAACGTTGGTGAAGCTGGCGCACCGGGATTCCAAGGTGGTCGCGATCACGGCGGCGATGCCTAATGGCACAGCACTTGATCTCTTCCGGCCCGTGCACCCGACTCGCTTCTTCGATGTGGGCATTGCAGAGGAGCATGCTGTGATCTTTGCGGCGGGCATGGCAACAAAGGGTTATCGCCCCTTCTGCGCCATCTACTCGACCTTTCTTCAGCGGGCGTTCGATCCCATCGTGCATGACGTGGCATTACAGGAACTGCCGGTCGTGTTCTGCATGGACCGCGGAGGTCTCAGCGGTGATGACGGTCCAACGCATCATGGCCTGTTCGACATCAGCTACCTGAGAGCCGTTCCTAACCTTGTCCACATGGTTCCGAAGGATGAGGACGAACTGGCCGACATGATGCAGACTGCGCTCGAGCATTCCGGGCCCAGCGCCATCCGCTACCCTCGCGGCATCGGGCCAGGCAGCGCCCTCAAGCCGGAGCCGGTTGCCCTTGAGCTTGGCAAGGCCGAAGTGATGGAAGACGGCACGGATGTGGCCATCTTTGGCTTGGGTGCGCTGCTGCCCATGGCGCGCGGGATGGCGTCGCAGTTGGGTAAGCTGGGTCTTTCCGTTGCAGTGATCAATCCGCGGTTTGTGAAGCCGATTGACCACGCCGTCATTGAGCAGTATGGCCGCACCTGCGGCCTTGTGATTACCTTTGAGGACCATGTGCTGGCGGGCGGCTTTGGCTCGCTGGTGCTGGAAACGCTGTCTGCGGCAGAAATCGAAACGCCCGTTGTGCGGGTCGGCTGGCCCGACCAATTCATTGAGCACGGCAAGGTAGAGGCACTGCGGGAAAAGTACGGCATCTCCGTCGAAGGTGCCATGCACAAGGCCCAGCCCTACGTCGCAACGCTGCTGCAGACCCGGCTCACTGCACAGTAGCGTTTCCATGCATGCTTTGGGAGTCACTCGGGAGCGTTCGCTAGCCGTTTAAACTGCCTCATCGTGCAAACTTCCTAATCGCCTCTGCAGTGACCGGGGTAAACAGGTTGATGAGGTTCCTGTCGGGGTCGCGGAAGAGCAGGGAACGGTTGCCCCATGGCATCGTCGTCGGTTCCTGAAGGAACGTGGGTACACGATCTTTCAGCCGCAGGAAGGCTGCATCGACATCCTCCACCAGGAACTCGAGAATGACACTCCGGTTCGCCTCGGGTTGTAGTTCATTCTCAGCGCCGAAGGCACTCAGGGTCCGTGTGCTGCCGATGGCAAGGGTGCCTCTTGGTGTTGTAAGTTCCGCAAAATCCGGCGTGTACCGGGTTGCGGCGTTCCCGCTGATCATCTCGTAGAAGCTGACCAGCCGCTCTACATCGCTTGTGATGACGCGCATCGAGACCAGGTTCATCGTGTCCTCCTGTGCTGAATCCCAGCACAGGAAAGACAGTAACGAAGCTCTCCTGACAGCGTTGTGTCAGCATGGGTCTTGCGATGCGCCGAGCCGACCGACTCTTTCGAGTGATCCAGATCCTTCGGC
>CAXTFT010000068.1:0-15922 GCA_964243585.1 uncultured Terriglobus sp.
GAAATCCAGAACCACGCCCGAGTAATCAGGATCACGGAAGGTAACTTCCAGCGCCTTCTGAAGCGGTGTCGATTGCACCCTGAAAATTCCCGGCCAATCAATCACTTCAAACACATCCGGGGTGATCAGGGCCTTGAGTTGCCCCACGGTAAAAGCGGGATCGCGATCCACCAGCGCATTGGCCTGTAAGAGCACACGGAAGAGGCCGTACGGGATTTTCAGTATGCGTGTTTTTGCACCCACAGCGTCACGAATCATGCGCATGAAGTCGATGTAATCCACGCGCTGCTGGCCGGTGATGTTATAGGCCCCGGTAACCTGCGTGTTGATGGCGGATGCGATCACATCGCAAAAGTCACCGGCATAGAGCGGTTGCCGCAAAAACCGTCCATCACCAGGCACGGGAAAAACCGGGGTCTTCTTCATGAATCGCGCCAGCCAGCCGGTGTGCTTGCGGTCGAACCAGCCGAACATCAGCGTCGGCCGAAGCACTACCTGCTTGATGCCGCTGGCAGCAACCAGTGCCTCCTGCGCTTTCTTTGTCTCTGTGTAGTGATCCACGGCCGCCGAGTTCACCACGGAGGAGGAGATACTCACCAAGTAGGGCACGCCGTGCAATTTTGCGGCATCCAGCAGGCGCTCTGTTGCGCCGACGTTGTTGCGCAGAAACTCTTCAGCGTGCAACCCACCAATCTGCGCATGACCACAGACCAGCGCGCCGCAGCCTGCCAGCGACTGCTGCCACGTATCGCTGGTCATGAGGTCCGCTTCCAGTACTTCAATGTCCGGATGAAAGCGCCGAAGAACCGCTGTGTTGGTGGGATGCTTGTCGATGGCGACAATGTGGGTCCACCCACGCGCCTTGAGGCGTGGAATAAGGTTCTGGCCCACCAGACCCGCAGCCCCGGTGACAACGATTTTTGTGTTTTGCATCTGAACCAGCGTATATGCAAAGTACACACGCAACAAAAGCCATGTGACCGCGCATGAGCAGGGCACTGACCCAGAGGCTGGCACAGCCAGCTTATAATTGACTTACTGCGGGAGTAGTTCAGTGGCAGAACGTCAGCTTCCCAAGCTGAATGTCGCCGGTTCGATCCCGGTCTCCCGCTCCACTTTCTGTCGCGTATTAACGGGTACAACAAGGCTATGATGCTGGACCCTGCCTGGTTGCGGACGGATAAGCCGAAGTACGGCACGGTTCTTTCCATCGATCACCCGGCGACGGTTGAGATTGCCGCAACGAGCGGTTTCGACTGGCTTTGGATCGACGCGGAACATGGCCGCTTTAGTGAAGCTTCCGCAGCAACTGCCTGCGCTATTACGAAGGGCCGCATACCTAGCCTCGTCCGCGTTCCGGACAGGGGTGAAACCACGCTCAAGCGCTACCTTGATGTTGGCGCGGATGGCATCATCGTGCCGCAGGTTTCGTCGCTGGACGATGCCCGCGAAATTGCACGATTCGCCCTCTATCCGCCGCACGGTAAACGCAGCGTCGGCATTGCCCGTGCACAGGGCTACGGTTTTGGCTTCACGGAGTATCTTGCGCAGCGGAACTACTCCATCCTGGTACAAATCGAGACACTGGCCGGAGTCGAGGCCGTGAACAGCATTGCTCAAGAACCGTATGTGGATGCCCTGATCGTCGGACCATACGATCTGAGTGGATCGTGCGGCGTTCCCGGTGACATCGGCTGCAAGCAGGTGCAGGAAGCAATTGCCACTGTGCTGGCGAGTTGCAAGCGCGCAGGCAAGCCCTGTGGCATCTTTGCCGGCACTGCGGAAGCGGCAAAGGCGTACGCGCGGCAGGGATTTCAACTGATTGCAATCGGGATCGATGCACAGGTATTGCAGGCTGCGTACGCGGCATTACGCATAGCAACCTGATCACGAGTCAGTTAACTACCTGGCGCTAAAAGGCTGTTCCAGCGAAAGTGTCTTGGGCGGGTAACAGGCGGCCTGGTCACATGCCTGGTAGTGGAGTGCTGCCTTCATGGTGTAGTTACCGGCCCTGGCTTTTACGTGCGTTGTCAGTATCACGTCGCCGGTGTAGACATCCAGCTTCGTCTTTGGCTCAAAGGCGAAACTATAGGGCGTTCCGGCAGGGAAGTCGACCAGGGAAACCTCGGCCCCGGTCATGTCCTCAACCAGCAGTTTTGTGGGAATTAGCATGTCGCTTTTAGGGGTATGCGAGTTGATGTGGAAACCTGGATCGACGCGAAAGTGCAGGACGATTGCCGCCGGTTTCTCCGCCGCAATGTTTTGACCTTCGGCAATAAAATCCACGTGGCCACCTTTGGCTCGGGATGAGCCACCTGCAGCCTGATCGACCGCTGGCTTCGCCTCTGCACTTTCACGCGACGACCGCGCCATTGCTGATCCCAGGCTAATTACCGCAACCAGGCCGAAGAGCAAAACAACTCCAGAAAGGACTTGCGCTAACCGTCGCATGGATCAACTCCCCGCTACAATTTTTTGAACGTTGCTTTCTGCTTCCTCTTTGCTGGCCAAGCCGATGGCTTGTGCGACGATCTTTCCATTGCGGTCGATGAAGAAGGTCGCGGGCAGAACATCTAGACCACCGTAGGCGTCACCAACTTTTTTATCGCTCAGTAGAATGGTGTAGTCCACGCCGGTGCGCTCCAGCGTCTTCTTAATCTGATCCTTCACCTCAGCAGACTGCGCATCGTCATCCTCGTTGATGCCAACAACCTGCAGACCCTGCGCCGCATACTTCTTCTGAAAATCCTCAAACCACGGCATCTCCACCTTGCAGGGGGTACACCACGTGGCCCAGAAGTTCAACAGGACCGGCTTGCCTTTGAGGTCGGCCATGGAGATGCGCCTGCCGGTGTTGCTGGTCAGGGTGAAGCCAGTTGCGGGCTTGCCACGCAGATCCGCGACGGTTTCGCCGCTCTCTGATGCGCTCGCAGTAGCGCCTTTCTTATCAACGGTAATGCTCATCTGCTGGTTGCGGGCCTGCGCTTCTGCTGCGCGGCGAGTCTGCAGGTTGTGGACGCCGCTCCAGACCAGCAGGGCGACGACAAGGACGATAACTCCACCGACAAGGGCATTTCTCATGTGCGTGGCGAGGCTCCAGTTCAGCAGATGTGCGGATGCAGCGTGCGGTTGCGAAACTTCGGAACCACTGACTATTTGGACGCCGTCTGCGAGCTTTGCAGGCGATGCGTGATCGTTATTTAGGTGCTGAGATGCTGGACGCATTCCCGCACGCCCGGTGGGTAGAATCATAGAAACGACGCCGGCTGGCCATGCGGTGCGGGAAAGTACACGGAACGACATGCATCGCTGGTCCAAACTCTTCATTCCCACGTTACGCGAGGCACCCGCCGACGCCGAGGTTGCAAGCCACCAAATTTTGCTGCGCGCTGGCTACATTCGCCAGCTGGGCGCGGGCATCTACAGTTACCTGCCGCTGGGCACACGGTCTCTGAATAAGATCATCGCCATCGTGCGCGAAGAGATGGATGCAATCGCGCAGGAGTTCTTCCTGCCCGCCCTGCTGCCGCGCGAGCCCTGGGAAGAGAGCGGCCGGTGGACGGGCATGGGCGACAACATGTTCCGTCTAAAGGACCGCAAGGGCGCAGACCTCTGCCTGGGCATGACGCACGAGGAGATCATGACCTCCATCGCGCGCAACGAGATTCGCAGCTACAAGCAGCTGCCGCAAATCTGGTACCAGATCCAGACCAAGTTCCGCGACGAACCGCGACCGAAATCCGGTCTGCTGCGCGTGCGCCAGTTCACCATGAAGGATTCGTACAGCTTCGACATCGACCAGGCCGGATTGGATGAGAGCTACGACAAGCACGACGCTGCATACCGCCGCATCTTTACGCGGTGCGGTCTGGATTTTGTTGCGGTGGATGCGGATAGCGGTGCCATGGGCGGCTCGCAGTCGCAGGAGTTCATGGTCTACACCGACGCCGGTGAGGACTGGATTGCAAGCTCGCCAGACGGCAAATACGCGGCGAACATCGAGAAGGCCACGTCGAAGCTGGCACCGGTGTTGGACCTGGAGCCGACCGGCGACGGCCTGCCGGAACTGATAGAGACACCGGACCGGCGCACTATTGACGAAGTAGGCAGCTTTCTTGGTGTGGAGAGAGTGCACCAGATCAAAACGATGGTCATGCACGCCACATGGCCGGAAGAAGTGAAGGGGCCGGGAGCAGGAAGACCTGAGACAAGGCAGGTGATCGTCGTGTTTTTACGCGGAGATCATCAACTTAGCGAAGCAAAGCTAGGCAGCATGTTCTCGGGTGCAGAACTTCGTCCAGCGTTGCCGCACGAAATTGAAGACACGTTCCACGCTCCCGCTGGGTTCTTAGGGCCCATCGGTGTACACCCAAGCGTCAAGACTTTCATCCTTATGGATGACGCACTCAGGGGTCGAATGAACCTTGTTGCAGGTGCGAACAAAGAGGGCTATCACCTACGAAATGTCACGCCGGAACGTGACTTCAAGCCGCAAGCGACAGCGGACGTGCGCAATGTAGCGGCAGGTGAGCCCGACCCAATCAGCGGTCAGCCGCTGCGTCTGGGCAAGGCCGTCGAGATCGGCCACATCTTCAAGCTGGGCTACAAGTACTCGCAGAGCATGGGCGCGCGCGTGCTGGACCGTAACGGCAAGGAGACGACGCCGATCATGGGTTCCTATGGCATCGGCATCGAGCGCATCCTGACTTCAGCCATGGAGCAGTCCGCCGCGAAGGCAGGCAAGAACGACCGCGGCGAGTGGAGCTACGTGCTGCCCGCCGCCATCGCGCCGTTTGAGGTCGTCGTCACCGTAACCAAGCAGAGCGATGCGCCGTTGGCCGAGGCCGGCGAGAGAATCGCCAGTGAACTTGACCGTATCGGCTTCGACGTCCTGCTGGACGACCGGGACGGCAGCGCAGGCGTGAAGTTCAAAGACGCCGACCTGATTGGTGTGCCGTACCGCGTCACGGTTGGTAAGCGGCTTGCTGAGGGGTTTGTGGAACTGGTGGATCGGCTGCGGGGCACGACAGAGGAACTGCCGGTTGGAGAAGTTGTGGCAGCTCTCAGCAGGCTTCGTGGGTAAAGAAATCACCTTACGCACACGTCGAACAGATTGTGGCATGTGCGTGCTTTCGGAAGGGCGCGGCTTCAGCCGTGCCACACACGTGTAGTTTTGATCGCGGCTTTAGCCGCTGAGGGAAACTTTATGCAGGGAACCTCAGGGGCTGAAGCCCCGCTCTCGTCCCGCACCCTGATGGCATGGCTGAAGCCATGCCCCTCCGAAAGATGCATCGTGCGGGTAGGTTTTCAGCCACGCAAAGCAGGAGAACGATGGCAGTCAAAGTGAAGCTCGGCAGTGACAGGCAGTACACATCCGGCAGCCCTGCCCGGCGTGGCGGACGTCGTCCGCTTTGGCAGCGCGTACTCCTGTTCCTGGTTGTCATTGGCCTGGGATGCCTGCTGCTTGGCGGGCTGGTCTTTGCCTACTACTACCACCAGTATCAGCAGGTGGTGGATGAGCGCCTGAACAGCGGGCCGCTCTTCGCCAGCACGGCGCAGGTTTATGCCGCGCCCAAAGAAGTGCGTACCGGACAATCGCTGACCGCCACCGCTATCGCGCAGGACCTGCGACGCGCCGGGTACAACCGCGATGGGCAGCTTGGCACGTACACCCTTAGCGGTGACAGCATTACCATCAAGCCGGGTTCCGGCTCGTTCCACTCCACTGACGGTGCAACCATTGATACGACCGGCGGCACTGTTGCCAGCATTACGGCTGACAATGGCGCACCGCTGCAGGCGTATGAGTTGGAACCACAGGTGATCACCAGCCTGAGCGAGGACAAGAACCGCACCAAACGCCGCCTGGTCACCTACAGCCAGATTCCGAAAAACCTGGTCAGCGCGGTGACCGCGATTGAGGATCGCCGCTTCTTCGAGCACAGCGGCCTCAACTTCGGCCGGTTGGCAAAATGCGGCGTGCAGGACATCCTGAGCCAGCACGCGGTCTGCGGCGGATCAACCATTACCCAGCAGTTGGCCCGTGGCTTTTTTTTGACGCCGGAAAAGCACATCAAGCGCAAGCTCATCGAGATCATCATCACGCTGCAGCTTGAAGGACGCTTCTCCAAACAACAGATTTTTGAGATGTATGCCAATCAGATCCCCCTGGGTCAGCGTGGTTCTTTTGCGGTCAGCGGGTTTGGCGAAGCTGCGCAGGCATATTTCGGCAAGGACCTCCGGCAGCTTGACCTGGCGGAGTGCGCTCTACTGGCAGGCATCATCCAACGGCCCAGTTACTTCAATCCTTTCCGGCACCCGGAGCGCATGCTGGAGCGGCGAAACCTTGTGCTGCGCTCCATGATCGAAACCGGCACGCTATCGCCAGCCGCAAGTGAGCGCGCGCAGGGGGAGCCGCTGAAGCTGGCTCCGCAAAATGTGGATGCCAGCGAAGCGCCATACTTTGTCGACCTGGTACACGATCAGCTGCAGAGCCGCATGGGTGACACGACCACCTCCGGCAGCACGCTGCGCATCTACACCTCGCTGGATCCGGACCTGCAGCGGGCGGCAGCCGAGGCGGTCAACGCTGGAATGGTCAACGTGGATGAGGCCGTGCGCCGCGACCGCAAGGGTGCGCCCGGGCCCATGCCGCAGGTTGCGCTGGTCGCTCTTAACCCGCACACCGGCCAGGTATTGGCGCTGGTGGGCGGCCGCAACTACGGCACGTCGCAGTTGAACCATGCCTCCAGCAAGCGGCCTACAGGGTCCATCTTCAAGCCATTTGTCTATGCCACGGCAGAGATGGGCGCGGTGAACGGCCAGCAGCTTGGCCAGAGCACCGACGACGAGGGAAACGTCAGCGGCAGCGGCACTTTTACCGCCACCACCATGCTGTCGGACGTGCCGACAACGTTCACCTTCGACAATGGCCGGCAGACCTACTCGCCCCGCAACTACATGGGCCACTTCCATGGTCAGGTGACCGCCGCCGTGGCCCTGGCGCAATCGTTGAATAACGCGACCATCTCCCTGGGCGAAAAGGTCGGATTTGAGAACGTGGCGGCATTGGCGCGTGCCTCCGGCATCGCTTCGGCAAAGGGCACGCCCGCTGTTTCACTGGGTGCCTACGACGCTACGCCGCTGGATATGGCCGGTGCGTACACTGTATTTGCCAATGGCGGCGTACACCTGAGCCCGTGGATGTTGGCCAGCGTCCGCAACGATCGCGGAGACGTGGTCGCCGACTTTACGCCGGAAGCGAAACAGGTGATGGACCCGAAGGCCGCATTCCTGACCAGCAACCTGCTGGAAGGCGTCATGAACTTTGGCTACGGCTACGTGGCACGACAGCGTGGTTTTACTGCTCCCGCCGCAGGCAAAACCGGCACCAGCCACGATGCATGGTTTGCCGCGTACAGCAGCAACCTGATTTGCGTCGTATGGGTGGGAAATGACGACTACAGCAACATCAATCTGACGGGTGCCGTGCTGGCAGCACCCATCTGGACTGACTTTATGAAGCGCGCCATCAAGCTGCCGCAGTACAGCGACATGAAGCCGTTCACACCACCTTCCGGCATTACGGAGTACCAGATCGACAAGGCAAGCAGTCAGCTTGCCGATGAGACCTGCCCTGCGGCTTACACCATGGCTTTTCTCGACGGTACGCAGCCGCAGAGCACCTGCAGCCATATGAGCGACAGTGGCCGCAGCCTGATGGACCGGCTATTCGGCAGAGACAGCAGCACCGCCGGAACCGACATGACCGGCGGAGGCCAGGCGCCTGAGAGTAGACCGCCCGAAAGGGACAGCGAAGGCCAGCCGCATCGTAATATCTTCCAGAAGATGTTCGGCCTGGGCGATCACAAAAAAGATGAGACTCAACCGCCTGTTGTTCAGCCCCACTGATGATCAGGCAACGGGAACACCGACAGCGTTCGTTGCGCGCGCAAGGTCCCGATCAAAGGTGGCCAGTGGCAAACCCGGCTTCCGTGCAAGACACAAGTAAGCCGTGTCATAAACAGTAAGCGAGTGGGTACGCGCAGCTTCAAGGCATGCTGTACTGCGTCTCCGTCGAGCGCTTCCAGGCTTGATGTTGAGATCCTGCATGTCACGGAGTAAGAGTCAACCGACTGCGCGCAGATGCGTCCGCGTCGCTCCGCTGCCAAGAGAGCATTTACAACCTCTGTGGCAAAGACTGGCACCTCGAGCAAATACACTTCTGGTACTTGGCTTCGTGCTACATGCTCTCCAGGTACGCACGGCTGTTCAGCAGCGCGCGTTCCATGGACCGCGAGTACTCAGTGACTTCATCGGCCCGTTTGCCATTCTCCACAGCCTTCGCGAACTCTGCGCGAACATTCTGCATCTTCGCTTCCAGGTCGTCCAGCGCGCTGAACAGCAGCGCCTCCGGCGTCATGGGCAGTTTGGGCGAGCCGAACTCGAAACGGCCATGGTGCGACAGGATCAGGTGCTCCACCAGGATGCGTAACCTGTCCGGAAACTCCGGCATGGCAGAGATCTTTTCGCGCAGCAAGCCGATCGCAATGGTGATGTGGCCCAGCAACTGGCCTTCCGTCGTATAGGAAAAACTCGTCGTCCACGCAAGTTCACGCACCTTGCCGATATCGTGCAGGATGGCTGCTGTCATCAGCAGGTCCGGATCGACCTCTTCGGCATATTGCGGAGCGACGCGCGCACACAGGCGCAGCAGGAAGACGACGTGTTCCAGCAGGCCGCCTATCCAGGCATGATGCAGCATCTTCGCAGCAGGTGCTGTGCGGAAGGCCGGGCCAAGTTCCGGGTCGTCGAGAAAGCTGCGAACCAGCCGCTGCAGGTCGCTGTTTACAAAGCCGTCGACATACCTCACCAGTTCCCGCCAAAGTGCATCCACATCGTACTTCGTGGCAGCCTGAAAGTCGGAGACATCGATCTCGTGGGGCGCTGCGGATCGCATCTGGGTCAGGGTGATCTGGAAGCGTCCCTGGTAGCGATCAATGCGGCCCTGCGCTTTGACATAGCAGCCCTGCGAACAGGAGGAGAGAGCCGCTGCAAACTCCTCCCACATGCGCGCTTCGAAGCTTCCGGTCTTATCAGTGAGAGTCAGCGCCAGGTACTGGCCGCCGCCGCCCTTCTTATCGCGCGCGGATATCTGGGAGAGCAGGAAAAAAGAGGTGACAATAGCATTTTCGTGTTGTCCCGCGTCGGCAATGTAGAAGTCCTTCACGTTCTCAGAATACCCGCGACGAGGCGCCAAGATGGCTGGCGGTAAAGTGCAAGCGGGAACGGCTGATGCCGTTCCCGCTTATGCATGACTTACCACCGGTTTATCGCGGTTGGTTTAGTGTCTGAGGCACAGGCTGGTTGCTGCTGGGTGACACCGCACCATTCGAAGGAGGAATCTGGCTGGGTACGGGACTGCCTGGCGCGGGTGCAGCGGCGGGAGCCAACGTCGTGGTGTCGCTGGACGGCTTGGTCGATGTTCCGGCGGCAGCGTTTGCGGCAGGATCCAGCGGCTTTTGCGGCGCGTCGATCTGGTGCAGGCGGTCTGGCAGACCGTTGTCCTGCAGCGGAGCCTTGGCCTCGACCGGCTTTTCCTGCAGTCGCTCCTTGGGATCACCCTTCTTGCGTTTGACCTTCTGCTTTTTGGCATTGCTGCCATTCAGGCCAAGCGCGTCAGCCTGCACAGTCTTTGTCTGCTTCTCGTCGGTCGTGGCAGCAACCGGAGTAGCTCGTACCTTTTCTGCGACTTTTGCCTGCTGCACTTCTACTTTCTTCTGCTTCACTTCTATTTCACGGGAAGCAAATCGCGTCTTGGCCCGGGGTCCTGCCTGGGGTGCCAAGGGATCGTCTTCCGGTGCCGAGTTCGCCGCCACTGTGTTCGTGGAGGATGCGACGGGACTGATCACTTGTCCCGGGGCATCGGTTGTCGATGCCTCTGCTGTCGACTGGCCCGGAGTCTCTGCATCCGCCGTTCCGATTGCCTCTGGCAGCGCGGTACGGGGCGCCTGGCCGAAGCGAACCTTCTCACGCTTAGCCTTTTTCGGCTTGCCGTGTTTATCCAATTCCTGTACGGCGGGTGTCGCCGTGGCTACTGCCGTACCTCGGGTTTGCTGCGCCAGCCGGCCGGTCTTTGCAGCATCCAGGCGCTGCTTTTGGGTCTGCTTCTTTGGCGCGGGTGGAACATAGGCTGCAAATACCGGCTTGGTCTGCTTCGCACTGGCGCCGCTATCGACGAAACCGGGCCTCAGGTCGATGAAAGCCTCCTCCCGCAGTCGGGTCAGATAAGTGCGGAGGGCTGGCTGGATCGCCTCCTGGTACATCGCGTTCTGCACTTCGCCTTCGACCTGTGCCAGCGCGGGCGTGCCTGCCTGCTGGTGCTCTGTGGTGCGCAGGATGACGAAGCCCTGCCGCGTGCGTATGGGTTCGGTATAACCACCGGCCGGTAGGGCAAAGGTCTTTTCTTCCAGCACAGCCGCCAGCTTGCCGTTGCCGCGCACAAACAGGCCCAGGTCGCCGCCCTGCGCGGCGGTTGGGCCGCCCGAAGATGCCTTCGCCGTAGCTGCAAAATCCGCGCCGGACTTCAGCTTTGCATAAATGTCAGTTGCCGACTTCTGGGCCGCGGCAATGATCGTGTCGTCCGCATTGGCAGCGGTCGGTACCAGGATTTCAGACAGGCGTACCTGTTCCGGCTGGGTGAACTCGTCTTTGTGAGCGTCGTAATACTTCTGCTCGTCGCCGCGACTCAGGCGAATGGTACGGCCGACTTCGTCCCGTACCACGTTGCCTGTGATGATGCTGTTTCGGATGCTGGCCCTGAAGTCCTCAAATGACACACCTTGCGAGCGCGCGGCCTTCTCCAGGTCTTCCATGGTGGCAAAGTTGTTCTGCTTGCGGATTTCGTCCAGCCGGCGCACCACCTCTGCGTCCGGGATGATGTTGAGCTCCTTGCCCTTGGACAGCAATAGCTGCTGGTCAATAAGGTCGCGCAGGAGGTTGCGCTGCCGTTCTACAGGATCGGTGCCGGCGTTCGGATTCCCAGCGCCTTCCCCCTGCATCTGCTGCTGCGCCCGCTCCAGGTCTGACCGGGAAATGATGCCATCATTCACGCGCACAATGACGTCTTCCACAACGGTTGCATTCGGCGTGATGGCGACAGTTTGCGGCAACTGGTACTGCGGCGTAGGAGCCTGTACCTGAGGCACGCCGGGACTTTGGTAGCGAGGCACCGGCAGCGGCTTGGGGGCAGCTGTCTGTGCATGCAGTGCTGGATGGAGCGTCAGCGTGCCGGTGATGAGGGTGCCAGCTACGAACGCGGCGCGGAAAAGCCTGGTGGATTCAGTCATGCGTACCTGCGGTGAACTTGTGGTCGGTCGCATAAAGCGCCTGCCTTTTTGACGTGCCGGACTGCCTGCCCGGTAGACGCCTTCCATTCTACCCGCGCACCCTGCCCTCCACTTCTTCCGAAGCACTTTCATCCTGTTCGGGTCGTGTACTTTCCAGCAAGTCCGGGTGACACTCCGGTGCTATACTCCGTCTTACCTTGGAGCGCCCTGCCTCCGTTTTGTCCCTTGCATTGGCAAAGCGTTGTTAAGTGTTTTGAGTTACCCCTGAGGTTCTGTTTGCATGTCGACACGCACCCGCCGCGCTCTGGTTTCCCTTTCGCTGTTCTTCGGCACCTGCGCGGTTGCGGGTTCCTTTCTGAACGGCCGCGTTAATGCCCAGTCTGCAAACGATGAGACTACGGTGCGCGACAGCCTGCACCAGTTCACCGATGTGTACTCCGTGGTCGAGGGCAACTACGCCGACAAGCTGAACGGCGAAAAAATCGACAAAGTGATCTACGACGGTGCAATCCCGAACATGTTGCACGTCCTGGACCCGCACTCAAACTTCTACGACCCAAAGGCCTACGCGCAGATGCGCGAGGACCAGCATGGCCGCTACTACGGCGTGGGCATGCACATTCAGCCACAGGTGGGTAAAGACGGTGTTCAACGCGTGGTCGTGATTGACACCTTTGAGGAGTCGCCCGCGCACAAAGCCGGTATTCGTCCGGGCGACGCCATCCTGTTCATCGATGGCAAGAGTGCCGACGGCATGGATTCGCTCGGCGTCTCGAACATCCTGAAGGGCACCAAGGGTACCCATGTCGCCGTGCAGATGCTGCGCGAAGGCCAGGACAAGCCCATGACCTTCGACCTTGTGCGCGATGAGATTCCTCGTCCGTCGGTCGATTTGGCCTACTTCATCAAGCCCGGTATCGGCTATATCCATGTGACACAGTTCATGGAGACGACTTCGCACGAGGTTGGCGACGCACTGGCAAAGTTCGGTCCGGAGATGACTGGCCTGGTGATCGACCTGCGTGGCAACCCCGGCGGATTGCTGAACGAAGCCGTTGCGATGAGCGATAAATTCCTGTCGCGCGGCGACCTAGTTGTGTCACAGAAGGGTCGGTCGTTCCAGGATGTAGTCTATAAAGCCAACCATGGCGAACAGGGTAAGAAGTACCCAATCGTCATTCTTGTGAACCGCAACACGGCATCGGCAGCTGAGATCGTGTCCGGTGCGCTGCAGGACCATGATCGGGCACTGATTGTCGGCGAAACCACTTTTGGCAAGGGGCTTGTGCAAACCGTATTCCAGGTTGCTGAAAATACCGGTCTCGCTCTAACGACCTACCATTACTACACACCCAGCGGCCGTTTGATCCAGCGCGACTACGACGGTGTTTCGCTGTACGACTACTACTACGTTCGTAAAGATGCCAAGGCTGCGGACAAGAGCAACCTTGAGGTAAAGCAGACCGACAGCGGACGCACAGTGTACGGTGGCGGTGGTATTACGCCGGATGAGAAGATCGAATCGCCTAGAGCCAATCAGTTTGAGAGTTCCCTGTTGATCCATGGTGCTTTTTTCAATTTTACAAAGCACTATCTGGCGCACCGCAGCATTCCGAAGGACTTCACGGTAGATGACGCTGTCATGACCGACTTCAAGGGCTTTCTGAAAGCAGAAAAGATCGACTACACCGATGGGGACCTAAACACCAATCTTGCCTGGATCAAATCCAACATCAAGGGTTCGCTCTTCATCTCGCAGTTCGGCGCCAACGAGGGGTTGCGGGCCCGTACCGATGAAGATCCACAAGTGGCAAAAGCTATCACCTTTATGCCCGAGGCACTTGCTCTGGAAGAACGCAGCAACAAGTCAAAAGACACAAAGACAGCAAGACTGCAGTAAGCAAAACGCAGTGTAAAGCGGCACTGCCGGTGCGCCATTTCGTATTGCGTTTGGTCAGACTGCGATGAACAATGCCGGACGGCTATGCCAATCTAGAGCATAGCCGTCCAGGCAAAAGGCTGGGAATGATTCAGTAATCTTACAACTCTGGATTCATCAAATCTGATTCGGAGTTGGCCATTCGAACGCGTGCATCTGCTCACAACTGTGCCACTGATGCAGTAGAGTTCTTGCGTGTACCCCATTGCGGATTCAGAATCGCTGCCACACATCTTTCGTAAGGTCTCGTTTCGCGTAGCACCGCCACTGGTGCTTCTCTACTTCATCGCCTTTCTGGATCGCGTGAACGTAGGCTTTGCCTCACTAGCTATGAATCGCGATCTCGGGATTGGTGACGCGACCTATGGTTTCGCCGCAGGCATCTTCTTCCTTGGCTACCTCTTGTTTGCCGTGCCCAGCAACTATGCTCTGCTGCGGGTTGGTGCTTTGCGGTGGATTGCCGTGTTGATGGTGACGTGGGGCATTGTCTCTGGTGGCATGGCGTTTGTCCATGGCACCCGCATGTACGTGTTTTTGCGTTTCCTGCTCGGTGCGGCGGAAGCCGGCTTCTTTCCCGGCATCGTCTTCTACCTGACACGGTGGCTGCCGGGTTCCGCGCGCGCCGGCATACTGGCCCTGTTTTACTTTGCTATTCCGCTATCAAACGTGATCGGATCGCCTCTATCTGCCGCGTTGATGCAGCTAAATGGATGGCACGGGTTGGCTGGCTGGCAGTGGCTGTTTCTGCTGGAGGCGTTGCCTGCGGTTGTCTTCGGCTGTGCCGTGCCATGGATGCTGTACGCGAATGTTGAAAGTGCTGCTTGGCTCTCCTCACTCGAAAAGCGACGCTTGATTGAGGCCATTGAGAGCGAGTCTGCGGCTTGCATCGGCATCGTCTTACCTTCTGCAAGACCGGCGTTTCGAAGCCTGATCACTCTTGCCATCGCTTACTTCATGTTGATGATCGGGCTGTATGAGCTTGGCTTCTGGACGCCCCGGCTAATTTCAAGCCATGGTGTTTCACTACGCGCGCTGGGTTGGATAAATGCTATTCCGTATGCGCTTGGTGGAACTGCCATGCTGCTGTGGAGCCGGTGGTCCGACCTGCGGAACGAGCGGCGATGGACCCTGTTTGCCTCATACAGCGCTGCGGGCGCAGGGTTCGCCTTGACCGCGCTCGCACCTTCCGCCGCGCTTGCGGCGCTTGCGCTTTCCATTGCAGCTTTTGGTGTGTTTGCATCCATGCCGGTGTTCTGGGCAGCGTGCAGCCAGCGCATGGCGGCCGGCACAGCGGCGCTGGCGATCGCGGCAATTAACTCCGTCGGTAATGTTGGCGGCTTTCT
The DNA here is from genome assembly GCA_964243585.1 of uncultured Terriglobus sp. Lineage (GTDB taxonomy): Bacteria > Acidobacteriota > Terriglobia > Terriglobales > Acidobacteriaceae > Terriglobus. The sequence goes on from CAXTFT010000068.1 coordinate 14,631, forward strand.
GGGACCGTACGCAACAGGCTGGCTGCTTGGCCGCACGCATAGCTACAGCGCAGGCCTGTTTGCGTCGGCACTGGCGCTGATGGCGGGAGCAATGGTTATCCTGCTGGCGTTCCCGGCGAGGCCGCGGCAAGCATGAGCCAGGCGCTCCGGGATGCCGCTCGAGCTATTTTTGCGCGTGCTCTCGACGCTGTCGACGTGCGATCTGCCGTGCAGAGCCGGATCGCACGTGGCAACGGCATGTTGATGCTGGCGGGCAAGCAGGTGCCGCTGACTGAAGTGGATCGCGTTCTGATCGTCGCAATGGGCAAAGCCGCAGTTCCCATGCATCGAGCCGCCGCTGAGGCCCTTGCCGGAATCAACCAGCAAGCGATTGTGGTGGGTCCTTCGGAAACACTCCCCTCGCACGAGGAAATGTATACAAAACCCTGGAATGGAGCAGTATATCTGCCTGGGGCACATCCCATCCCAAATGCTGCATCACTCCACGCTGCGCGTCTCATCCTGGATGCACTTACAGCCGCGACGCCAAAGACAGTCGTGCTGTTCCTCATCAGCGGTGGAGCATCTGCAATGGTAGAGCAGCCGCTTGATCCTGCGGTCACACTCGACGATCTTGCTCAATTTTCCTATGTCCTGGTGGGTTCTGGCCTGAAGATCACCGCAATGAACGATCTGCGCAAACATCTTTCCGCGGTGAAGGGCGGACGGCTAGCGGCGGCAGCAGCAGTGGCAGGAATGCAGTGCACCCTGCTGATCTCAGATGTTCCTGCGGCTTCGCCGGATGCGATTGCATCTGGCCCATCGCTGCCCGGCAAGGCAAGTGCTGCGGAAGCTCGGGCGTTGTTCCATCTCCTGCAACGGACTTCGACCCTGCCTCAAAGCATTATCCGTTGGTTCGCGGGCAACAGGCTGCCAGAGACACCGAAGGCGGGTGACGCAGCCTTTTTGCGGTCACACTGGGAGGTGATACTCTCCAGCGACCACCTGGCGCAGGCTGCCGTTGATGCCGCAGAAGCAAAGGGTTTCCACGCTGTTGTTGACAACGCTTGTGACGACTGGGAGTACCGCGATGCAGCACGTTACCTACTGAATCGCAGCCGTGCGCTTGCTGCTGAAACGCGAAGCAAAACCTGCCTTGTCTCCGTGGGAGAGGTGAGCGTCACAATCAGCGCACATCATGGGGAAGGCGGCCGAAACCAGCAGTTCGCATTGTGGCTTGCAGAGTTGCTGGCGGGCCAACACGAAGTTGCCGCTGTGCTCAGTGCGGGATCGGACGGCATCGATGGCCACAG
>CAXTFT010000068.1:15932-18139 GCA_964243585.1 uncultured Terriglobus sp.
CTGCCGGCGCGGTCTGCGATGAAACCACGATCGCTCGAGCCGACGCTGCAGAACTTTCAGTAAAAGCTGCGCTTGCAAACTTTGACTCCGCGCCGCTTCTGCACACTGTTGGTGATGCGATTACGACCGGACCCACTGGCAACAACCTGCGGGATCTGCGAGTTATCCTGATGGATGCGGCTGACGGTTCACTGGTTAGGCAGCCATACCAGAGCTTAAAGAATACAAAAGGCCCACACGGAGAGTGTGGGCCTTCTGCGTTTGTTTAGGAAACGATCAGGCAGGAGAAGGACGACCCTCACCGAAGCCCGGTGTACGTCCGCCTTCAGGCTTCAACACCTTCTGCGTGTCGCTTGGACCGGAATCAGCGTGCGCCAAGTGAGAACGAGCTGGCGGCAGATCCTTACCTTCGATAATGAGTTTGATCTCCTCAGCATCAAGAGTTTCACGCTCAAGCAGCAGCTGGCTCATACGATGCATGATGTCCTGATTGCCATCCAGGATGGAGTAGGCCGACTGATAGCCGTCGTGAACGAACTTCTTCACCTCAGCGTCGATGGCTTCTGCCGTTGAATCAGAGAAGTCGCGATGCTGCTGGATTTCACGACCTAGGAAGATCTCGCCGCCCTCTTTCTTGCCGTACGTCATTGGACCCATCTTGCTCATGCCGTACTCGCAAACCATGCGTCGTGCCAGTTCAGTTGCACGCTCGATATCGTTGCCGGCACCGGTGGTCATCTGGTGCAGGAAGATTTCTTCCGCACAGCGACCGCCCATGAAGATCGCGAGTTGCGATTCAAGGTAGTCACGCGTCACCGTGTGCTTGTCTTCTGCTGGCAAGTGCATCGTCACACCGAGTGCCATGCCGCGTGGAATGATCGTGACCTTGTGCAGCGGGTCGGAGTGCTGACGCATGGCGGCAACCAGAACGTGACCGGCCTCGTGGTAAGCGGTTACTTTCTTTTCCTCGTCAGTCAGCAACATGCTTTTGCGTTCCGCACCCATTAGAACCTTGTCCTTGGCAATCTCAAAATCGTACATGTGCACGGCTTTGCGATTGAAGCGGGCAGCAGTCAGCGCGGCTTCGTTGACCATGTTGGCAAGATCAGCACCGCTGAAACCGGGGGTTCCACGCGCAAGGATGTTCAGGTTGACGTCGTCAGCCATTGGCACCTTCTTTGCGTGCACCTTGAGGACTTCCTCACGGCCGCGGATGTCGGGACGATCCACAATGACGCGGCGGTCGAAGCGGCCTGGACGAAGCAGTGCAGGATCGAGGACGTCAGGCCGGTTTGTTGCGGCGATCAGGATGACCCCTTCGTTCGCCTCAAAGCCGTCCATCTCAACCAGCAGTTGGTTCAGCGTCTGTTCACGTTCGTCGTGTCCACCGCCCAGCCCTGCGCCACGGTGACGGCCAACCGCATCGATTTCGTCGATGAAGATGATGCATGGTGCATTCTTCTTGCCTTGCTCAAACAAGTCGCGCACACGCGATGCACCAACGCCGACGAACATCTCAACGAAGTCAGACCCAGAGATTGAGAAAAAGGGAACATTTGCTTCACCGGCAACGGCGCGTGCGAGCAGTGTCTTACCCGTTCCTGGAGGTCCGACGAGCAACACGCCTTTGGGGATACGGCCGCCAAGCTTCTGGAATTTCTGCGCCTCGCGCAGGAACTCAATGATTTCCTTGAGCTCTTCCTTGGCTTCGTCAACTCCGGCAACGTCCTTAAACGTGACCTTCTTCTGCTGCAGGCTAAGCAGGCGTGCGCGGCTCTTTCCGAAGCTCATAGCCTTGTTGCCGCCGGACTGCATCTGCCGCAGGAAAAAGAGGAACACACCAAGGATGAGCAGCATGGGCAGGAACTGCACCAAAGCCGCGAACCAAAACGAATTGTTCTGGTCCTTAATATTGATGTTGACGCCCTTTTCGTGCAGCGTCTTATACAGATCAGGGTAGTTTGCCGGGATCGTGGTGTGGAAGGACTCCTTGGAGTCCTTAAACTTTCCAGTTACATCGGTCCCATTAACGGTGACTTCTGAGATCTTGCCCTTGTCGGCAAAGTCCTGCATCTGCGACAGACTGACCGCCGTATCATGCCCGCCCGTGGCGCTACGCATGACAAACTGCCAGACAGAGATCAGGCAGGCAATCATCAGCACCCAGATCAGGACGGTCTTTACAGTGGAATTCAAGGTTGTTACCC